>NZ_JALQDP010000039.1:0-887 GCF_023631165.1 Caballeronia sp. AZ1_KS37 | reverse complement strand
ATTGCAGAACACGACAATGCGTCGATCAAGGCAGCGACGCTGAACACGGTTGCGGCGGCATCGAAGATTGGTGGCGATGTGCATGTGCTGATCGCGGGCTCGAACGCGCAGGGCGCGGCGGATGCGGCGGCGAAGATCGCGGGCGTCAGCAAAGTGCTGCTCGCCGATGCGCCGCAACTCGCTGAAGGCCTCGCGGAAAACGTCGAAGCTACGGTGTTGAACATCGCGAAGGATTATTCGCACATCCTCGCTCCGGCGACCGCGTACGGTAAGAACATCGCGCCGCGTATCGCTGCACACTTGGACGTCGCGCAAATCAGCGACATCACCGCCGTCGATAGCGCCGATACTTTCGAACGCCCAATCTACGCAGGCAACGCCATCGCCACGGTTCAATCGAGCGATCCGATCAAGGTCATCACCGTTCGCGCGACGGGCTTCGATCCGGTTGCGGCGGAAGGCGGCAGCGCAGCGGTCGAGACGATCGAAGCGGCAGCCGATGCAGGCATCTCGCAGTTCGTGAGCCGTGAAGTGACGAAGCTCGATCGTCCGGAACTGACGAGCGCGCACATCATCGTGTCGGGTGGCCGTGGTCTGGGCAGCGGCGAGAACTACACGAAGACGCTAGAACCGCTCGCCGACAAACTCGGCGCGGCGCTGGGCGCATCGCGCGCGGCAGTCGATGCCGGCTATGTCCCGAACGACTTTCAGGTGGGTCAAACCGGCAAGATCGTCGCGCCGCAACTGTACGTGGCGGTCGGCATCTCGGGCGCGATTCAGCACTTGGCCGGCATGAAAGACTCGAAGGTCATCGTCGCGATCAACAAAGACCCCGAAGCGCCGATCTTCAGCGTCGCCGATTACGGTCTCGTCGGCGATCTGTTCTC
>NZ_JALQDP010000038.1:0-404573 GCF_023631165.1 Caballeronia sp. AZ1_KS37 | reverse complement strand
ATCGTCGCGATCAACAAAGACCCCGAAGCGCCGATCTTCAGCGTCGCCGATTACGGTCTCGTCGGCGATCTGTTCTCCGTCGTGCCGGATCTCGCGAGCACGCTGTGACGATGGATCGCGTGCCGCTGCACACGCGCCAGATCACGCTGCAAGGCTTCAGACGCGCGGATGGCCTCTACGACATCGAAGGCCATCTGCGCGACACGAAGTCATACGATCGCGATTCCCATGGCGTGATCGTCAAGGCGGGCGATCCGGTACACGAGATGATGCTGCGCATGACCATCGGCGTCGATTTCGTCATCCGCGAGGCGAAGGCCGAATCGATCATCGTGCCGTATGTCGGCCATTGCGAAACGATCGCGCCCGACTATCGCAAGCTCGAAGGCATGAAGCTCGCGCCGGGCTTCATGCGCGAAATCAGAAATCTGTTCGGCGGCTTGCGCGGCTGCACGCATCTGACCGAACTCATCGGCGCGGTGGCCACCGCCGCATTTCAGACGATGAGCGAGGAAATCAACGCGAGCGGCACCATGCGGCCGTTCCAGCTCGACGGCTGTCACGCGCTTCGTACGGATGGTCCGCTCGTGAAGGCATTTCATCCGAAGTGGTACGAGGCGCCGAAGCGCCTGTGACGCATCGGCGTGCGAGCCGTGGCTAGCGCGCGTTGCCAGCAAATGTGTATTCTCTCGAAGTCGTTCCTCGAGAGGAGCATCCGTGAAATACCCCTTGCTTCTGGGCTTCGGCATCGTCGCAATCGACGTGATCGTATGGCGCGCGCGATTGCCCGACAATGACCTGGCCCGGCTCTTCATACGGCTCGCGCTTTTTTTTGTGTTGAGCTGGGTGCTCTTTGCATCGGGTCTGAGTCCGTTCACGCAGGCGCCGTTCGCCGACGTCGTCGAATTGCACTGGGCGGGGCAAATTCTCGAAGTCATCTGGTGGTTGATGGGCGCGCGCCTGCTCACGCTCTCACTCGACACGCTGCTGCTTCCACGCGCCTGGAGAAAACAGCGGCTGTTCTCGGACGTTTTCGGTGCCGTGGTGTTTCTCGCGGCGGCCGTGGCGGCGCTTGGCTTCGTGCTCGAACTGCCGGTACGCGGCCTCGTTGCGACATCGGGCGCACTGGCGATCGTGCTGGGCCTCGCTATCCAGAGCACGCTCAGCGATGTATTCGCGGGCATCGTCATCAACACGACGGAACCCTACGCGATAGGTGACTGGGTGACGATCGACGACGTCGAGGGCAAGGTCGTCGAGATGAACTGGCGCGCGACACATCTGTTGACGGGGCAAGGCAATACGCTCATCGTCCCTAACGCTGTCGCGGCGAAGGCGAAAATCACCAATAACAGCAGACCGGGCGACGTCCACGGCATATCGATCGTCCTCGAGATCGAACCCGAGGCGCGGCCGAAGAACGTGCTGGACGCACTCGGGCGCGCGCTTACCGGTTGTAATCTGATTCTCGCGACGCCGGCCCCATACGCCCGCATAAAGCGCACGACGACGAACTCGGTCCAGTATGAAGTGGTGGCCTTCGTCGACGACATGAACAAAAAGCTCGCCGTATGCAACGAGCTCTTCGACCTCTGCTACCGCCATCTCACCGCGGCTGGCGTGGCATGGCGCGCGCTGGGCGTAGCGGCGCCCGCGCTTGCATCGAGAGATGAAAAAGAAGCCTTGTTAAGACGCGTCGACTTGTTCGACAGCCTTTCAGGCGAGGAAATAACGCGGCTCGCGAAGCGTTTGTCGCGACACGAATATCAGGCGAATCATCAGATCCTGGCGCCCGACACCGTGCCCGATAGCTTGTCGATCGTGCATTCGGGCGTGCTCTCGGTCGCGGTCGTCGAAGCGGCAGGCGCTCGCGAGGTTGCTCGCATCGGGCCGGGCGAAGCATTCGGGGAAGCGGGATTGCTCGCCGGAATCGCGATGCAAGTATCGATCTCGACGCTCACGCCATCGGTTCTATTTCAGCTGGCCAAGGACGACATGACGTCGTTTCTCAAAGATCATCCGGAAGTAGCGAAGCAAATGTGCGAGCTTCTGGCGTATCGGCAGGATAAGCTCGGCAAGCTCGCGACTCCGATGCCCGCCGAGCACGAACAAGGCCACTCGCTGTTCCAGTGGTTGATCGGGAAAGTATGGAACGCGCATTCGCTGAATCACGACTCCCGAAGCGATTGAGCATACGGCTCAAGCTGCTTCAGCGGAGATGGGTGGCGCGGCCGGATCGATCACATTCTCGTCAGTCACCGACGCAAAAGCCTGAACGGCCGCGCGTGCCGCCGCTTTCCTCGTCTTGCCCGCACGCGACGGCGGCTGGCAGGCGCCGCACACGACGCCGTGCTGCAAGTCATGCTTGTGCGCGACGAACTTGCCGGTGCAGCGGCAGCAGGGCGTCAATTGCAGCATCTCCGCCTCGAAGAAACGCACGAGCGTCCAGGCGCGCGTCAGGTCGAGCACCGGTTCGGCGTCGTTGCGCGTGCAGTGCTCCAGATACAGCCGATATCCTTTGGTCAGCGCATCGAGGTGCGAGCAGCTCGCTTCGTTCTTGAGGAACAGATAAGTGTTGAAGAATAGCGACGCGTGAATGTTCGAAAGCCACGGCATGTACCAGTCCGCGGAGAAAGGCAGCATTCCCTTTGGCGGCGACACGCCTCGCACTTCACGATAAAGACGGATGAGACGTTCGCGCGAGAGCGTGAGTTCGCTTTCGAGGACCTGCATGCGCGCACCGAGTTCGATGAGCGCGACTGCGCGAAACACCTCTTGCGCTTCTTCGGTCAGGCTTTTCTTTGCAATGAGGTTCATGGAGGACGGCGCCTTAGATCAGCAGTTTGACGGGTTGGCCTGCCAATAGAACCGCAGCATGCGTCGAAGCGATGTTGGCGTGCTTCGGAGGTTGCGTCAGCGCGGAGAGCAGCATGTGATCGTTGAAGCGGAACGCGCATAACAGCTGATCGGAAGAGGCGAGCTTCACGACTTGGGGCAGCGAGAGGCTCATCAGCAGATCGGCAACCTCGGCGGATAGCCCGAGGCGAAACATGCCGATCGCGCGGTCCTCGCGCAAGATTCGCTGCGCCAGGATGAGATAGGAAAGATTGATCTCTCGAATGCTTTCTTGGATTTCGAAGGTGCTCATCTTTTTAGGCCTTGATGTCTCCAAGGCTTTCGTTGCCTTCAATGATTTCAGTCTAGGCGCGCGTCTCCACCGGATCAATCGTCAGAAGATTGATTTTAATTAATCGATTAGCAACACCGTTAAAGGATTGTTATCCCGTTCTCCGGGAACGGAATATGCGCTGCGGGGCGGCCTTGTCGGCACAGGAAAGCGGCTTTGCTCACGATGATCGAGCGGCAGTCGATACCGGCGGCGCTTCAGTATTCAACTATCCGGCGAGTGGCCGCCTACCGAACCTCGACCATTTTCGCGCCACAATCCCGACATGCTTCCACACGGACAGGCTATGGAACGTCGCGCACTGCTTCCCCCGTTGAATCCGACCCGGGCGTTCGAGGCGACCGGACGCCTGCTGAGTATTTCCAAGGCCGCCGACGAATTGGCCGTGACGCCCGCCGCCGTCAGCCGGCAGGTACGCACGCTCGAAGCCTATCTGGGCGTCGATCTGTTCGAGCGTGTGAAAGGACGGCTTGAGCTGACCTCGGCGGGTGCGCGGTATCTGGCGGAGTTGATGCCGCTCTTCGCAGCGCTGCGCGAAGCCACCGACAGTCTGCGTTCGTCGGAACGGCGCGCCCGCGTGCTCAAGATCCGCTCGCCCGCCACATTCGCGGTGCGCTGGCTGATTCCGCGTCTCGCGAGCTTTCATCGGCTGCATGAAAACATCGACGTGCAACTGACGACATCACCGGCTCCGCTCAATTTCGCGCGTGAGGATATCGACGCCGGCATTCAGCTAGGCGACGGCAAGTGGCCCGGTCTGCGCGTGCAACGTCTGATCGCGAACGAACTGGTGCCTGTCGCCGCGCCGTCGAGACAGGTCAAGGCGCGCTCGCAGTTACAGGGCGAAACGCTTCTGCACACGCTCGCACGCCCTGAAGACTGGACCTTGTGGCTGAAGGCTGCGGGCCTTCCATTGAGCGGGCGACGCCGCGAGATGCGCTACGAAACGTCGCTGCTCGCGTATCAGGCAGCGATCGAAGGGCACGGCGTCGCGATCGCGCAGAAGGCGCTGGTGCGCAGCGAACTCGAAAGCGGTCTGCTCGTCGCTCCGTTTTCATTCGAGCTGGACCGCGGCAATCACACATACTACTTCGCGTGGCCGACGGCGCGTCCGCAATCCGATGCACTGAAGATTTTCCGCCGATGGCTGCACTCGTTGCTCAACGAATAGCGCTCACGAATCGCCGACCCTTTAACAAAAAGTCAAAGGCTCGTTTCTAAATTGTCGATTGTCTGGAAGGCCGGTGAGTACCTATTCTCGTCGGCATGATTCGTCGCAGTGACGAGTCACGAGACAGGACAATCACAAATGCCAAGAGACAGCCTCAACGGCGTGCGGGTGATCGATTTCTCGCATGTCCTCGCCGGTCCGGTCTGCTCGATGACGCTCGCCGATCTCGGCGCGCACGTCGTCAAGATCGAGCCGCCCGACGGCGAGATCGGGCGGCGCATCGGCCCGCCGTGGATCAGCGGTGAAAGCCCGGCCTTCATCAGCGTCAACCGCAACAAGTACAGCGTCGCGATCGATCTGAAAACCGACGCGGGGCGCGAAGCCGTTCGCCGCATGTTGCGCGAGGCCGACGTGCTCGTCGAAAACTTTCGGCCGGGCGTGATGGCATCGATGGGACTCGACTTCGACGCACTGCGTCAGTTGAATCCCCGGCTCGTCTACTGCTCGATCTCCGCCTTCGGTCAGACGGGCGCGAATCGCAAGCGGCCGGGCGTCGATGGCGTGATCCAGGCTGTCAGCGGTCTGATGAGCACGCTCGGCACGACGAACGCCGAGCCGCTGAAAGTCCCGATTCCCGTTGCCGACATGATGGGCGGCTATCTCGCATCGATCGCGATTCTCGGCGCGCTGCATCAGGTTCGCGCGGGCGGCGGTGCCCAGCATCTCGACGTGAGTCTCTACAACGCGACGCTGATGCTGCAGCAGATCGGCTTCGCTGCGTATTTCGCGTCCGGCCGCGAGCCGGAAAAAACCGGCAGCGCCGCGCCTTATGCATGCCCGAACGAAGCGTTCCCGACGCAGGACGGCTGGATGATGGTCGTCGCCTATCATCCGGAACGATGGCGCGCGCTGTGCGAGGTGCTCGCATCGTCCGCACTCGCAGCGGATCCGCGCTTCGCCACCAACGACGATCGCGTGCGCCATCGCAAGGCGCTGCATCACATGCTCGCGGCGCGTTTCGTCGAACGCCCGACCGCGGAGTGGATGGAACGGCTCGCAGCGCGGGACATTCTGTGTTCGCCCGTCGCAACCTACGGCGATGTCATCGAAACGGCGGAATACGCCGAATGCGGACTGGCGCAGACGATCGATCATCCGGTCGCGGGAATCATGCGTACGCACGGCTTCGCGCTCGGTCCATCCGACCGCGCAAGCGTGCCCGACGTGCCAGCGCCGCTGACGGGCCAGCACACGCTGCAGATGCTGGAGCGATACGGCTTCGCCCAAAGCGAGATCGCGGAACTGCTGAACGCGGGCGTGATCCGCCTGGGCCGCGCAACGCGCGAGACCTGCGATGAAGACCGCAAGGTGAGCGCATGAGCGCCGCGATCATACGGAGCGAACGACGCGGCCAGGTCGCGCTCGTGCGTCTCGCGTCGGATAACCCGCTCAATCCGCTGACCGACGCGTTGATGGATCAGCTCATCGACGTCCTGCTGCGCAACGAAGCCGATCCGCAAATTCACGCAATCGTTCTGACAGGGTCCGACAAGGCCTTCGCCGCCGGCGCCGACATCGTCGCGATGTCGAAGCTCGATTACGCGAGCGCATTCTCGGATGACTACATCGGACGAAGCTGGGACCGCATCCGCATGGCCCGCAAGCCGATCATCGCTGCGGTAGGCGGCTATGCGCTGGGCGGCGGCTGCGAACTGGCGATGATGTGCGACATCGTCATCGCCGCGGACGATGCGCTCTTCGGCCAGCCCGAAATCAAGCTCGGCATCGTGCCGGGCGCGGGCGGCACGCAGCGTCTGCCGCGCGCGGTGGGCAAATCGACCGCGATGCTCGCGTGCCTGACCGGCGAATCCTTCAACGCAAGCGAGGCATTGGCATATGGACTCGTGTCGATGGTCGTCGCTCGCGAGCGCTTGATCGACGAAGCGATGCGCGTCGGCGAGCAGATCGCGCGTCATTCGCTGCCGGTGATCGTCGCGATCAAGGAAGCCGTCAATCGTGCGTTCGAGTCCTCGCTGTCGGAAGGTCTGTTGTTCGAGCGAAGGCTATTTCATGCGGGCTTTGCGCTCGCCGATCAGAAAGAAGGCATGGCCGCGTTTCTCGAACGTCGTCAGGCCGCATTCCAGAACCGGTAGTTGCCGGCGAAACTATCAGGAGACTTTGTCGTGTCAGCTTATTCAAACGATTCGGGTTCGCTGGTCGAGTCATCCCTCGACGACGGCGTGCTCGTGCTCACGCTCAACAGCGCAAGCGACGGCAACGCGCTGAACGTCGCGATGACAGAGGCGCTGTCGGATGCGCTCGAAGAGATCAACGACCGGCGCGACATGCATTGCGTGCTGCTGCGTTCGTCGTCGCGGCACTTCTGCACGGGTGGCAACGTGAAGGACATGCAAAGCGGCAGCGACCTGATGAGCGGCAGCGTCGAAGACGTGCGCGACCGCTTGCATCGCAGCTTGCACCGGATCACGCGCGCATTGAGCGGTCTCGATGTGCCTTCGGTATGCGCGGTCAATGGCGCCGCAGTCGGAGCGGGCTGCGATCTCGCGTTGATGTGCGATATCCGCGTGGCGAGCACGAAAGCCGTTTTCGCAGAGAGCTTCTTGCGGCTGGGACTTGTATCGGGCATCGGCGGATCGTGGTTTCTCGCGCGCATCGTCGGCTATGCGAAGGCGCTCGAACTGACGCTGACCAGCGAGTTCATCGATGCTGAAGCGGCGCTCAAGCTCGGCATCGTCTCGAAGGTCGTGCCGGAGGATGCGCTCGACACCGAAGCGTTGTCGCTGGCGAAACGCATCGCGCACAGCCCGCCGACTGCACTGCGCATGGCGAAGCGGCTCGTGCGCGAAGCGGCCGATGCATCGCTTGAAACGACGCTCGGAATGGCGGCGAGCATGCAGGCCATTCTGTTGTGCGGCCGCGAGCACAAGGAGGCTGTCGACCGGTTTCTCGCGCAGCAAGCGGCGAAGAAGCGCACGCACATGTGATGCGCCTTACGGCCACTGCGTCGATCGCGCGGGGCCTCACGAACTGAATCACAGGAGACGACCATGTCCACGACTTCCGGCGCGCGACATTCAAAGCCCGGCATGCTGCGGATCATCGCGACATCGAGCCTCGGCACGATGCTCGAGTACTACGATTTCTTCGTCTACGTCGCGCTGACATCGACGCTGACGCACTTGTTCCTGCCATCGACGGATCGCACGGTCGCCGCGATGGCGGGCGTCGCCACGTTCGGCATCGCGTATGTCGCGCGGCCGCTCGGCACGATCATCTTCAGCCCGATGGCCGACCGCATCGGACGCAAGAAGACCTTCGTCATCACGCTCGCGATCATGGGTATCGCGACGGTGGGCATCGGCTGTCTGCCGACCTACGCGATGGCCGGCCTGCTTGCGCCGATCGGCCTCATCGCGCTGCGCGTGGTGCAGGGCATCGCGCTCGGCGGCGAATATGGCTCCGCGGTCGTCTACGTCATGGAGCATGCGCCCGCGGGCCGCAAAGGCATGGCGACGAGCGTGCTGCAAAGCACCGCGAGCCTCGGCCTTTTGCTCGCGCTCGCTATCGTGTCGGCGCTGAAGTTCGCGCTCGATGCAGCCGCATTCGAATCGTGGGGCTGGCGCGTCCCGTTCCTGATCTCGGCGCCGATCGTCGCGGTGGCGACATGGATCCGGCTCGGCATGAAGGAAACGCCCGTGTTCGCGGAGATGAAAGAGGCGGGCCGTCTGTCGAAATCGCCGCTGCAGGACACGTTGTCGAGCGCGACGTCGTGGAAGGCGATTCTCGTCGCGATGTTCGGCGCGCAAGGCGGAACGTCGGTATCGCTTTATACGTCGATCGTCTACATGCTGTACTTCCTGCAGAACGTGTTGAAGGTCGATCCGTCGCGCGCAAATCTCTGCCTTGGCGTCGCTATCGTCGTGGCCGCGCCGCTTTATCCGGCGTTCGGCCGTCTGTCCGATGCGATCGGCCGGGCGCGCGTGATGCTGATCGGCATCGTGCTCTGGATACTCGCAGCGTATCCGGCATTCGCGGGCATCAGGACGAATGCGCTCGCGGGCGGCTGGGTCACGGCGACGCTGCTCGTCGCGCTGCTCGCCGTGTTGACCGCGATGATCATGGCGCCGCTGCCCGCGTTCATCGCCGAATGTTTTCCACCGCAAAGCAGGACCACGGGCTTCGGATTGTCGCAACAACTCGGCAATGTGCTGTTCGGCGGGTTTCTTCCGCTCATCAGTCTTTCGCTCGTCAATCTGACGGGCAACCCGCTTGCGGGCGTCGGGTATTCGATCGTTTCGCTGTTGCCCTGCCTTGCCGTTACCTATTTTTGGGGACTGCGGCAGGACCGGCTCATTCGTCAGCGTCATTACGAAGTGCAGTGCGCGAGCCCTGCCGACACGGCTCAATTGCCGGTACGTTGAATCGGCGATGACACGAAGCGCGGCATCGCGATGCCGCGCTTCGCGTGGTTCAGGCGAGACCGGCCATCAGCGTGTATTTCACATGCACATATTCCTCGATTCCATGATGACTGCCTTCGCGTCCGTAACCGGATTGCTTCACGCCGCCGAACGGCACCGAAGCCGTGCCGACCGAGCCGGAATTCAGAATCACCATGCCCGCCTCGATGTTGCGCGACAGCCGGAACGAGCGGCCCAGATCGCGCGTGAACGCATAGGCGACGAGTCCATATTCGCTGTCGTTGCTGCGTGCGATGACTTCTGCTTCGGTCGAGAAGCGATAGATCGGAAAGACGGGACCGAAGATTTCGGTCGATGCGATCGGCATATCGTCCGCGACATCGACGAGAATCGTGGGCGCATAGAAGAGTCCGCCTTTCGCGTGCGCATGTCCGCCGAGCACGGCCTTGGCGCCGCGTTCGCGCGAATCGTCGACGAGCTTGCCGACCTTGTCGATGGCCGCACGATTGATCAGCGGACCGACGACGAAC
This sequence comes from Caballeronia sp. AZ1_KS37, assembly GCF_023631165.1. Lineage (NCBI taxonomy): Bacteria > Pseudomonadati > Pseudomonadota > Betaproteobacteria > Burkholderiales > Burkholderiaceae > Caballeronia > Caballeronia sp. AZ1_KS37. The sequence goes on along the minus strand of NZ_JALQDP010000038.1, from coordinate 395,243 downwards.
CGGTCCTGCAGCCCTTGATCGACCGGGATCGCTTCGACGAGCGCCTTGACGCGCTGAACGAACGCATCGTGGATGCTCGCCTGCACATACACGCGGTTCGGCGAAATGCAGACCTGTCCGCTGTTGCGCAGCTTCGCGGACACGAGCGCTTTCGCGGCTTCGTCGAGATCGGCATCGTCGAAAACGATGAAGGGCGCGTTGCCGCCGAGTTCCATCGTCATTTTCTTCAGCGTGCCGGCGCACTGCGCGGCGAGCAGCTTGCCGACCGCGGTCGAACCCGTGAACGAGATCTTGCGAATGCGCGGATCGTCGGTGATGAGTTTGCCGATCTGAACGGGGTCGCCCGTCACCATTTCGAACACGCCTTCCGGAATGCCGGCGCGGCGAGCGTATTCGAGCAGCTTGTATGCGGTCAGCGGCGTTTCCTCGGCAGGCTTCAAGAGGATCGTGCAACCCGCCGCGAGCGCGGTCGCGACCTTGCGCGTAATCATCATGAACGGGAAATTCCACGGCGTGATCGACGCAACCGGCCCGACAGGCTCTTTCGTGACGATCACCGCTGCGTCTTTCGCGTGCGTGGGGATGGTATCGCCGTACACGCGTTTCGCTTCCTCCGCGTACCATTCGACGAAGCCCAGGCCATAGTCGATTTCGCCGAAGGCTTCCGACATGCACTTGCCGTTCTCGCGGCACATCAGTTCGGCGAATGCGGTCTTGTCGGCGCTGACGAGGTCGAACCATGCGCGCAGCAGTGCGCTTCGTTCGCGTGCCAATGTGCGCGACCACGCCGGAAAGGCCGCGCATGTGCGGTCGATGGCGGCGCGCACCTGCGCTTCTGAATGATGTTCGACTTGCCCGACGAGCGTGCCGTCGGCGGGATTGAGTACATCGATCATGCTTGTTCTCCGAGGTGAGTTGACTTGCATGATCGAATGTTAGGCATATGGCAACGCGACGAGAACGCGTGATCGTCTGCAAAGCTTGCCCGATTCTATGAACACGCCTTTATCGAACTCGACGCATGAAAACGCACCGCCCGCCCAAATTGCCGACGATGGAAACCGAAGCCGCCGCACTCGCTCGCGTGCACGCTTCGATGGTGAGCCGGCTGCTGGAACTCGCGCCGAACGAAGGCTATAACGCGACGCCGATGCCGGACATTCGCCTGTTGCGATCGAACCGTCCGCTCACGCGTACGCCGGTGCTGTACGAGCCGGGTATCGTCGTCATCGCGCAAGGCCGCAAGCGCGGCTATCTCGGCAGCAAGGTGTATGTCTACGATGCGCAGCACTATCTGGCTGTCGCGTTGCCGCTGCCGTTCTCGATGGAAACCGACGCCACCGCCGACGAACCGTTGCTCGCGGTGTACGTGCGTCTCGATGCGACGCTCGCCGCCGATGTATTGCTTCAGATCGACGAGCGCAATGGCGTGGTGCCCGGCGGGCCGGGCGGCATGGCCACGACGCGGCTCGATCTGGCGCTCGGCGAAACCATGCTGCGCTTTCTCGACGCAATGCGCGATCCGCTCGAAGCCGCGCTATTGGGGCCGACGCTGGTGCGCGAGATTTACTTTCGCGTGTTTATCGGCGAGCAGGGCGCTTCGATGCGCGCCGCGCTCGACCTCGATGGACATTTCGGGCGCATTTCCAAGGTGCTGCGCAAGATCCATTCGAGCTATGCCGAGGCGCTGACGATCGAAACGCTCGCAAGGGAAGCGGCCATGAGCGTGCCGTCCTTTCATATGCACTTCAAGGCGGCCACCAATACTTCTCCGCTGCAGTACATCAAGTCGACGCGACTGCATCAGGCGAGGCTATTGATGGCGCGGCAAGGCATGACGGCTGCGGCGGCGAGCGCGCGAGTCGGCTATGAGAGCGCATCGCAGTTCAGCCGCGAATTCAAGCGGCTTTTCGGCGGCACGCCTTCGGAAGAATTACGACGAATGAAGCGGCATTTCGCGGTGCCGGAGGCGGGGCCGTCGCCTTATGTGTCGTCGCATTGAACCGACGTTCCTCGTTAAAGCTCATTGCGTCGAAGCTGCTCGTCGCGCTTCTCTTTGCATAACTCGATGAACCTCTGCACCGGCGCCGTCGGCGTAGCGCCGCGACGCGTTGCGATCCCGTACGGCGCGCCACGTCGCTCGATACGGATCGGCAGCACCGCCATCATGCCGTGCGCCTGAAAGTATTGCGCGACCTTCAGTGGCATCAGCGCAACGGTCCCCGCGCTGGCGCGCAATAACGACAACGTCGCGAACGTCGATGACGTTTCGATCGCGTATCGCGGAAAAGGAACCTCCGCGTCGTCGAAAAGCTGTTCGAGCAGCGAGCGCATCGGCAGGGCGGCTTGCGGCACGATCCACGGATTGTCCGCAAGCGCTTCGAGCGTCAGGCGCTGCACGCTCGCGAGCGGATCGGCGCCATCGACCACGAGACACACTTCCTCCACTTCGAGCGGAATGAAATCGTAAGCCTCAGGGTGAACGCTGATGCTCGGCCGCCCGATGACGAGATCGAGCAGACGCTGATCGAGCATCGACAGCAAACGCGCGCTGTTGTCCTCCCAGACCTCGACGGACACGTCCGGCTGCACTTGCCGCAGCGCACGCAGGATGGGCGCGAGCCACTCGGGCATCGAACCCATCACCGCGCCGATGGCAAGCATCCCTCCGCCGCCGCGCATGATGGCCGCGAGCTCGTCGCGCAGCGCGCCGATCTCCGAACGCACCGCGCGCGCGTGACGAATCACGCAGCGCCCGAGTTCGTTCGGCACGATGCCGCGCGGCGAACGGGCAAACAGTTCAGTGCCGAACATCGCCTCGATTTCGCGCAGCGACTTGGTCGTCGCGGGCTGCGAGAGCGACACCTGTTGCGCCGCCTTGCGCAGCGAGCCATGGTCGTCGAGCGCGATCAAAAGCGCGACGTGATTGCCGCGCAGCCGCCTCAATATCGCATCGATACTGGTTATCACCGATATAACTCCAACGTCTCACCTGATCGGAACGTTTCATTATCTGGCCGCGCCGATGCCTCTTTAAACTGGCTCGGTCGATGTTCGTCACAGCCGGGCGCTCGACGGCGCGGCTCGATCATGCCGGAACTCACGCGGCCTCGGCAAGCGCAGCAGAAATCACGCATCCACAGGAGAGAGGCAAATTGAAAAGAATCGGACTCGATGTCGGCGGCACCTTCACCGATGTCGTGATGGTGGACGACGAAGCAGGGCGCATCTGGTCGACCAAGGTGCCGACGACGCCGAAGGATCGCGTCATCGGCACGATTGAAGGCTTTCGCAAGATTCTCGAACTCTCGGGCACCGACAGCGCCGACGTATCGTTCATCGGCCACGGCACGACGATGGCGACCAACATGGTCGTCGAGGGCACCGGCGCGAAGACCGCGCTCGTCACCACGCGCGGCTTTCGCGACATCCTCGAACTAAGGCGCGTGTCGCGTCACGACCGCGCCGATCTTTACGATCTGCTGTTCGAGAATCCGCGTCCGCTCGTCGAGCGCCGCTGGCGGCTCGAAGTGAACGAGCGCCTGCGCCATGACGGCAGCATCGAAACGCCGCTCGATCACGCGCAGCTCGAAGCGCTCGCCGAAGAGATTCGCGCGTCGGATATCGAAGCCGTCGCCGTGTGCTTTCTGCACGCGCACGTCAATCCGCGGCACGAACGCGAAGCCGTCGAAACGCTGCGCCGTCTGCTGCCGGAGCGCTTCGTGTGTGCATCGCACGAAGTGAATCCCGAATCGATGGAATACGAGCGCGCGAGCTCGACGGTCATCAACGCGATGCTCGGTCCGGTCTGCGGGCGCTACATCGGCCGGCTCATCAGCGCGCTGGCGCAGCATGGCTTCGCGGGCAAGTTCCTTTTCATGCAGTCGAACGGCGGGCTCGCGAGTCCGGCCATGGTCGCCGACAAGCCGATCGTGCTGCTCGAATCCGGACCGGCGGGCGGCGTCTCGGCGGCGATCCGCAACTGCGAGAAGAGCGAGCTGAAGAACGCGATTCTCGGCGACATGGGCGGCACGACCTTCGATGTTTCGCTGATCCGCGACTCGCGCCCCGAACTCCGCAACAAGAGCCTGCTGCACACGTACACCGTGCGCTCGCCCAGCATCGACATCGATTCGGTCGGCGCGGGCGGCGGCTCGATCGTGTGGATCGACGCGGGCGGCGGCGTGCGCATCGGACCGGAGAGCGCGGGCGCCGATCCCGGACCGGCGTGCTACGGGCGCGGTGGCACGCGCCCGACCGTCACGGACTGCAATCTGGTTCTCGGCTATATCGATCCCGACAGCTTCCTCGGCGGCGAATTCAAGCTCGATGCGCAGGCGGCATGGCGCGTCGTCGATGAAGTCATCGCGCAGCCGCTCGGCGTCTCCGTGCCCGAAGCCGCGCAGGTCGTGCGCTCGGTCGCGAACGCGTTGATGGCGCAGGCCATCCGCATCATGACAGTCGAGCGCGGCTACGACCCGCGCGAGTTCTCGTACATCTGCTACGGCGGCGCGGGGCCGGTGCACGCGGTCGATCTCGCCCACGAAATGGGTATCCGGCGCGTGGTGATTCCGCCGCTGCCGGGTCTTTTCAGCGCGTTCGGCATGACGGTCGCGGATCAGCAATACGACTATCAGCGTCCGCTGGAAAGCGATCTCGCGATGATCGACGACGCGACTCTGAACGCCGCGCTCGATGAACTGGCAGCGCTTGGCATGGAAGAGCTTCAGCGTCACGGCGTCGAAGCGCAGGGCGTGAAGGTCGTGCGTCTCGCCGATTGCCGCTACGCCGGCCAGCCCGATGTCATCACGGTCGAAGTGCAGGCAGACGCAGTGGGCATCCGCGCGGCGCTCGCGCAAGCCTTCGAGGACGCGCATCTGCGGCAATGGAACTTCATCAGCAAGGACAAGCCGGTCGTGGTCGCCAACGTGCGTCTGCAACTCGTGACGACGACCGGCTGGCGCGGCTCGGTCGCGAGCGCCGATGGTGGCGCGCTGCCGCAGCCGGTTCGCACCCGCGAAGTGTATTTCGATGGCCACGCGCGCACGCTGCCGGTGTTCGCGCGCACGCAGATTCCGGTCGGCGCGACGATCGAAGGGCCGGCGGTCATCGAAGAACACAGCAGTTGCGCGGTGCTGAAGGCGTCGCATGTCGCGCGCGTCGATCCCGATCTCAATCTCGTCATCGAACTGGCAGCCTGAATTCATGGACATCGTTACTTACGAAATCATCCGCAGCAGTCTCTTCGCGATCGCCCGTGAAATGAAGATCGCGATGATGCGCACCGCCGGCAGCCCGCTCATGCACGCGAGCGGCGATTCGTCGGCGGCCATTTTCGACGCCGACATGCAGCTCGTCGCGCAAGGCAACGACATCCCGACGATGCTCGGCTCGGCCGTCATCTCGACGCGCGTGTCGGTGGAAGCGGTCGGGCGCGAGAACCTGCGTCCCGGCGACGTCATCGTCAGCAACGATGCCTATGTGGGCGGCGGCAATCATCAACCGGACGTGCAGTTCACGCGGCCCGTTTTCGCGGGCGGCAGGATCGTCGCCTTCGTGATGACGCGCGGCCACTGGACCGACATCGGCGGACAGTCGCCGGGCAGCTATACCGTCACGACGTGGGACGTGTTCGCCGAAGGCATTCGCATTCCGCCGGTGTTTCTGTATCGTAACGACGAGCCGGTGCAGGACATGCTCAACCTGCTCACGCGAAACAGCCGCAACGCGCACGAACTGCTGCTCGACATTCAGGCGCAATACGCGGGCACGTTCGTCGGCGACCGGCGCATCGGCGAACTGGTGGCGAAGTATGGCGCCGATGCATTGCGCGACGTGATGAGCCAGAGTCTCGATCACTCGGAGAAGCTCATTCGCGCGGAGATCGCACGCATTCCGGACGGCGTGTACGAAGCGCAGGAGTATCTCGATCCGATCGAGGCGCCGGGCTGGAAACAGGAGCGGCCGCTGCTCAAGGTGAAGATCACGAAGACGGGCGATCACATCACGTTCGATTACACCGGCACCGGGCCGCAGGCGCGCGGCGGCATCAACTGTCCGCTTTCGGTGACGTGCAACAGCACCTGGTTCACCGTGAAAGCGCTGACCGATCCGGGCATTCCGACCAACCAGGGCTGCTATCGGCCGGTGACGATCATCGCGCCCGAGGGCAGCGTGCTGAACTGCCGCTATCCGGCGTCGGTGGTGTCGGGCAACACGGAGACCTCGCCGCGCGTGATCGATCTGCTGCTCAAGGCGCTTGCGCCCGCGGTGCCGGAGCGCATCACCGGACAAAGCAACTGCGCGTCGTGCGCGGGCATTTTCAGCGGACGCGATACCGATGCCGCGCGCATCGCCCGAACCGGTCAGGAGTTCGTCACCATGCACGACGTCCACGCGGGCGGCATGGGCGCGCGCGCGCAGAAGGACGGCGTGAGCGGCGTGCGCGTCTACGTGGGCAACGCGGGCAGTCAGTCGATCGAAATGATCGAAGCGACTTCGCCGCTGATGGTCGAGGAATGGTCGCTCGTCACCGACAGCGGCGGCGCGGGCCGACAGCGCGGCGGGCTGACATCGCGGCGCGTGTATCGCGTGGAATACGACGAAGCCACCTTCACCGTGTCCGGCGAACGCGGACGTTCCGCCCCCGAAGGTCACTTCGGCGGGCAGGCCGGCACGCGCTTTCTGTGCGTCGTCGAACGCGCGGACGGCAGCACGCAGGAGGTCGCGGCGAAGGGCGGACAGACGGTCGTGTATCGCGGCGATCGCGTGACCGTGCAGCCCGCGGGCAGCGGCGGCTATGGCGATCCGCGCGAACGCGATGAGAAGCGCGTCGATGCCGATGTCGCCGATGGCTACATCAGCGCCGATGCCGCCGCGCAAGTCTACGGCCGCACGCGCGAAACCATCGACGCACCGCTCGAAGTCACCGCCGAATGAGCGCGAGCGAAGCCATGAATCAGCCTTTGCCGCTCGCGGGCGTGTGCGTGATCGAGATCGGCCACAGTCTCGCCGCGCCGTATGCGGGCATGATCCTCGGGTCGCTCGGCGCGGACGTCATCAAGATCGAAAGCGCGGAACACGGCGACTACGCGCGCGATTGGGGCCCGCCTTTCGTCGATGGCGCGGCCGCGTTGTTTCATGCGGTGAATCACGGCAAAAAAAGCATCGCGATGTCGCTGTCGAATCCGGACGAAGCACAGGCGTTGCGCGAGCTGATCTCGCAACGCGCCGATGTCGTGCTGCAAAACCTGAAGGCGGGCGGCACGGAGAAATACGGTCTCGGCGGCGAGGCGATGCTGCGCATGAAGCCGTCGCTCGTCTATTGCAATCTCGGCGCGTTCGGCACGGCCGGGCCGCTGCGCGACAAGCCCGGCTACGATCCGCTCGTGCAGGCGCTTTCGGGCCTGATGAGCTTTCTCGGTCAGCCGGGCGAGCCGCTGTCGCGCATTCCGGTTTCGGTGAACGACATGGGCACCGGACTCTGGGCCGCGATCGGCGTGCTCGCCGCGCTCTTCCGGCGCCAGACGACGGGCGCGGGCGAGATCGTGTCCGTGTCGCTGTACGAGACGGCGATCAGTTGGGCGGGCATCCAGATCGCCGACTATCTCGCGTCGGGCGTGCTGCCGGGACGCTGGGGATCGGGGACGGCCGCGATCGTGCCGCATCAGGCCTTCGAATGCGCGGACGGCACCATCATGGTCGCCGCGGGCAACGACCGCCTGTTCCGCCGCTTGTGCGACGTGCTCGATATCGCCGCGCTCGCCGACGACGCGCGCTTCGTCACCAACGGCGCGCGCGTGACCAATCGCGTCGCGCTGATCGACTTGCTGCATATCGAGTTCCGCAAGCGGGGCACCGCGCACTGGCTGGAAGCGCTCGATACGGCGGGCATTCCGTGCGGACCGATTCAGACCATCGATCAGGTCGTCGAACACGAGCAGACCAAGGCGCTCGATCTGCTGCGCATCACCGACGACGGCGCGGCGACGGTCGTCGGCGTGCCGATTTCATTCGGCGGCGTGCGGCCTGCGCGCACCGGCGTCACGCCGAAACTCGGCGAACACAATCATCTGCTGGCGAAGAAAACACTGGAGACATCGTGAAACTTGCATCGCAACTGGTCGGCGCGCTCGACACGCTGACGCTCGAAGAAATCGACGAACAGATTCTCATCGTCAAGCTGAACCGTCCGGAAGTCTCGAACGCGATCAGCACGACGATGGGCGACGAGATCATCCGCGTATTCGGTGCGCTCGAAGCGAACCCCGCGCTGTATCGCTGCGTGATCCTGACGGGCGCGGGCGAACGCGCGTTCTGCGGCGGCGCGGACCTCAAGCAGCGCGAAGGCATGACCGACGAGCAGTTCGGCGTGCAGCACTATCTGTTCGAGCGCATGAACCGCGCGCTCACGTATTGCCCGGTGCCGGTCATCTGCGCGGCCAACGGCGCGGCGGTCGCGGGCGGACTCGAACTGCTGCTCGCGTGCGACTTCGCTTATGCCGTCAGCCACGCGACGTTCGGCTTCACCGAAGTGAAACGCGGCATCATGCCGGGCGGCGGCGGCACGCAGCAACTGCCGCGCGCGATCGGCGTGCGGCGCGCGAAAGAGCTGATTCTGCGCGGCGGCAAGTTCACGGCGCAGGAAGCGCTCGCGTGGGGCGTCGTCAACCGGCTGTGCGAGCCGGGGCGCGTGCTTGCCGACGCCATCGACGCCGCGCGCGACATCTGCACGAGCGCGCCGCTTTCGGTCGCGCAGGCGAAGAAGGCGATCGACCTCGGCATACAGGGCGATCTGCGCACCGGGCTCTATCTGGAAATCGAAGCGTATAACCGGCTGATTCCGACCGAGGATCGTCTCGAAGGCATCAGCGCTTACAACGAGAAGCGCGCGCCGCGATTCAAAGGCCGCTAGATCAAAACCCGGACTCACCGGAGGAGACAGACATGACACCCGACATCGGCAGCTTCGACAGGCCCAAGGCCGAAGCGACCTACGGCAAAATCACGCGCAGGCTCATCCCCTTTTTGTTCCTGTGCTATGTGTTCGCGTTTCTCGATCGCATCAACATCGGCATCGCGCAACTCGACATGAAGCACGACGTGGGCTTCAGCGATCTCACTTACAGCATCGGCGCGGGCATCTTCTTTCTCGGCTACGTGCTGATGGAAGTGCCGAGCAATCTGCTGCTCGCGCGTATCGGCGTGAAGCGCACGTTCTCGCGCATCATGATTCTGTGGGGCTTGATCGCGGCGGGCACGGCGTTCGTCACGCTGCCATCGCATCTCTATACCGTGCGCTTCTTTCTCGGGCTCGCGGAAGCGGGGCTTTATCCCGGCGTGATCTTCTATCTCACGCGCTGGTATCCGGTCGAGCGGCGCGCGAAGGTCATCGCCATCTTCACTTGCGCGACGGGCATCGCGGGCCTGTTCGGCGGGCCGCTGTCGGGCGCGCTGATGACTTACTTCGACGGCTATGGCGGCCTGCACGGCTGGCAGTGGATGTTCATCGTGCAAGGCTTGCCCGCGAGCGTGCTCGGCGTGATCGCGTTCTTCTTTCTCGATGACGGCCCGCAGCAGGCGAAGTGGCTCACCGAGAACGAAAAGGCGATCGTGCTCGACGACATCCGCAAGAGTTCGAGCGTCTCGACGAAGCACGCGGAGCATACGTTCGGCCGCGCGCTGAAGGACTTTCGCGTCTACGTGATGGGCTTCGTGTGGTTCACGCAGATCGCCGGCGTATTCGCGATCGGCTTCTGGCTGCCGACGCTCATCAAGAGCGCGGGCGTGTCGGGCGCGTTGCAGATCGGCTGCTATTCGGCGATCCCGTACTTCGTGAGCTGGATCGCGCTCATCGCGCTGAACCGTCATTCGGATCGCACGATGGAGCGGCGCTGGCACTGCGCGATCGCGATGGTGTTCGGCGCGGCCGGTCTCGTCGTCGCGGCGTTCACGACGGGCAACCTTGCGCTGTCGCTCGCGGCGTTGTCGGTGGCCACCGCCGGCATCCTCGCGCCGAATCCGCTGATCTGGGCGATCTCGACCGATTACATTCGCGGCAGCGGCGCGGCGGGCGGCGTCGCGGTGATCAACTGCGTCGGCCTGCTCGGCGGCTTCGTGAGTCCGATGATCATCGGCTCGATCAAGACGATGACGAACAGCATGGCGGGCGGACTCGGCGCGATCGCGCTTCTGATGGTGCTCGGCGCAATTGCAGCCGTGGTGCTTGCGCCGTCGACATCGGCGGTCGCAAGCGGCGCAGGACATACGGATGAAGGCAGCGATGCCGTCGCGGACGCGACCGTCTGAAACCGGAGCAGACATGAAAGAAAGAGACGTGCAGATTCGCGAAGTGGGCTTGCGCGATGGCTTACAGATGGTGCGAACGATCCTCACGAGCGGGCAAAAGCTCGAATGGTGCGCGCGCATGGTCGATGCGGGCGTGGTCGATATCGAAGTGACGTCGTTCGTGCCGCCGAAAGTCGTGCCGCAATTCGCGGATGCGGTCGAGGTCGCGGCAGGCGCGCTTGCCATCGACGGTCTTCATGCAGCGGCACTGGTGCCGAATCTGAAAGGCGCGCAACGTGCATTCGATGTGGGGCTGAACAAGGTGCATTACGTGCTCTCCGCGAGCAACGAGCACAACCTGAAGAACGTGCGGCGCAGCACGGCGGAATCGGTCGCGGACTTCGAGCGCATCGCGGCGGCGCGTGACGAACTGAATCGCGATGTCGTGCTCGGCGCGGGCGTGGCGACCGCGTTCGGCTGCACGATCGCGGGCAAGGTCGATGAACGCACGGTGCTCGGACTCGTCGAGACGCTCATCGATGCGGGCGCGCAGGAGATCACCATCGCCGATACGGTCGGCTATGCGAATCCCGCGCAAGTGCGCGCGCTGATGCGGCAGGTCATGTCGCTTGCGGGAGCGGTGCCCGTCGCCTGTCACTTCCACGATACGCGCGGGCTGGGCCTCGCCAATGTCATGGCTGCGCTCGATGCAGGCGTGCGTGCTTTCGATGCATCGCTCGGCGGGCTCGGCGGCTGTCCGTTCGCGCCCAACGCGACGGGCAACATCAATACCGAGGACACGGTGTTCATGCTCGAAGCGCAGGGCTTGCGCACGGGCATCGACATAAACAAGCTGCTGGCGCTACGCGAGACGATCGCCGCATGGTTGCCGGGCGAGCCGTTCACGGGCGCGATCGCCCGCGCGGGACTACCCGCGACCTTCGTCGCTCGCGAGGCCGTCGCCGCGTAACTTCAGTCAGCGGCTCAGGATGCCGCCGCGAGCCGTTCCAGCAGATCGGCGAGCAGGCCGGGCGCGAGCACCATCGCGTCATGGCCGGTGTCGATGCGCTCCCAGCCCCAATCCGGGCATTGCGATTTGACATGCTCGCGCACCGGCGCGAGCGTGTCGTATGAAGGATTCGCGCAGTGCACGTAAGTGCAGGGCAGGCCATTGCCGAGCGGCGATTGGAGTTGAAGCGGCGTGGTGTAGGTCGCGAGCGGATGGGGCGTGAGCCGCCGTTGAACCCACTCGGCAAGCGGATGATCATCCGGAATGCCGGTGCCTTTCAGTCCGTTGACGGGCATCGCGATTGCCTGGCCGCTTGCGCCGACCGATGCCATACGCTCATCGACGACGCTTGCGGGCAGCACATCGAACGCGGATTGGCCGCTTTGCGCGAGCAGGCTGTCGAGGAAGACGATGGTGCGCAGCGTGTGCGCGATGCGATCGGCGACGCCCGACGCGACGAGTCCGCCATAACTATGGCCGACCAGCACGACGCCGTTCAATTCCTCCGCCTCGATGACGTTGACGATATCCTCGATGTTCACATCGAGCGACGTGACCGACTCAATCAGATGATGGCGCTCGCCGAGTCCGGTCATGGTCGGCGCGACGACGCGATGACCACGCGCGATCAGTTCATCCGCGACGAAGCGCCAGACCCAGCCGCCATGCCATGCGCCGTGAATCAGGACGAAGTTGAACTGCGTGTCGTTCCGTGGACTGCTCTTCAAGTCGGTCTCCTGATCGATGTGCACGAATGCACAAATCGTCTCAGAGATAGCGCGGCCACGCAACCGGTTACGCATGCAACTATCGCCGCTGCTTACTGGTTATCACCGATATAACCCGCGCGTCTCACCTGATCTCATCTTTTCACTATCCGCGTCTATCGATGTTTCTTAGACTGGCTCCATTGCTCGAATCGTGGCCCACGCCGTCAATCATGGAGAGCGCGAGTGAACCCGTCCGTTGTGGAATCCGATCCGGCGTCAGCCGATTCTTCGCAAGTTCCTTCCACCGCACTCGCGCATGAGCGGGCGCTCTACTGGCGCGTCACGCTGCGCATCGTGCCCTTGCTTTTCGTGTGCTACGTCGTCGCGTTTCTGGATCGCATCAATGTCGGCTTTGCGAAGTTGCAGATGCAGGACGCGCTCGGTTTCAGCGACAGCGTGTACGGCCTCGGCGCAGGCATCTTCTTTCTCTCGTACTGTCTGCTCGAAGTGCCGAGCGCGATGCTGCTCCGGCGCATGGGCGCGAAGAAGACCATCGCGCGCATCATGATCTGCTGGGGCATCGTCGGGGCATGCTCCGCGTTCGTCACGAACGTCACGCAGTTTTATATCGTGCGTCTGCTGCTCGGCGTGTTCGAAGCGGGCTTCTTTCCCGGCGTCATCTTCTATCTGAGCTCGTGGTTTCCGGAGAGACGGCGCGGTGTCATCATCGCGTGCTTCATGGTCGGATTTCCGGTCGCGGGTCTTGTCGGCGGTCCGGTCTCCGGTTGGGCGATGACGAGTCTCGCGAACGTCGCGCATCTCGCCGGATGGCAATGGCTTTATATCGTCGAGGCGTTGCCGGCGGTCGTGCTCGGTCTCGTCACGCTGATGCTGCTGGACGACAACATCGACAAAGCGAAATGGCTCACCGAAGCGGAGAAGGGCGTGCTTCGCCAAGGTTTCGATGTCGAGATGGAACGAAAGCGAAGGGCAGGGCAACACGGTCACGCGAAGCTCGCCGAGGCGCTCGCGGATCCGAAAGTCTATATGCTCGCGTTCATCGATTTTGCCTTCGTTTGCGGCACGTATTCAGTGACGTTCTGGCTTCCGACCGTCATGAAAGACTCGGGCATTACGAATCTTTCGCTGCTCGGATGGCTTTCCGTTATACCGTACGGAATGGGCGCGATCGGGATGGTCACGATAAGCCGAAGCTCGGATCGCATGCTCGAACGCCGTTGGCATGCGGCGATCTCGGGTTTCATCGGCGCTGCCGCGTTGTTGATGGTTTCGCATCCGACCAACTCGCCCGCGTTGACCGTTGCGTTGCTGACGGTGGCCTGCGTCGGCATCTTCGCGACCAACGTGCTGATCTGGTCGCTCGCAGCGGATTATCTGAACGGATCGCCGGCGGCGGCGACGAGCATCGCGTTCGTCAATTGCATCGGCTTGTTGAGCGGCTTTTGCAGTCCCTTCGTCATCGGATGGCTGAAGACCGCGACGGGAACGCTCGTCAGCGGCCTCTACGTGATGACGGCGATACTCGTCGCGGGCATTCTCGTGATGCTGCTCGGCTTCAAACGTCATACCGAAACGCAGGCGCGCGCCGCGCTGACGGCAGGAACAGAGTGAACCCTATGCATAACATCGCCATTCTCGATGACTTCCAGAACACCGCGCTTCGCTTCGGCGAGTGGAACAGCTTGCGCGAACACGCGGACATTACCGTTTTCACGGACCCTATCCGCGACGAGAACGAACTGGTCGAACGTCTTCGACCCTACGACATTCTTTGCGTGATGCGCGAGCGCACATGGTTCACGCGCAGCGTGCTTTCGCGATTGCCGAATCTGAAATTGCTGGCAAGCACGGGGCCGTGGAATGCAGCCATCGATATCGAAGCCGCCGATGAACTCGGCATTGCCGTATGCGGCACGGCATCGTCGCCGACGGCCGCCGCCGAGCTTGCATGGGCGCTCATTCTCGCCGCGACGCGGCACATCCCGAGCGAAGTGGCATCGTTCAGAAGGGGAGGCTGGCAGGTGTCGGTGGGCGGCGATCTGCACGGCAAGACCATCGGACTGATAGGACTCGGCTATACCGGCGGCGCGACCGCGCGAGTCGCGCAGGCTTTCGGGATGCACGCCATCGCATGGAGTCAGAACATGACGCAGGAGTCCGCCGCGAAATTCGGCGCGCGCTACGTGTCGAAGGAAGAATTGCTCGCATCGAGCGATATCGTTTCGATTCATGTGCGGCTATCGGAGCGCACGCGCGATCTCATCGGCGAGAAGGAGCTCGCGACGATGCAATCGCACGCGCTGCTCGTGAACACGGCACGCGGACCGATCGTCAACGAACGCGCGCTGATCGATGCGTTGACCGCGAAACGAATCGCGGCCGCCGCGCTCGATGTTTTCGATCAGGAGCCGTTGCCCGCCGATCATCCGTTCCGATTGATGGATAACGTGATCGCGACATCGCACATCGGTTATGTCACCGATGACTCTTATCGCATCTACTACGGCGAGTCTGTCGAAAACATTCGCGCATGGATCGCGGGCACGCCCATTCGCGTGCTGACGTCCCAGAAACGCGAGATCAGTTACGTCAGCGGGGTCGCATAGCGGTCGCTAGAACCGATACAACTCAGCGGGATTATCGACGAGTATCTTGCGGCGAACCGCGTCGCTTTCCACGAGCCGCATCGTCCAGTCGAACATGCGCGCGTCGTCCGGAACGGGCTTGACGTTCGGATGCGGCCAGTTCGACGCCCACACGCCGCGCTCGGGAAAACGCGCCGATATCGCGCGCACGAGCCAGGACACGTCGTCGAAATCGGGCGCGCCGGTGCGCGAGCTTTCATACGGCGCGGACAGCTTGATCCAGCAACGCGGCCCGTCGAGCAGGCGGCACAGCGACGCGAATCCATCGCTTTGCGATGTGACCGGCGCAAGGAACTTGCCGAGATGATCGATGACGAGATTCGACGGCAAACGCGCGAGCATCGCTTCGTGCTGCGGCAGCGTGTGGCCGTCGAGCTGAAGGTTGATGTTCCAGCCGAGCGGTGCAATGCGCGCCGAGATGTCCGCGAGTGCGTCCCACGGCAGCACGCCGCCCGGCAGCATCATGAAGCGCACGCCGCGAATGCCCGCATCGTGCAGACGCTGCAGTTCGTCATCGCCGATATCCGGCGGGACCACCGCGATGCCGCGCGCGCCGTCGCCCAGTTGCGCGATGGCCGCGAGCGTGCAGCGATTGTCGAAGCCATACCCGGTCGGCTGCACGACGATCGCGCGCGAAAAGCCCAGCGTGCGCTGCACGTCCCGATACGCCGATGCGGGCGCGGGCGGCGGCGCGAACGTCGCGGTCTTGGCGAGCGGATAGCCTGCTTCGTAGACGTGAATGTGGCAGTCGCAAGCGCCTTCGAGTTTCATCGCGCGTGCTCCTGCATATCGAAACCGGCGAGACGGAACGCTTGCGCCGCGTTCACCGCGCCCGCGGGCACGTGGCCTTCGAACAGCGCTTGCGTTTGTGCGACCGTTTCCATCGATTGATGCTCGATCGCGCCCGGCGTCAGCCCGCCGACATGCGGCGCCGCGATCACGCGCGGATGCGCCGCGAGCGCCGGCGCGGGCATCTGATCGACCGCGCGTCCGACATCGAGCGCGCATCCCGCGAGATGGCCGCGCTCGAGCGCATCGAGCAGCGCGTCATCATCGACGAGTTCACCGCGCGCGGCGTTGATGAAGTACGCGCCGCGCTTCATCGCGGCGAAGGCGCGCGCGTTCATCAGATTCGCCGTCTGCGCATTGGCCGGCGCGAGGCACACGACGAAGTCCGACTGCGCGAGCAAGTCATCGAAGCCGGTTTGATGAAGCCGCGTATCGTCGATCGTCGCGTAAGGATCGGACACGACGACGCGCATGCCGAATGCCAGCGCCAGATCGCAAAGATAGCGCGAAATCTGTCCATAGCCGATCACACCGAACGTGCTGCCGCGCAACTCGCGGCCCATCATCGGCGCGGGCGCTTCGTGGCGATGATAAGCCTCCGCATACGCGGTCGTGCCGCGCGCGAGATCGAGCATGGCGCCGATCACCCACTCCGACACGGACGGCACGAAGCCCGCGCTCGCCTGCGTGACGAGCACGCCGAGCTCGCTGGCGGCATCGACATCGACGGTGCGAATATCCACCGCGCAGCGCACGAACGCGGCGAGCTTCGGCAGCGCCTCGAACAAGGCGCGCGGCGCGGGCGTTTGCCGGTACGCGATGATGACATCGGCATCGCGCGCGGCATCGGCGAGTTCGGCGGTCGTCAGCTCGCGATCCTCGGTGTTGTACGCGACGTCCGCGAACGCCGCGAGCGCAGCCGAAGCGCGTGCGCCGAAGTAATGATCCAGCATGTGCCGGGGATGACTCACGAATACCTTGTTCATGTCCTCGTCCTGATTCGTTTCGCGGGCGCGGCGACCGACTCGCGCTCCACCAGCGTGATATCCGTGAACAGCGCCTGCTCCGATGCCGGCATGGGTTCGTCGTGTGGACGCATCGCGCGCTCGACCATCGCGGCGGCCATGGCGGGCACGGGAAGCTGCACGGTCGTGAGCGCGGGATTCGAGATCGCCGCCAGAAAATGTCCGTCCATGCCGACGATCGACACGTCTTCCGGCACGCGCAAGCCGCACTCGCGCAAACCCGCCATCAGGCCGAGCGCCATCAGATCGTTGACGGCGACGATGCCGGTCGGGCGCGCATCGTCCGGCGCGAGCAGACGCGCGAGCGCGCGGCCGTTTTCGGCGATCATCGAATCGCCGTATTCGTTCACCGGGCCGCTATCGAGCACGCGCGCCGTCTGCGCGAGACCTGCATCGTTTGCGGCGGAAAGAAAGCCGTTGATCTTGTCGCGCCGGCTCATCGTCACGCCGGTCAGCGTGGCGAAGGCGAGCCGCGTATGGCCATGTTCGATGAGATGCCGCGTCGCGATGCGCGCCGCTTCGAAGTTGTCGGGCGTGACGTGCTCGACGCGCGTCGCTTCGCCTTCGGTCGCGCGCCGGTCGTAGCTCACGACGACCATGCCGCGCTCGACGGCGGTTTCCAGATGCCGCTCGTTCGCGAGCGACGAGATCACGATCACGCGCCGCACGCCTTGCGAGAGCAAGTCCTCGAAGAACGACGCTTCCTTCGCCGGATCGCGATACGTGTTGCCGATCATCACGCGATAGCCGTAGCGCTCCTGCGCATACGTTTCCACTTCGCGCGCGATATAGCCGTACATCGGATTGGCGATCGATGGCACCAGCAGTCCGATGATCGGCGTCTGCCCTGTCTTCAACTGACGCGCAAGCGTGCTCGGACGGTATTGCAGCGCGTTCATCGCGGCCTGCACGCGTGCGAGCGTTTCCTGGCGCATCTGGTCGGTGCGGCCGTTCAGCACGTTGGATACCGTGCTTACGGACACACCGGCCTCGCGGGCGACATCCTGAATGGTGCTCATAAGGTTTGACATCTGCCGGCTACAGGCCGAGCCGGGTCGGCAACCACAACGAAAACGACGGCACCAGAATCAGCGCAACCAGTGCGATGAACAGCACCAGCAGATATTTGAGCATAGGACGCGCGACGGCTTTCATTTCCGTGCCGGTGATGGCGCAGGTCGCGAAGAGCCCGAGCCCGACCGGCGGCGAGAAGAGACCGAGGCCCATTGCGACGACGATCACCGTGCCGAAGTGCAGCGGGTTGATGCCGAGCTGCGTCGCGATCGGCGTGAGCAGCGGCCCGAAGATGATGAGCGCGGGCGCGCCTTCCAGCACCGCGCCGAACACGATCATGATGAGCACGGACAGCAGCAGGAACATCGTCGGGCCGTATTGATGCGCGAAGGCGATCATCGAATCGGACACGAGCGCGGGAATCTGCTCGATGGTCAGCGCGAAAGACACGCTCGAAGCCGCCGCCACGATGAACAGAATGCTGCTCGCCATCGACGCGGAGCGCACGAACACGCGCGCCACCGACTTCGGCGTGAGCTCGCGAAACGCGATCCAGCCGACGATCAACGCATACACGACGGCGAAAGCCGACACTTCCGTCGATGTCGCGATGCCCGAGGTCACGCCTTTGCCGATCATCGTGATCATGACGAGCGCGACCAGCGCGCCGCCGGCGAGCGGCAGCCACTTGCGCGGGTTCGTGAGCGCATCGGCGAGATTGATGCGCCGGCCGCAGATCACCGCGACGATCGCGAGCGCCACCGCCAACACCGCCGCCGGAACGACGCCCGCGAGAAACAGCCCCGCGATCGAAATGTTGGCGACAAAGCCCATGATGATCATGTTCACGCATGGGGGAATGGTCTCCGCCATCACGGCGCTGCACGCGAGAAGCGCCGCCGCTTCGTTCGGATCTTCCTTGCTCTGGCGCACGGCAGGCATGACGACGCCGCCGACCGCCGCGATATCCGCGAGCTTGGAGCCGGATACGCCCGAGAAGAACGCCGTCGCCATGATCGTGATGAGGCCGAGTCCGCCGCGCACGCGCCCGAAGATGCGCAGCAGCAATTCGATCAGGCGCGACGACATGCCGTTGGTTTCCATCAGCAAGCCCGCCAGCACGAAGAACGGAATCGCGAGCAGCACGAAGTGGTCGGTGCCGGCCATCACTTGCTGCGAGTAGACGAGCATCGGCAGGGTCGGTTCGGCGAGGAAGTAGAGCAGGGCCGAGAACGCGAGCACGAAGCCGATCGGCACGCCGAGCACGAGTCCGCCGATGAAACCGGCCATCAGCAGAAAGCCGGGCTTGAGCGCGTGGGCGGGCACGAATGCGTTCCACGCGAACACGGCTGCCGCGAGCAGCACGCAGCCGGCGAGGGTGCCGAGCACGGTCTTGCGCGCGCCGTTCAGCGCGTTGGCGAGCGCGAAGACCGTCATGAAGACGCTGCCGATCACGAGCGGATAGACGTTGATCCACGCGGGCAGGCCGCTCGGCGTCATCTGGCCGTAGGAATCGACGAGCAGCAGACACGACGACACGCACAGATTGCCCGCGACGCCCGCAAGCACCCAATGTCCGACGTGCACGAGCGCGGGTTGCCAGCGCCTCGGCAACATGCCGCGAAACAGGTCGACGCCGACGTGCTGGCTGCGTCCGAGCACGGTGGCCGCGCCGAAGAACACGAGCACGATCATCAGCGCGCCGGCGACTTCCTCGGCCCAGTCGAACGGATCGTGCAAGAAATAGCGGTAGATCACCGAAAGGAACACCACGATCACATCGGCCGCGAGCACGGCCGCGCAGAAGTATTCGATCCAGTGCATGAGGCGCGCGAGGCCGCGCGCGAGCACGGTCTCATGGCCGAAGCCGGGCGCGGCGAGTTGCGCCTCGGGTCCGGGCGTCGCGGAGAAGGTGGTCATGGTGTCGGCCTCTTTGGCGTCGTTGGTGCGCTCAAGCGCGCGCGGCGGCGATGGCGGCGAACAGCGGCGCGGTCGCCGGATACTGCTTCGCGAAACTCGCATACAGCTGCGACTGCATTTCAGCGCGTGCGGTGTCGCGATCGGCCTTCGACATCGGGTAGAAGGTCATGCCTTTCTTCTTCAGTTCCTGCTCGGCGGCGGCGGCGGTCTGAATGGCGGCGGCGCGCTGCTTCGCGGTCGCGTCCTGCGCCGCTTTCTGAAACGCGGGACGCAGGTTTTCCGGAATCTTCGCGAGCGCGCGGCGGCCCGTCACGACGACGAGCGGGCTGAACACGTGCTGCGTCTGCCAGCACGACTTCACGACTTCGTCGTACTTGCTTGCGAGGACCGTTGCGCAATCGTGTTCGAAGCCATCGACGACACCGGTCTGCGCGGCCATATACAGCTCGCCGATGGGAATCGGCGTGGGCACCGCGCCCATCAGCTTGAAGGTTTCCATGAAGGCGGGTGTGGGCAGCACGCGCAGCTTCACGCCTTTGATATCGGCGAGCGACTGCGTGGGCTTCTTGGTGAACACGTTGCGCGCGCCGAAGGAATAGCCCCACGTGAGCACCGAGCAGCCCGCGCGCTGTTGCAGCAGCGTATCGAACGATTTGCCGACGGTGCCGTCCATCGCGCGGCCGACGTGATCGAAGTTGTCGAACACATAGCCGAGATCGAGCATGCCGAGCTCGGGCAGCGCGGTTGCCCAGATCGACGAGCCCGTCACCATCATGTCGACCGCGCCGACTTTCACCTGCTGGACGACGTCGCTTTCCTTGCCGAGCTGGTTGTTCGGGAAATAGTCGATGCGAATCTGATCGCCGACGCTCGCCTTCAGGTTCGCGGCGAGGTTCTGATACCAGACGTAGTGGGCGGCGTTTTCGTTCGGCGGCATCGATGACGACAGCCGCAACGTGGCCGCGGGCTGCGCGCGCACGATCGCGGGAAAGCCCGCGCCCGCCGCCGCGAGCGTTGCCGCCGAGGCCGTCTGAAGGAACCGTCGGCGGGAAATGCCTGAACCGAATTGCATGGTGTTGTCTCCTGGATGCCGCTCTGGGCGCGGGCGGAAATAGGCAGCCCGACACGACAGGCGTGGCGCGACTGTATCGATTTAGTGTATCGATACAGTAAAGGGAAGCGTGGGTGGGTCATATGGGCGTATACCCGCGGGCAATCACGCGCCGAGGTGGGTTCGAAGAGGGAGAAAGCGCTGAAACTCGAACCGCCGCGGCAACCGCACTCCACCGCATCCTTTCGCGGCAGCGCTTCTAACCCCCCAACGCCTCCTTCTCCGCCACCAGTTCGTTTCGCAACAGCCGCGCCCCGGGCGACAGCGGCGCACCTCGCGTGGTCACGAGCTCATACGGCTCGCTGCGCGAGGTGAACGACAGCGGCAAAATGCGCGTGGCTTCGTGCCTGACGAAGAACTGAGCCACGTCGATGGACACCAGCGCCACGAACGAAGGATTGTCCTGAAGCAGGCTCAGCGTCGCGAAGGCCGACGTCGTCTCCAGCAGGCTCGACGGAAAGCGAATCGCGGCTTGCTGAAATTCGCGCTCCAGCAGCACGCGCATGGGCATGTTCGCGCGATAGACCACCCAACGGTACGCGGCCAGATCCTTGAGCGTCACTTTCTTCGCCTTGCGTAACGGATGCTGCACGTTCGCCACGACCGCGAGCGTTTCATCCTGCAGCTTGATGCTCTCGTACATCTCCGGATGCTGGCTGACCGAGGTCCGGCAGATAGCCAGGTCCAGCCGTCCCGCATCGATGAGACTCAACAGCGTCTCGCTGGCGTCCTCGATGATCTCGACAGACATTTCAGGCTGCCGCGCGATCAGCGCGGACACGGCCCGGGTCAGCAAAGGCACGGCGCCCATGATGACGCCGACCGCGACACGTCCGCCATGTCCCCGCAGGATGCCCGCGATCTCTTCCCGCATGTGCGACAGATCGGTGTAGATCAGCCGCGCATACCGGATCGCGCAATGGCCCGCGTCATTCGCTTCGAGCCCGCGCCGCGTGCGCGTGAACAGCGCTGTTCCAAAGGTGGTTTCGATTTCCTGAAGCGCCTTGCTCGCGCCCGGTTGCGTCAAGCCGACTTGATTGGCCGCTTTCAGAAGCGAACCATGATCGCCCAGCGCAACAAGCAACCTGAGTTGCCTGACGTGGAGGCGCGAGGCGATCGAATTCACGTTGGGTGTCATGAGACTTGAGAGAGAGTTATATCAGCATGAGAACTTCTCAATTTTGCTCCGATGCGCCGCTCTCTATACTTCGCCGAAAGAACGCATGAAAACAGCGCGCCTCGATCATTTCCGGAAGATGGGCAGCGCAAACCGACAGCGCGTCGAGTATCGGAAACTATAACGGAAGGTCATCATCATGTCTCTCATCAACTACGTTACGCAGATCCAGTTCGACTTCGGCGCGGTGAACCTGCTGAAGAGCGAATGCGAACGCCTTTCGATCCGGCGGCCGCTGATCGTCACGGACCGGGGCATTCGTGCCGCGGGCATTCTCGACACGGTGCTGAAGGTGCTGGAGCGCGCCGACGGCGAAATGATCTACGACGCCACCCCGCCGAATCCCAACGAAGCCGCGGTGCGCGAAGCGGTCGCGCTGTACAGGCAAGCGGAATGCGACGGCATCATCGCAGTGGGCGGCGGCTCGTCGATCGATCTTGCAAAGGGCGTGGCCGTCTGCGCGACGCACGAAGGCCCGCTCCAGAGCTTCGCCGTCATCGAGGGCGGCGCGAGCCGGATCACCGCGAAAACCGCGCCGGTGATCGCGGTGCCGACCACGGCGGGCACCGGCAGCGAAGTCGGACGCGGCGCCATCCTGATCCTGGACGACGGCCGCAAGGTGGGCGTGATCTCGCCGCATGTCGTGCCGAAGGTCGCGATCTGCGATCCCGGCCTGACGGTCGGCCTGCCGCCGCAACTCACCGCCGCCACCGGCATGGATGCGATCGCGCACTGTCTGGAAACTTTCATGTCGCCGATGCGCAATCCGCCGGCCGACGGCATCGCGCTGGACGGGTTGCGCCGCGCCTGGGCGCATATCGAACGGGCCACGAAAGAGCCGACCGACCAAACCGCGCGGGAAAACATGATGATGGCTTCGATGGAAGGCGCACTCGCTTTCCAGAAGGGACTGGGCTGCGTCCATAGCCTGAGCCATTCGCTCGGCGGAATCGACCCGCGACTGCATCACGGCACGCTCAACGCCATCTTTCTGCCGGCGGTCGTGGAGTTCAACCGAAGCGCTCCGTCCATGCGCGACGAAGAAAAGATGGAGCGCATGGCGAGCGCCATGCAGTTGCGTCAGGACACGGAGATTTCGTCGGCGCTGCGCGACATGACGGCACGCCTCGGCTTGCCGACCGGCCTTCGGGCGCTGGGCGTCACGCGCGAGATGTTTCCGCGCATCGTGTCGGGCGCGCTCAAGGATCACAGTCACAAGACCAATCCGCGCGAAGCATCGGAAGCGGATTACCTCGGCTTGCTGGAAGCGTCGTATTGACGAAGAGACGGACGCCCGGCCAACGAGGCGTCCGCGCATGACACGGACGGAGACACCGCATGAACAAGAGCAAACGGATCGTACGGATCCAGCGCATTTCGATCTTCTTTCTGACCCTCGCCGGCAGCATCAACTATCTGGATCGCAGCGCGCTCTCCATTGCGAATAGCGTGATTCGCGGCGAGATGGGCCTGAGCGCGTCGCAGATGGGCCTGCTGCTGTCGGCCTTCTCGCTCGCCTATGCGTTCGCGCAACTACCGGTCGGCGCGATGCTCGACCGTTTCGGCGCGCGCGTGATGCTGGGCTGGGGCATGATCCTGTGGTCGGTCGCGCAGGCCTGCTGCGGGCTCGTCGGCAATATCCAGCAGTTCTTCCTGGCGCGCGTGTGTCTCGGCATCGGCGAGGCGCCGCAGTTTCCGGCCGGCGCGAAGGTCATCGGCGAGTGGTTCGCGGTGCGCGACCGCGGCACGCCGACCGGCATCTTCGTCGCGTCGACGACCGTGGGCCCGGCGATCGCGCCGCCGATCCTCACCGCCATGATGCTCGCGCTCGGCTGGCGCAACATGTTCTTCGCGACGGGCGTGTTCGGCGTCATCGTGGCGATCGGCTGGTATGTCGCCTATCGCAATCGCGACGAAGTGAAGCTCGCGGCGGAGGAGACCGCCTATCTGAACCAGGACTCGCAGGAAGACGAAAACAGCAAGCCGCTCAGCGGCGCGCAATGGCGCAGCCTGTTCCGGCAGAAGACGACGTGGGGCATCTTCTTCGGCTTCATGGGCGTCATCTATACCGTGTGGCTCTACCTCACATGGCTGCCGGCGTATCTCGAACACGAACGCGGCCTGAGCATCGCGAAGGCGGGCTGGGTCGTCTCGATTCCCTATGTCTTCGGCACGCTCGGCATGCTGAGCAGCGGCTTCACGGCAGACCGCCTGTACCGCAGAGGCCTGCAGGCGATCACGAGCCGCAAGTGGCCGATCTGCATCGGTCTCGTGGGCGCGGCGGCGTTCACCGTTCCGGCGGCGCTGACGCCGTCCACCACGCTCGCCGTGATCTACATCTCGGGCGCCATGTTCTTCATCAATCTGGCATCGGGCGGCGCGTGGTCGCTGATCTCGATCGCCGCGCCGCGTCAGGCGGTGGCCTCGCTCGGCGGCATCCAGAACTTCGGCGGCTTCCTGGCCGGCTCGGCCGCGCCGATCGTCACCGGCATCGTCGTGGACCGGACGCATTCGTTCGTCGCCTCGCTGATCGTGAGCGCGGTCATCGCGCTGCTCTCGGCGGTGGCGTATCTGCTGCTCGTGCACCGGCCAGTCGCGGTATCGGAAGACGTCGGGGAAACGGCCGTCGGCGCGCTTTCCTGATTCGCTCGCCATGCCGGCGTTGCGTGTCGTTTGAAAAGATCTTCTGTCGGAGTTCGAGCTTCAATGCAAACAGTAACGTGTGTCGAAGACCTTCGCCTCATGGCGAAAAAGCGGGTGCCCAAGGCGTTCTACGATTACGTCGATAGTGGCTCGTACACCGAATCGACTTATCGCGAGAACGGTCGCGCGTTCGCCCGGCTGACGCTCAAGCAACGCGTGGGCGTGAACGTGGAAGGGCGCAGCACCGCAAGCACGATGCTCGGACAGCGGGTCGCAATGCCCGTGGCCATCGCACCGACCGGACTGACGGGCATGCAATGGGCCAACGGCGAGATCCTGGGTGCGCGCGCGGCCGAGCGCTTCGGCGTGCCGTTCACGCTCTCGACCGTGAGCATCTGTTCGATCGAGGACGTTGCGGCTCATACGAAGGCGCCGTTCTGGTTTCAGCTCTACGTAATGCGCGACCGTGGCTTCAACCAGTCGCTGATCGAGCGCGCGAAGGCCGCCGGTTGTTCGGCGCTGGTGGTCACGCTCGATCTGCAGATCAACGGGCAGCGTCACAAGGATCTCAAGAACGGCATGACCGTGCCGCCTCGCCTGACGGCGGCGAACCTGCTTGATTTTCTGCGCAAGCCGGGCTGGGTGATGCGCGCCGCTTCGGGCAGACGCAACTTCGGCAATCTCGCCGGCTTTATCAAGGGCGGTGACGATGTGATCGCGATCAGCAAGTGGGTCGCATCGCAATTCGATCCGAGCCTCGACTGGAACGACATCGCGCATATCCGCAGTCTCTGGCCCGGCAAGCTGGTGCTCAAGGGCATCATGTGCGCCGAGGATGCGCGCATGGCGGCTTCGCTGGGCGCCGATGCCATCGTCGTCAGCAATCATGGCGGACGGCAGCTCGACGGCGCGCCGTCGACGGTCGAGGCCTTGCCCGCCGTGGTGGATGCCGTGGGCGACGCCACTGAAGTGTGGGTCGATGGCGGCATCCGCACCGGCCAGGATGTGATGAAGGCGCTCGCGCTGGGCGCGAAGGGCACGATGGTCGGCCGAGCCTTCATGTATGCCCTCGGCGCGATGGGCGAACCCGGCGTCGCGCGCATGCTCGAGATTGTGCGGAACGAACTCGACGTGACGATGGCGCTGACCGGCGTCCGGTCGATCGAGGAGATCGGGCCGCACAACTTTCACGAGCCGCGTGTTGCACAGGCTTTCCGCGCGCGCACGGCCGGGGCCATGACTCAACGAGAAGAATCTGTCATTTGATTGGAGGTTGGACGCGCAATGGATCTGCAAATCGAGGGTAAATGGGCGCTCGTTTGCGCCGCGAGCAAGGGGCTGGGTAAGGGCTGCGCCGAAGCGCTGGTCGCTGAAGGCGTCAACGTCGTGGTGACGGCGCGCGGCGAGGACGCGCTCGAATCGACGGCAGCCGGGCTTCGGCAACTGAATCCCCGCGTTCAGGTGATCGCGGTGGCAGGCGATATCACGACGAGCGCCGGTCGGGAGCGGGCACTGAGCGCGGCGCCTCGCATCGACATCCTGATCAACAATGCGGGCGGCCCGCCGCCGGGCGATTTTCGCGACTGGACCCGAGACGACTGGATCGCGGCGCTCGATGCGAACATGCTGACGGCCATCGAACTGATGCGCGCCACCGTCGATGCGATGGCCGAGCGAGGCTTCGGCCGGATCGTCAACATCACGTCGGGTGCGGTGAAGGCGCCCATCGATGTGCTCGGGCTGTCCAACGGCGCGCGTTCCGGCCTGACCGGCTTCGTCGCGGGTCTGGCCCGGCAGAAACGGATCGCGGAGCATAACGTGACCATCAACGATCTGCTGCCGGGCTTGTTCGATACCGACCGCCTGAAGCAGTCCACCCAAGCGGCCGCTACCGCGCAGGGCAAGGCGTATGACGCTGTGCTCGAAGCGAAACGTCAGGCAATACCGGTAGGGAGATTCGGCACGGCGCAGGAGTTCGGCGCGATGTGCGCTTTCCTGTGCAGCGGACACGCGGGCTACCTGACCGGTCAAAACATCCTGATGGATGGGGGCTCGTTTCCCGGGACGTTCTGACGGATCGTTTCATCGCGGCCGTCAGTCACGAGCGGCGTTCTTCTCCGAGCGCCAAAATCAGGCGGCGTTACCGGCGTGCAACGCGTCGTCCAGTCGCCGCCTTTTTCGGCATTGATAACGTTTGAACATCAATGCTTCGAAAAATTGCACTTCTTGTTTCAGCCTTCTTGCGCAAGTATCTGGTCTCAAGACGTTCATAAAAGAGAACGCGTCGGAGACAGGCACGAAGCGCAGCACAGCGTTTCGCTGCATCCCGGTGCACGCCCGTTCAGGGCTGCCGTCAAGAGTCGTCGACGCCCATCTCGCGTAACCCACCTCGCTACTTGAATCCTGCCGCCGCTTTCGAGCGCGTCTACGGCAGCGGTGCATCTCGCGCCTGCCGCAGCGAGTCGATGCACTTCCAGTATCCGCTTCATTCGTCATTGCTCAAATCAGGAGACACGTCACATGCAGATCACCGGAATGTTGCACGGCTCGCGCCTGCTGCAATTCGTCGGCTTTCCGTCCAGCGAAGTGCTGGGCCCGGGCGCCAGCGAAGAAGAGATCAAGTCGCTCATCGACCGTCACGGGCAGATATTCATCAAGCCGGTGTTCAAGGGCGGTGTGGGCAAGAAGGGCAAAGCGGGCTTGCTCGGCCGCGCCACGGATCTCAAGACGGCGCTCGCCGAAAAGGAACGACTGTACTTCGCCGAACACGCCGTAGGCCATGTGAAAGCCAAGGCGAACGGCGTGACGTTCGAAGCGGGCGTGCCGGCCAAGCACGAGGTCTACTTTTCGATCACCGATTCCACGCGTTTCCGCGCGCCGACGATGACGCTTTCGCACATGGGCGGCATGGACATCGAGGAAGTCGATCCGAAGCACGTCGCGATGGTGCCGTTCGATGCGCTGACCGGATTGAAGGCGTTCGTCGTGGCGAATGCGCTGAGCGAGATCGGCGCGCCGCGCGAAATCATCTCGCCGCTCGTGCAGCAGTTGCCGAAGCTCTGGGAGTTGTTCCACGACTTCGGGATGACGACGCTCGAACTCAACCCGATCCGCATGCGCGAGGACAAGAAGGGACGTCTCACGCCCGTCGCGTGCGACTTCAAGTGCGGATTCGATCGCGACGATCCGCGCTTCTCGCGGCTCGGCCTGCCCCCGCATCTGTTCGCCGCCGACTACTCGGATTTCGAACAGGAGATCAACCAGTTGCGCACCCACCAGGGTCAAAGCGATGTCTACGTGATCAACGACAAGGGCACGATCCTCGCGCCCACCTTCGGCGGCGGCGCGAACTCGCTCGTCACGGAAATGCTCGGCGATGCGGCCATCATCTCGTCGGACTTCGGCGGCAATCCGCCCTACGAAAAGATGAAGGAAGTGGCGCGCATCTGCTTCCGGCACTGGCTGAAGCAGTCGAATGTGCTGTTCATCATCGGCGGCAAGTCCAACAACACCGACATCTTCGAAACCCTGCGCGCGATGGCCGATGCGCTGCGCGAGCACTTCAGCGAGCACGGACCGACGCCGCTCTATGTCGTGCTCGGACGCGGCGGCCCGAACCTCGTGCGCGGCATGTCCGCGCTGCGCGACACCTGCGACTCGCTCGGCCTGCCGTATCGCCTTTTCGGTTTCGACTCCGACATCAGCGAGGTGATCCAGTACGCGCGCCGTGCGGATACATGGATGCAATCGGGCGGACGCGCGCAAGTTGCGGCGCGCATCGGCGCGCGCGACGCGCAATCGCATACGGCATCGGCTTGAGGAGATCGGACATGCACAAGCAAGGCAATAGTCGTTTCAAATACTTCGTCGGCATACAGTCGCTGGCGGATATCGCGACGCGCGAAGACCGCGTCTGCGTGCTCAACATCCTGGGCGGCGAATCATCGGACGTGACGCCGGTGAGCCACGCTTTCTCGGGCGCGAATGTCGTCTTCGGCACGGCGCCCGGCAAAGGCGGACAGATGCTTGCGACGCCCGCGGGCGACATTCCGGTCTTCAACAACGTGCGAGAAGGGCTGGAAGCCGGACATCGGTTCAACTGCGGCGTCGTCTATCTGCCGCCTTCGGCCGCGCGCGACGGCGTGGCCGAACTGATCCGCGTGAATCCGGATCTGCGCAAGATCTTCATCATCACGGAGAAGATCGCCGTGCACGATGCGCGTGAGATTCGCGCGATGGGTCAGCAGGCGGGCATCGACATCTTCGGCGCGAACGGGCTGGGCGTCGCGGACTCGTGGCAACGCGTACGCATCGGTGGCGCGCTCGGCGGCGACGATCCGGGCGCGACCTTGCGCCAGGGATCGATCGCGATCTTCTCGAATTCCGGCGGCTTCAGCACAACGATTGCGCAATACCTGCGCATGAGCGGCTGGGGCACCTCGACGGTCATTTCCAGCGGGAAGGATGTCTACATCCACTATGCCGCGCCGGAATTCGCCTTCGCGCTCGCAAACGATGCGCGCAGCAAGGCTGCCGTGCTGTACTGCGAGCCCGGCGGCTATTACGAAGCCGACGCGGACTTCACGAAGCCCGTGGTCGCGTGCGTGGTGGGCCGCTGGAAAAGCCGTCTGACGCGCGCGGTGGGACATGCTGGCGCGATGGCGGGCGGCGCCGACGATGCGCTCGCGAAGGAACGCTGGTTCAAGGAGAAATTCGGCGTCGAAAGGCTTTTCACGCCCGGCGATCCATGCTGCTCGGCGAAGGGTGCGGTGGTGACGAACATCGCGCATATTCCCGCCGCGCTCACGGCGGTGATGCGGGCGAACGCGACGATGCCCGACTTCGAGCCCGAAGGCAGCCTCGCGCTCAAGCCGTGGTTCGGCTCCGATCAGGGGCTCGATTTGCCCGACGATCTCGCGCTTGCGGTCGTGAAAGCCGTCGCGCCCTATGACGAACAAGTCGCGCGGGTGAACGACCAGATCGGCGCGATTCCGCCGCGGCAGCCGTTGAAGGACGCATCGGGCGCCTCGCAGATGGATGCGAAGACTCAGGTGAGCAGCCTGCACGGCGTATCGATGCTCGACGCGTCGACGCATTCCTTCGAAGCGAACGTGTGCCTCGCGCTGCTGCACGAGTTCGGCGGCGCGAACGATGAGAAACTGATCGACGTCGCGGTCGGCGCGGCGGTCAACCTGTACGGCACGCCCGAACTGGCGGCGGCGCAGGCGGCGCGCGAGGCCGGCAATGCGCCCAATGCCGTGCTCGCGGCTGCTGCCGCCATCGTCGGGCCGAATCGCCAGCGCGCGGCGCGCGAGGCGGCCAAGCTGATGATCGACCGGTTCGCCGCAGCAAGACTCGTCGACGCATTCGATCGCGATTTCCACATCGACGCGATCGACACCGAGGGTAGCGCGGCACTGTTCTGCGAGGAACCGGATCCGAAGGCCGAAGCCATGCTCGCCGGTCTCGCCGCCCGTGGCGTGAATTCCGTATTCGTGCGATGGATTGCCAGCGGCCCGGGCCATCCGCGCGCGGACGCCGTGCTCGCGGCGATCACGACGACACTCGCCTGGGGCCCGCTCATGCGCAAGCGCATCTCGCGTCTGACGGCGGAGAGTCTGCCGTGGTGGACGAAGCTGTTCGGCACGCTGATCGGCGCTTCGGCGGACGCGTCGCGCCATCGTCCCGACAGCTTCTGCGATGTTTCCACCGAGGCGTTGCTCGGCGAGCGCTCGCTGACGG
The DNA here is from genome assembly GCF_023631165.1 of Caballeronia sp. AZ1_KS37. NCBI lineage: Bacteria > Pseudomonadati > Pseudomonadota > Betaproteobacteria > Burkholderiales > Burkholderiaceae > Caballeronia > Caballeronia sp. AZ1_KS37. The sequence continues at coordinate 365,150 of NZ_JALQDP010000038.1, read as the reverse complement.
AGATTGCGTTCGCGGCGCTGCTCGGCCTCGAACCGTCCGCCGACGACCTGTTCGCTTTCAGGACGCTGACCGGATTGCTGCTCACGAACGGACCGGGTGCGATCTCGGCGCAAGGCGCGAAGGGTGCGGTATCCGCCGATGGCCCCGAATCACCCGAACGCGTGCAACTGAACAAGGCGTTGACGGGTTTTCTGACGCACACCGGCTATACGCACGGCGGCAATGGCTACGAAGGCATCGCCTTTCTCAACGATGCGTTTCGCGACAGCGCCCTCGACGATCCCGCGGACCCGCATCACGGCGTCGATCTCGACGCGCTCGCGCGCCGTTCCGTCGAGCATTACGCGCGCTACAAGGCGAGCCAGAAGCAGGCCGGCAGCCTCGACATCGCCAAGCTGCCGGGCGTCAATCACCCGGTTTTCAAGGACAAGCCGGTGAATCACGATCCGCGCGAGGTGTTCATCGCAGATCTGTACGAGGCGCGAGGCGAGTACAACGCGTTTCATGCGTATTACCGCGCGCTGGTGCAGGCCTTGTTCGACGCGGGCGTCTCGCGCAACGTCTACTGCGTCAATGTCGATGCCGTGATCGCCGCGCTGCTGCTGAAAATGCTGTGGCAACCGCTCAAACGCGGCGCATTCAGCGAGGCGGATCTCGAAACCGCTGCGTTCACGATCTTTCTGTATCCGCGCATGCTCGGTTGCGCCGCGGAAATCGACGATCACCTGAACCGCGGTCGAAACATGGACACGCGCACGCCCGCTTCACAGTGCCGTTTCGTGGCCTGAGCGCCGACATCCGGGAGGTCGGCCGAGCCGACCGTTTCCGGCGATTGATAACCATAGGACATCAATCGTTCAGAACATTGCACTTATCGTTTTGATGGCGACGCGCCATCATTCCCGAAAGACAAGAGCGGACACTCCGCAAATTTCGGGACTTCAGGAGACACATCGATGCATCCCTCACCTTCCACCCTTTCGCCGGGACATTCCAAGGCTGCGGCGGTTTTCCGCGTAACGGCCGGCAATTTCCTGGAGCAGTTCGACTTCTTTCTGTTCGGCTTCTACGCGACGCAAATCGCCGGCGTGTTCTTTCCGGCATCGAGTGAATTCGCTTCGCTGATGATGACGTTCGCGGTCTTCGGCGCCGGATTCCTGATGCGTCCGCTGGGCGCGATCGTGCTCGGCGCGTACATCGACGATGTCGGCCGCCGCAAGGGCCTGATCGTCACGCTTTCCATCATGGCGAGCGGCACCATCCTGATCGCATTCGTGCCGGGATACGCGACGATCGGTCTTCTGGCCCCCGCGCTCGTGCTCGTCGGACGTCTGCTGCAGGGGTTCTCCGCGGGCGCCGAACTGGGTGGCGTATCGGTCTATCTCGCCGAGATGGCCACGCCCGGCCGCAAGGGCTTCTTCACGAGCTGGCAGTCCGCGAGCCAGCAGGTCGCGATCGTCGTGGCCGCGGCGCTCGGCTTCGCGCTCAACCAATTCCTCGACACCACGGCCATCGCGAGTTGGGGATGGCGTGTGCCGTTCTTCGTCGGCTGCATGATCGTGCCGTTCATCTTCATGCTGCGTCGCAATCTGGAAGAAACGCAGGAATACAAGGCACGCCAGCATCGCCCGAGCATGAAGGAAGTGTTCCGCACGCTGGCCCAGAACTGGGCCGTCGTGATCGCCGGCATGATGCTGGTGGCGATGACCACCTCGAGCTTCTATCTCATCACGGTCTATGCGCCGACTTTCGGCAAGACGGTCCTGCATCTGAGCACGGCGGATAGTCTCCTCGTGACCTTGTGCGTGGCCGTGTCGAACTTCGTGTGGCTGCCGATCGGCGGGGCGCTCTCGGACAAGATCGGCCGCAGGCCGCTGCTCGTCGGCATGACGGTGCTCGCTATCGCAACCGCATACCCCGCGCTGTCGATACTCGCCCACGCGCCGAGCTTTATCAACATGCTGCTCGTGCTGCTTTGGCTCTCGTTCATGTACGGCATGTATAACGGCGCGATGGTCGTCGCGCTGACCGAGGTGATGCCGGTTCAGGTGCGCGTGGCGGGCTTTTCGCTTGCTTACAGCCTTGCGACGGCGGTGTTCGGCGGCTTCACGCCGGCCATCTCGACGGCGCTCATTCACATGACCGGCGACAAGGCCGCGCCCGGATACTGGATGAGCTTCGCCGCCGGCTGCGCGCTTCTGGCGACGTTCGCGCTCTATCGCCGGCGTGCGGCGACGCTGACTCCGGCGCACTGACGCGTCGCTCGTTGCGCCAAGCGTCTATCGAACCCTACACGACTCCGATCATGAAAAATCTGCTTCCGAAACTATGCGCGGCTGCGCTCATCGCCACCTCGGCCGTTGCGTTCAGCGTGCAGGCCGCCGACCTGCACGTCATGAGCTCGGGTGGCTTTACCGCGGCGTACAAGGTGCTCGGTCCGAGGTTCGCGTCCGAGACGGGCAACACGCTCGACACGGCGCTGGGTCCGTCGATGGGCAAATCGCCCGAAGCCATTCCCAACCGTCTCGAACGGGGCGAGCCGGCCGACGCCGTCATCATGGTCGGATACGCGCTCGACGAGCTGATCAAGCAGGGCAAGGTCGTGCCCGGATCGCGCGTGGAACTGGCGGACTCGCGCATCGGCATGGTCGTGCGCGACGGTGCGGCCAAGCCCGACATCAGCTCGGCGGAAGGCCTCCGGCAGACGCTGCTGCATGCCAAGTCGATCGCCTACTCGGACAGCGCGAGCGGTGTCTATATCGAGCGGGAGCTGTTCACGAAGCTCGGCATCGAGGATCAGGTCAAGCCCAAGGCGAAGATGATCCCGCGCATACCGGTGGCCTCGGTCGTCGCGAACGGCGATTACGAGATCGGCTTTCAGCAGGTGAGCGAGTTGCTGCCGGTCACGGGCGCGACCTTCGTCGGAAAGATTCCCGAGTCTTTGCAGTCCGTCACGCGTTTTGCCGCTGGCATTCCCGTGAGCGCACAGCATCCGAAGGAAGCGAAGGCGCTCCTCGACTATCTGGCATCGCCCGGCGTTCAGGCAGATGTGAAATCGACGGGACTCGATAGCGTCGCCGCGCATTGATACAGCCTTCGCCGTCAACTTCTCGAGGTGCTGCTCGCGTGGTCCTCTGCGCCGTCGGCGTCGCCCGGCGCCGGCGCGCGCAGCATCCGGGCGAGGCGCGCGCGATCGCAAGCGCCTTCCCACATCGAAACGAAGATCACCGCGCACGCGTTGCTGATGACGCTCGTGAGCGCGCGCGCTTCGGACATGAAGCGGTCGATGCCCACCAATAGCGCCACGCCGGCGACGGGAAGATCCGGAATCACCGTCAGCGTCGCGACGAGCGCCACCAGGCCGCTCCCGGACACGCCCGCCGCGCCTTTGGACGTGAGCAGCATGACCGCGAGCATCATCGCGATCCGCGGCGCGGAAAGCGAGACGTCGCACGCCTGCGCGATGAACATGGAAGCAAGCGTCAGATAGATCGCGGTGCCGTCGAGATTGAACGAATAGCCCGCGGGCAGCACGAGTCCGACGACGCCCTTGTCGCAGCCGAGCATCTCCAGCTTGGTGATGAGGCGCGGCAACACCGGTTCCGTCGACGAAGTCGCCAGTACGATGAGCAATTCCTCGCGCAGATAACGCAAGAGCCGCCAAAGCGCGAAGCCGTGCAAGCGCGCAAGCGCAGCGAGGACGAGCGCGACGAACAGCACGCATGCCACGTAGAACGACACCATCAACATGCCGAGGGAGCCGACCGAGTGAATCCCGAAGCGGCCCACCGTGAAAGCCATCGCGCCGAATGCGCCGAGCGGCGCGAGCCGCATGATCATCGCGAGGATGGGAAACAGCGCCTGGGCGATGCCATCGATGAGCGCGAGCACGGGCCTGCCTGCGCCGGGATGCAGATTCAGTGCAAAGCCGAATAGCAGCGAGAGCAGCAGCACCGGCAGCACCTCGCCCTTCTCGAAGGCGCCGAGCATCGTTTCGGGGATGACGTTCAGTGCAAAGGCGACGAGACCATCCGGATGCGCCTGCTTCACATACTGCGCGATGATCGTCGTATCGAGACTTCGGGCGTCGATATGCATGCCCGCGCCGGGCCGCATCAGAAAGGCCGTGACGAGTCCCAGCGCGAGCGCCACGGCAGTCAGAAAATAGAAGAGTCCCAACGCCCGGAAGATTGCGCGCCCGATGGCCTTTCCGCTCGCGACAGACGTGATCCCGGAGACGATCGTGCAGAAGACGATCGGCGTGATCATCATCCTGACGAGGCCGACGAAACCGTCGCTGACAGGCTTGAGAAGCGAGCCGGCTTGCGGCCAGAAGTGCCCGAGCGCCATGCCGAGCAACATGCCGAGCACGACCTGCACATAGAGCAAACGGAGCGTTCTCGCCACCCTCACGACGCGGGCTTCCTGCTCGGGCGCGCTTTTGGAGCGACGTCGTCGGTTAATGTGCCGCTGCTCCTGACATCGCCTCTCATATCCAGAATCGTTTGATGAAACTCCTGCGCGGCCGGCGTCAGCGTACGCCCGCGGCGTCTCACGATTCCCACTCGTCGCTTCACGACGGGGTCGACCAGCGGCACACTCGTGAGGATGTGATGATTGCGTCCGGGCATGGCCATCGACGGTACGGCGGCGACGCCGAGGCCCGCTTCGACGAGACCGAGCATGGTCGTGACGTGACGTGTTTCGCACACGCTGGGCGCGCGCGGCGATACGGCCGAAAGAGCCTGATCGAGCAACAGGCGATTGCCGGACGTCTTGTCCACGGATACGTATTCGTGTTCGTAGAGCTCGTTCCAGGTCACGCGTTTCTTGCGCGCGAGCGGGTGGTCACGACGGCAAGCCGCAACGAACTGCTCCTGCAGCAGCACTTTGAAGTCGACCTCGGACTCCTGGCTTCCCATGAAGCTGACGCCGAAATCGGCCTCGCCGCTGATGACGGCGGAGAGCACTTCGTTCGCGCTCGCATCGAGCAGTTTCACCCGGATGCGCGGAAAACGGCGATGGAAGCTCGCAACCGCGCTTGGCAGAAAGTAGTAGGCCACGGATGGCACACAGGCAATGGTTACGTGACCCAATCGGCTCGATGAGACATCGCGGATGCCGAGCAGGGCGACATCGAGATCGTCCAGCAGCTGCTCCGCGCTCGGCGCGAAGGCGCGGCCGACAGTCGTGAGCGTCACGCTGCGCGTGGTGCGTTCGAAGAGACGCACGCCGAGCGCTTCCTCCAGCTTGTCGATCCGGCGGCTCAAAGCCGGCTGGGATATGTTCACCGCCTCGGCTGCCTTTCGGAAGCTGCCCAGTTCCACCACGGCTCTGAATGCCTGCAAGTCGTTGAGGTCGAAGTTGACGCCCACGGGCCATTCTCCGCGTTCTTAGATGCCGATATTGTGCATTACGCGGAGGGGGGCGGCTATTTGTGGGGGCGGGTTGTGATCTTGGTCTGGTCGGACGAGGGTGGCGGTGGGGCTTCGCGAAGCCGTGAGCCGGAGATGATGGCGAGCGGATAACGATTGATGCGTTCGATGCTATTTTCCGGTTGTCGATCGGCGCGCGTTTTCAAGCGGCAGGGAGCGGGTGGGCGGGTCTCTCGGCACTAGACGTCGATCGTTACAACCCCGACCGCACGGCGGAGGTTTGGGCAAAAAAGCGTGCAGTGAGCAAGCGGGTCGATCAGAGTCGGAAGTTGGTTCGAAGGGGGCTTATCGGCCATGAAGGGCCTTCGCTCGCAGAAGCGGCGAGACATTCCAGCGTCCGAAATACATCGACTAGCGACATCAAGCCAGGGCGATGGAGCCCGCTTAGAGGATTTGACGATTGCGTCGCGCGTCGGATGACTTTCGGCCATGGAAGGGTTAGCGATGCGGCTACCCCCGGCTGGTAGACGTCTAGGTGCTTTGACGGTCGATTATGGTGAAGCCAGTATCGATCTTGACGTGCACAGGCTGATGCCCGGCTGCCGAGCTTTGCGCAAAGCGCGACAGTAATGATTCGGCCGCTTTCACGCCGATGACGGCGCCTTCGACTCGCACTGTCGAAAGAGAAGGATAGATGTGCGCGGCAGAGCTTAGATCCCCGAAGCCCATCACAGCAATCTGCTCAGGTACGCTCATTTTCCGACTGGCTGCTTCGGCAAGCACCCCCTGCGCGAGCGTATCGGAACTGCATACGACGATTTCCGGCGGCGTCTCATCGAACAGACGGGCCGCGCCTTCGCGCCCCCTTTGCACGGTGGCCGGTGCAGGGAGGATCGCGAACGTAGCTTTGCCAATGCCGTGTTTCGCGAGTTCGGCGATCAGGCTCCTGCAGCGGCGCAAACCTCGCGGATCATCGATGGAAACGACGCCGAAGCGCTTATAACCTTTCGCGAGAAGGTGCCGCGCGACTTGCTTGCCTACTTCTTCGTGCGAGAAGCCAATGACGGTGTCGATCGGTTTGTTGGTGAGATCCCAGATTTCGACGACCGGAATCTTGGCTTTGACGAGCCGCTCGACTGTCGCCTTGGTATGGCTTGTACCGGCGAGCACGATCCCATCAGGCCGCCTGCCGAGAATCGCTTCGACTAAGGCTTCTTCGCGAGCTGTCGAGTAAGCGGTGAGACCCAAAAGCGTCTGATAACCCGACGCGGTCAATTTGTCGACGAGCGACTGCACGGTCTCCGCAAAGATAGAACTTGCGATGGTCGGCAACAGGATGGCGACCAGCCGGCTTTTGCTGCTGGCCAGTCCGCCCGCAAGCATGTTGGGCACGTACCCGGTGGCCTGGACCGCTTCAAGCACTTTCTTCTGGGTGTCGCTACGAACGAGTTCCGGCCGATGAAGGGCACGGGAGACTGTCATCGGCGCAACGCCCGCCACCCTTGCCACATCGATAAGCGTCACGCTCTGGAGCACGCCCGCTTCGGTCGTTTGCCGGTTATCGCTTTTCTTGGCCATTTCAGAGTACTGGATCTAACGATTAGTGCGCAACAGCATTAGACCACGAACCGCATCGAACCCATGCGGAAACGCAAGCAGGCCCATGCCGCAAGGGTAAACGACAATGGTTGCGCAATCAATGAGCGAACATGATTGCGCAATCATGACGAGACACGGCGCTCGGTGCGGCGACTGAGCGCCGACCGTCGAGACAAACGGAGGCGGCAGTGGTTACTCGGAGCAGCATTCCAGACAATGGCAAGCGCACGCGAGTGCGGTGGTTCATTCTCGCGATCATTTTCATCGTTACGGTTTTCAACTATGTAGACCGCGCGACGTTATCGATCGCCGCGCCGAGCATGCGCCACGACCTCGGTTTCGACGCGTTGACAATGGGCGTTGCCTTCTCGGCGTTCGGCTGGGCCTACACCGCGATGCAGATTCCCGGCGGTCTCATTCTTGACCGTTTCGGCGCCCGGACCGTGCTCGGCATCAGTCTGATTCTGTGGTCGGCACTGACGTTCGCCCAGGGTTTCGTTCATCTGTTTGCGTCAGCATTCGTGGCGCTCTTTGCCTTGCGCTTCCTGATGGGAATCGCGGAATCGCCGGCGTTCCCGTGCAACAGTCGTCTTACCGTCATGTGGTTCCCGAGCGCCGAGCGCGGTCTCGCGACGTCGGTGTTCCAATTGGCACAGTACTTCGCGCTCGCAGTGTTCACGCCGGTCATGACGTACACCGTGAGCATGTGGGGTTGGCATTACGTCTTCTACACGACCGGCGCTGTGGGCGTTCTTCTAGGATTCTGGTGGCTCAGGTCGGTGCGGGAACCACAGCGCGATCATCGCGTGAGTGCGGCCGAACTTGAGTACATCGCGGCAGGCGGTGGTCTGCCGACCATCGGCGACAGCCCGCAGCCGTTCAAGTGGAAACAGGTGAGGGCAATCGCTGCGAACCGCATGATGATAGGCATCTATATCGGCCAGTTCTGTCTGACGTCGATCACCTGGTTCTTCCTGACGTGGTTCCCGACCTACCTGATCGAAGCGAAAGGCATGTCGATCCTTAAGGTCGGCATGGTGGCGGCGCTGCCGGCAGTGGCAGGTTGCGTGGGCGGGCTTGTCGGTGGCCTCTGGTCCGACTGGATGCTTAAACGCGGTTTCAGTCTCACCGCCTCTCGGAAGACCCCGATCATCTGCGGCCTCGTTCTGTCGAGCACGATCGTGGTTGCCAACTATGTGCATTCGACGACGATTGTGATTCTCGTCATGTCGATTGCGTTCTTCGCCAAGGGCGTCGGCAATTTGGGCTGGTGCATTGTCGGCGACGTTTCACCCAAGCGCGCGATGGGCATCAGCGGCGGAATCTTCAACCTGTGCGGCAATCTCGCGAGCATCGTTACGCCGCTTGCGATCGGCTGGATGATCAAGAGCACCGGGTCGTTTGAAGTCGCGCTGACTTACATCGGTGCGCTGTCGCTGCTTGGCGCGTGCTCATACCTGCTGATCGTCGGAAAACTCCAGCGTCTGGAAACCGACGACGAAGGCGACGGATCGCGCAAGAGCGCCACCGCCTCCCTCAAACCGCGCCACGGCCACTGAGTCGCCGCCTCCCAACACCTTATCGCAAGGAGCCCCTCCCATGAATGCCACATCTTCGCTCATCGCTGGACCGTCGAACGACTCGATCAAGTGGATTCGCGTTGCATCCACGTTTCTTCCGCTCGCCAACCCGATCAGCGACGCCAAAGTCCTGACGGGTCGGCAGAAGCCGATGACAGAGATCGCCATTCTGTTTGTCGAAATCGAGACGGCAGACGGTCATCGCGGGCTCGGCTTCAGTTATTCAAAGCGTGCCGGTGGCCCTGGCCAGTTCGCGCATGCGAAGGAGATCGCTCCTGTGCTCATCGGCGAAGACCCGAGTGACATCGCTCGATTGTGGGACAAGCTGGCGTGGGCAGGGGCATCGGTAGGGCGCAGTGGCATGGCGGCACAGGCGATCGGCGCGTTCGACGTTGCCCTGTGGGACCTGAAGGCCAAACGCGCGAATCTGTCGCTTGCCAAGCTCCTCGGCGCCCACCGCGATTCGGTGCGTTGCTACAACACCTCGGGCGGGTTCCTTCACACGCCACTCGATCAGTTGCTTGTCAACACCGACGCCTCGCGCGAGAAGGGAATCGGCGGGATCAAGCTCAAGGTCGGGCAACCAGACTGTGCGATTGACATTCGCCGGGTCCAGACGGTGCGCAAGCATTTGGGTGACGCCTTTCCGTTGATGGTGGATGCCAATCAGCAGTGGGACCGGCCGACCGCTCAACGTATGTGCCGCACCTTCGAGCAGTTCAATTTGATCTGGATCGAGGAGCCGCTCGATTGCTATGACGCGGAAGGTCACGCTGCGCTGGCTGCCCAGTTCGATACGCCGATCGCAACCGGCGAAATGTTGACGAGCGTATCCGAGCACTGGGAGTTCATCCGTCAGCGCGGCGCGGATTACCTGATGCCGGACGCGCCGCGTGTCGGCGGCATTACGCCATTCTTGAAGGTCGCGACGTTGGCTGATCACGCGGGGCTGATGCTGGCGCCGCACTTCGCGATGGAATTGCACGTGCATCTCGCGGCTTGTTATTCCCGTGAACCCTGGGTCGAACATTTCGAATGGCTTGAGCCGCTGTTCAACGAGAAGCTGGAGACGCGTGACGGCCGGATGTTGGTTCCGACACGACCGGGCCTGGGGCTCACACTGAGCGACCGCGTAGCAGGCTGGACGGCTCAAGAGGCGGAAGTCGGTGTACGCGGCTGACGCAAGGCCGTCAATCAAGGCGACATGGCCGCTCGTCGCTGGGAAGGTGCTTGGGAGAGGTTCGGACGCTCCCGATCAGTTTGTCAGGAGCGCGCGAAAGACCCGTCCGAGGTCTCCACGATAGGCCGTACCCGGCCCATCAGCAGCCAGTCATAGACCAACCGTCTCAATGGCGGAAAGGGGTCGGCTTCAGCCCTTCGGACCACGGTCGTAGCAGAACAACGAGGCGGTAATCCGCGAATTTCGGCTGATGGTCATCAAGGGCCGTCAGAGATTGCATCCGCATCGAATCGTCGCTGCTGCTTCCAGCCCACCGCGCCCGTCCAGCAACCCACAAAAAAGGCGGCACAACCAAGTGCCGCCAATCCAAAAACCAAAACCCCTACCGCACCTTACCCGCCTTCCACGCCGACAGCAGTTGCTCATACTTCACCGTTTCCCCCTTCGGCTTCTCATTGGCAAGCGCCTTCCACGGCGCGTGCTGGTCGGACAGCCACTTCGACGGATCGCTCTGCGCATTCAGCTCCGGCGCGCAAACCTTCATCCCCGCCCGCTGCAAACGGGACAACACCTGGTCCATTTCCTTCGCCAGGTTATCCATCGCAGCCTGCGGCGTCTTCTCACCGGCGACAGCAGTGCCGACGTTCTTCCACCAGAGTTGCGCCATCTTCGGATAGTCGGGCACGTTGTTGCCGGTCGGCGTCCACGCGACGCGCGCCGGGCTGCGATAGAACTCGATCAAGCCGCCGTATTTATCCGCGTTCTTCGTGAAGTAGTCGCTATGAATGTCGGAGTCGCGAATGAACGTGAGGCCGACAATCGACTTCTTGAGCGACACGCTCTTCGACGTCACGAACTGCGCGTATAGCCACGCGGCAGCGCGCTGATTCGGCGGCGTCGACTTGAAGAAGGTCCATGAGCCGACGTCCTGATACCCGTTTTGCATGCCCTCCTTCCAGTAGGCGCCGTGCGGGGAGGGCGCCATGCGCCACTTCGGCGTGCCATCCGCATTCGTGACGTTGCCCGGCTTGAGCATCGACGCCGTGAACGCGGTGTACCAGAACACCTGTTGCGCGATGCGTCCCTGCGCGGGCACCGGGCCCGCTTCGCTGAAGGTCATGCCCGACGCTTCCGGTGGCGCATATTTCTTGAGCCAGTCGATGTATTTGGTCGTCGCGTAGACCGCTGCCGGGCTATTAGTGCCGCCGCCGCGCGATACCGACGCGCCTACCGGATGACAGCCATCAGGCGTCACGCGGATGCCCCATTCGTCGACGGGCATGCCGTTCGGAATGCCCTTGTCGGCTTCGCCCGCCATGGAAAGCCACGCGTCCGTGAAGCGCCAGCCGAGCGACGGGTCTTTCTTGCCGTAATCCATATGGCCGTAGACCTTTTCTCCGTCGATGGTTTTCACGTCGTTCGTAAAGAACTCGGCGATGTCTTCATACGCGGACCAGTTGACCGGCACGCCGAGTTCGTAGCCATATTTCGCCTTGAACTTGTCCTGCAAGTCCTTGCGTGCGAACCAGTCCGCGCGGAACCAGTAAAGGTTCGCGAACTGCTGGTCGGGAAGCTGATAGAGCTTCTTGTCCGGCGCGGTCGTAAAGCTCGTGCCGATGAAATCTTTCAGGTCAAGACCAGGGTTCGTGTATTCCTTGCCTTCGCCCGCCATGTAATCGGATAGCGGAACGATCACGCCATAGCGATAGTGCGTGCCGATCAGGTCCGAGTCCGAAATCCAGCCGTCGTAAATGCTTTGGCCGGATTGCATCGAGGTCTGCAATTTCTCGACGACGTCCCCTTCCTGAATGATGTCGTGCTTCACCTGAATGCCGGTGATTTCGCTGAACGCTTTCGCTAGCGTTTTCGATTCGTAGGTGTGCGTGTCGATGGTTTCCGACACGACATGAATCTCCTTGACGCCCTGCGACTTGAGTTTCGCCGCGGTATCGATGAACCATTTCATCTCGTCCATCTGCTGCTGTTTCGACAGCGTGCTGGGTTGAAACTCGCTGTCCACCCATTTCTGCGCCTCGGGCGTTCCCGCCAGAGCCTGGTTCGCGAAGGCACCCGACACGATACTTGCCACTGCCAGCGCGACGATCCGTCTCCTCTGATGCATGGTCTTCTCCTGTGTCTTCCGTGCCCCTTCGATCTTGTCGGCGCCCGCTGGGGGCATCAGCGGAACCGGCAGTTGTCAGTCATCGCTGCATGCGTCGGTTTGCTAGCCTTTCCACATGATCGCGAGCAGCACCAGCACCGAGGCTACGAAGCCCGGCCACGAACTCGAGCCCTCCGCGCTGATCGCAAGCCACGCGAGATTCACATAAGCGGCAGTCAACAGGCCGATGAAAAGGCGATCGCCGCGAGTCGTCGCGATAGGCAGAAAACCCTTGCGTTCATGAGTCGGCGAGCACAGTTCCCATACCGTCATGCCGCCCAGCATCACGACGATGCAGCCGAAAAAAATCGCCACCTCGGGCGTCCAGTACATCCACGTGAACATCACACTCTCCCCATCGCGAAGCCCTTCGCGATGTAGTTGCGCACGAAGTAGATCACGAGCGCGCCGGGAACGATCGTCAGCACGCCCGCAGCCGAGAGCACGCCCCAATCCATGCCGGCCGCCGACACGGTGCGCGTCATCACGGCAGCGATAGGTTTCGCGTTGACCGAAGTCAGCGTGCGCGCGAGCAGCAGTTCGACCCAGCTGAACATGAAGCAGAAGAAAGCCGTGACACCGACGCCCGACTTGATGAGCGGCAGAAAGATCTTCACGAAGAAGGCGGGAAACGTATAACCGTCGATATACGCGGTTTCGTCGATCTCGCGCGAGACGCCCGACATGAAGCCTTCGAGAATCCATACGGCAAGCGGCACGTTGAAGAGCATGTGCGCGAGTGCGACGGCAATGTACGTGTCGGTCAGGCCGATGCTCGAATAGAGCTGGAAAAACGGCAGCAGGAACACGGCGGGCGGCGTCATGCGGTTGGTGAGCAGCCAGAAGAACATGTGCTTGTCGCCGAGAAAGCGATAACGCGAGAACGCATACGCGGCAGGCAGCGCGACCAGCACGGACATCACCGTGTTCATGAGCACGTAGATGATCGAATTGATGTAGCCCCAGTACCACGAGGGATCGGTGAAGATCACCTTGTAGTTGTCGAACGTGACGTGCTGCGGCAGCGTGGCGAACGTCGACATGGTCTCCTCGTTCGTGCGCAGGGAGATCGACAACATCCAGTAAAGCGGAATCAGCGCGAACAGCATATAGACGACGAGCACCAACGTCCGCATCCAGCGGCGCTTATCCTGCATGGTCGTCTCCTTGCGCAGCGGGGCCGCCTCTGCCGACGCGATTCATCCAGTTATAGAGAATGAAGCACAACAGCAGAATAATCAGGAAATAGATCAGCGAAAAAGCCGCGGCCGGGCCGAGGTCGAACTGGCCGACCGCTTTTTGCGTCAGGTACTGACTGAGGAAGGTCGTGGAATCGCCGGGTCCGCCGCCTGTCAGCACGAACGGCTCGGTGTAGATCATGAAGCTGTCCATGAAGCGCAGCAGCACGGCGATCATCAGCACGCCGCGCATCTTCGGCAACTCGATGTAGCGGAATACCGCAAAGCGGCTTGCGCCATCTATCTCCGCGGCCTGATAGAAGGCGTCCGGAATCGCGCGCAAGCCCGCATAGCACAGCAGCGCGACGAGCGGCGTCCAGTGCCAGATGTCCATCACCAGCACCGTGAGCCATGCGGCGGTGGGACTCGCCGTGTAGTTGTAGTCGAAGCCGAGACTATTGAGCCAGTAGCCGAGCAGTCCGATATCCGGGCGCCCGAAGATTTGCCAGATCGTGCCCACCACGTTCCATGGAATCAGCAACGGCATGGCGAGCACGACGAGCGTCGCCGATGCGCGCCATCCCGAAGCCGGCATCGACAGTGCGAGGCCCACGCCCAATGGAATCTCGAACAGCAGAACGCACGCAGAGAAAATGACCTGTCTGCCGAGTGCCTGGCGCAAATCCGGATCGGTCATGGTGTTGCGAAACCACTCCGTACCGACGAACACATGCTGCGTCGGGCCGATGATGTCCTGCACCGAATAGTTGACCACGGTCATCAGCGGCAGGATCGCGGAGAACGCGACGCAGATGAACACCGGAACGACCAGCAACCACGCTTTCTGATTGACGGGCTTCATCGCGCGGCCTCTTCGGAGATGCGTGTTTCGATTCGTTCGTCGTTGCAGAAGAATACGGTCTCAGGCGCAACCAGATGCAGCCAGGCAGGTCCGTCGACAATCCGTACATGCGGTTCGAGCCTCGCATTGAACACATGGCCGTCGCATTGCGCGGACACCAGTTGATAGTTGCCGAGTTGCTGTGCGCGAAGCACCCGCGCGTTGAGCGCACCCGCTCCGCCTTCATGCGAAAGCCGTACGAATTCCGGGCGAATCCCCAGCTTGAGCGCGCCGTTTGTCTGCTGATGCGCGGCCCGTAGCGTCGCGAGCGTGCCCGCGTCGAGCGGCAGGCGCTGCGAGCCGATTTTTGCGCCGTCTGCGTCGAGCTCGATCGGACAGAGATTCATGCCCGGACTGCCGATGAAGTAGCCGACAAAAGCGTGATCCGGCCGCAGAAAAAGCGCATCGGCTCCGCCTTTCTGAACGACGCGGCCATTCGTCATGACCACGACTTCATCCGCGAAAGTCAGCGCTTCTACCTGATCGTGCGTCACATAGATAAGCGTGAGCTTGAGTTGCTGATGGATCTTCTTCAACTGCCGGCGCAGCATCCACTTCATCGCGGGATCGATCACGGTGAGCGGTTCGTCGAAGAGAATCGCCGCCACGTCCTTGCGCACGAGGCCGCGCCCGAGCGATATTTTCTGCTTGGCGTCGGCGGCCAGATTGCTCGCCTTGAGCGGCAGGTCGCGCGTCATATCGAGGATTTCCGCGACTTCGTGCACGCGCTTCGTGACCTCGGCGGTCGACATCATCCGATTGCGCAGCGGAAACGCGAGGTTGTCGAACACGGTCATCGTGTCGTAGACCACGGGGAACTGGAACACTTGCGCGATGTTGCGCTCGCGTGCGCCGAGCGCAGTCACGTCGCGTCCGTCGAACAACACCTTGCCCTCCGACGGCTTGACGAGCCCCGACACGATATTCAGCAGCGTGGTCTTGCCGCAACCCGATGGCCCGAGCAACGCGTAAGCGCCGCCGTCATCCCAGACCATGCTCATGGGTTGAAGCGCGTAGTCGTCGAGCGTCGCGGGGGCCGGTCCGTACGCGTGCCCGAGATTCTGGAACTCAATGCACGCCATGAGCTGCCTCCGGGCTGGACACCAGTTGGGTATCCGCGCCGAACACGAACAGTTCGTCAGGGTCGATGAAAACATCGAGCTGCGTGCCGAGCTCGATCTGATGCACGCCCTGCAATTGCGCAACCAGGTCGACCGCGCCGGTCAGCGTGCGCAAGTGCAGGTATGTTTCCGAGCCGCTCAGTTCAGCGAGTTCGAGCCGGCACGCAACGGCGATCGCACGAGCGGCCTTCGCCTCGAGACGCACGTGCCCGGGCCGGATGCCGATGCGGCATGCGCCGTTCGCGGCGAGACCGTGCCGGACCGGAACCTCGACGCCGATCGGCAGACGCGCGCGGCCGTTGCCGCAGTCGCTCGTCAGCATGTTCATCGGCGGGTCGTTGAAGACGGCTGCGGCTGCGACGTTGACCGGTGCGTTATAGACATCGAGCGTGGGACCGAACTGCAGAACCCGGCCTTTATCGACGATTGCCGTATGGCCGCCCAGCAGCAGCGCTTCGAGCGGTTCGGTGGTCGCGTAGACGACCGTCGTCTTGCCGTCGGCGAAAAGCGTGGCCAGTTCGAGGCGCAATTCCTCGCGCAGCTTGTAATCGAGATTGACGAGCGGTTCGTCGAGCAGCACCAGCGACGTGCGCTTCACGAGTGCACGCGCGAGCGCGCAGCGCTGCTGCTGTCCGCCCGACAGTTCGCCTGGCCGCCGCTCCAGCAAATGGTCGATATGCAGTCGGGCCGCGACTTCGTGCACGCGCCGGCGGATTTCGGCAGGGTCGGTTTTTTGCAGACGCAAAGGCGAGGCGATGTTCTCGAACACCGTCATCGCGGGGTAGTTGATGAACTGCTGATAGACCATCGCGAGATTGCGCTGGCGCACGCTGACGCCTGTCACGTTCTGGCCGTCGACGAGCACCCGGCCGTCGTTCGGCCTGTCGAGACCCGCCATCACGCGCATCAGCGTGGTTTTGCCGGCCTGCGTGGGTCCGAGAAGCACGTTGATGGCGCCTGGGACAAGGCGCAAATCCACGCCGTACAGATACGGCTGCCCGCCAGAAACGACGCTGACCCGCTCCAGTTCAAGGACCAAATCGCTCTCCTCTCGGCATGCACGACGCCAGCCGCAGAGCTGGCGCTTCAGAATGACGTCAATTGGGTTGCGCTTCGATTACATGCAGCAGCCAGAATGTCCCTTTTGTTGGTTTGCGTTTAAATCGGGGTAAACCTTACGACAGGATGAAATCCGGAAACCGGCTGCGGGCTGGGGGCGATCGGCATGAGATACGTTGAAATAGAGCATTGACTCAATTTCTTTAGACGCACGTTGGACGGTCCGATTGCTGCGTAGCAAAAAGGCGGATTCGTATGCTGCCCGTCGGCACGAACGGCGCATTCGCCGAGCCTCAGAAGAGAAACCACGCCTCGGCGTCTTTCGCGAGCGGCGAGGCTGCGGTGCGTTCGGGCAGCGCGCGGAGATGCGCGCGTGCATGCTGAAGTGCATCGGAGAAACCGCGCAGTGTCTGCGTCGTCGGCCGGTCGTCGAGGCGGCGGCGTTGCACGGCCTGCGCGACGTTCCGGTGTATCAGCGCCGTCTGCGCATCGATATAGGCGATGCACGCGCGCGCGAGCGCCGTCGATAACGTGCCGATACCCATGAGCGCCGGCACGCTCGCAATGGTGCGATAACCGTCGGAAGGAAGCATCGCGAGCGCGCGGCGCGGATCGGCGAAGTCGCGTCTCAGGACATCGAACAACGGCGCGGCCCATAGCTCGCGCTCGATGCCTAGCGCGTGCCGTCTGCGTTGCACGGCCGCCTTGGCCTCTTCATCCACGATCTCGCCAGCCTTGAGGAGCAACGCACCCGGATGCTCGCCCGGGCGGATGCATTGCGCGCCGATCCATCCCGCGCCACGCGAGCGCTGCGCAAGCACCGCATGTTGCAGGTGATCGGGCACGAGCGGGTCGAGCGGCACCGCGATGCACTGATCCGGCTTGCCCTTTGCATGAAGGCCGCACAACCCGTCATGCGCAAGCGCGGAACAGCGGCCGAGCGACGGGTAATCGAGCGCAAGCGTCGTGATGGTGATGGCACTGGCCTCATCGACGGGAAACGCGTGCAGTGGCGTGTCTGCGCCTCGCGGCATACGCCCGAGCGCGATGCAGCCGACGAATACGTCGCGGTGTTCGAACAGTTCGCGTAGCGACATCGCCGGCGGACTGTTGCAGCATTTGCCGCACGCGGTGCAGTCGAACGAGTAGCTATTCACCAAGGCCGGCGCACGGAATCCTGATACTGCGTGAGGATGAAATGCGCGACGTCGTCGGAATGAAAGACACGAACGAGTCGCCCGACCCAGGCGGCCTTCGCGTCGCGCGTACGCACGGCGAGAACATGCTGATAAGGCGAGCGCGCATCTTCGATGCCGATGCTGTCGCGGCCCGGCTTCAGGTTGTTGCGCGCGGCGTCGTCGGCGTTCATCGCGACGAAGCTCGCCGTGTCGAGCGCTTCGTAGAGCTTCGCGCGTTCCACCCGGCGGATCTTCAGATCGAAGCGATTGCCGGCGATATCCCCGAGCGTCGGATGAAGGCCCGCGCCGTCCTTCAGCGTGATGAGCGCATAGTTCTGCAGGAGGATCAATGCGCGCGCGGTGCCGGCGGCATCGGCCGGAACGGCGACGGTCGCGCCGCGCGGCAAGTAGGCGATCGATGCGAGCTTGCGCGAGTAGAGCGCCATCGGCAAGGTCACGGTCGCGGCGACGCTTTCGATCGCGTAGCCGTTGCGCGCGCTGCGGGCGGCGAGGCTGGCTTCGTCCTCGAAACTGGCGGCATCGATGGTACCGTTTGCGAGCGCGGCGTCGATGCGCGCGGCATCGTCGAAAGTCACGACGGCGAGCGGCAAGCCCTGCTTCGCGGCGACTTCACGCACATGCGCGACGATCGTCGCTTCCTCGCCCGGCATCACGCCGATGCGAACCGTCTGCTCCGCGGCATGCGCCGTCGTCACGAAGGAGGCTGCCAGAACCGCCCCCGCGAAAACGAATCGCGCGCGCATCAGCCGTCCCTCAGCACGGTGCGAAAGCCGATATGCGACGCGGGCAAATCCGCTTCCTGCTGCTCGCGCGACGACGCCCGGTAGCGCACGCAATAATCCTGCGCGCACAGGAACGAGCCGCCCTTGATGACCATGGCCGTGTCGTGCTTGCGCGCTGGGATCACCGCCGCCGTGTCGCCGTTCGAATGCGGCTGACGCGGACCGGTGTAAGGATCCTTCGTCCATTCCCATGCGTTGCCGATCATGTCGTACAGCCTGAAATCGTTCGCCGCATAGCAACCGACCGGCGCCAAACCCGCATGGCCGTCTTCGGCGGAGTCGAGCACGGGAAACACGCCTTGCCAGTAATTCGCCGATGGCTTGCCGCGCGCATCGCGCGGAGCGGCGTCGAGCTGCGCGCCTTCCCGCCCGGCCTTGCCCGCGTATTCCCACTCGGCCTCGCTCGGCAGATCGCGGCCGAGCCAGTGCGCGTAGGCGAGGGCGTCGGCGAGCGTCACCATCGTCACCGGACGATTTTCGTGCCCTTTCCATGTGCTCGACGATCCCGTGGGATGCTTCCACGACGCACCTTTCACCCACGACCACCACGCGAGATCGCGTGCGTTCATTTCTTCGCGCGTCGGGACATGGAACACGACAGCGCCGCCCTGACGCTCGGCTTCGGTCACATAGCCCGTCGCGTCGACGAAAGCGGCGAACTGCGCGTTGGTTACATCGGTCTGGTCGATCCAGAAGGCTCCGACCTTCGTCTTGCCATCGCCCACCGGGCGCTCGTCCTCATAACCCTGTGTGCTGCCGAAGACGAATTCGCCGCCGCGCAGGTGCACCATGCCCGCGCGCGGATCGTCGCGCCACTTGGCGGGAATGCCCGAATAGCGTTCGCATTGCTGCTCGGAGCCGAGCGGCGCCAGCGTGCGCGCGAGATTGCGCGGATCGAAGCCGTGCTCCGCGTTCACGGCGAGCGCCCCGCCGAAGCCCGCGCCGAACAACGCGAGCGTCACGGCGCCGGCGCCTGCAACGGATGTCCATCGACGACTCATCGCGCGCTCAGTAGTAGCCGCGCGGCCGCAGCGGTTCGACGCCGCCCACCGTGCTCATGTAGCTGTTCCACTGCTGCACGAGACTGTCGATGACGGACGGATTCTGCGCCGATACGTCGTTGTTCTCGCCGCGATCGGCCTGCAGGTCGAAGAGCTGCCAGTGACCGTCGGCGGGACCGGTCGGCGGCTCGGTCCAAAGCGCCTTCCAGCGGCCATCGGAGCTGCGCAGATAGCCGCGTCCATAGGCTTCGTCACCGAACGCGGCGGTGTGCACTTCCGCGGTGCCGTCGCCCTTGAGAATCGGGAGCAGCGACTGTCCGGTGACCGGATAGACGTAGCGGTTGTTATAGACCACCTTGCCCTTGTTCGAATCGACGCCCGTAAGCGTATTGAT
The DNA here is from genome assembly GCF_023631165.1 of Caballeronia sp. AZ1_KS37. Lineage (NCBI taxonomy): Bacteria > Pseudomonadati > Pseudomonadota > Betaproteobacteria > Burkholderiales > Burkholderiaceae > Caballeronia > Caballeronia sp. AZ1_KS37. The sequence continues at coordinate 345,620 of NZ_JALQDP010000038.1, read as the reverse complement.
CGAAGCCGGCGCGGGCTGCGTCGGCGGCGTGATCTGTGCGACGGCGAGGAAGGTCGCGGTGTTGTCGGTGACGTGCGTGAAGGCGCGCAAGGTGGGCAACTGCGCCGTCTGTCCGGGCAAATGTGCGATGAGCGGTGTCGATACGCCGCCTTCGCCCGCGTAGCCCTTGGTGAGGCGGAACGGCGTCGCGCTGACTTCGGCCCAGCGCAGGCCGTATTGCAGACGCCGTGCGTTCTGCTGACCGTTGTCGGTGCCGAGCGTCGAATAGACCGCATCGGATGCGTTCGCGGTATCGGTCGCGGTCGGATCCGCGCCCGAGTCGATCGGCCAGCCTTCCGCGCCGTTATCGGACTGAAACAGGATGAACGTGTTGTCGTATTCGCCGATGTCTTTCAGATGCTGGATCAGCAGGCCGATGTTGTGATCGAGATTCTCGACCATGCCGGCATAGATTTCCATGTAGCGCGCTTGCGCCTTCTTCTCGGCGGCGGACAGGCTGTTCCACGACTTGTTGACCGTGCCGGGACCATAGTCGCTGTAGCCTTGCGCGGCGTTGTGCACGGCGCTGATGTATTTCGCGTTCGCGGTGCCATTGTTCGCCGTGGCGGGCGACGAGGTCAGCGTTTCCGGCGCGCCCTGATACGGATTGAAATCGGCGGGAATGATGCCGAGCGCCTTCTGCCGGGCAATCCGCGCATTGCGGATGACGTCGTAACCTGCGTCGTACTTGCCCGCATAGTTGTGCAAGTAAGGCTCGGGCACCTGCAAAGGCCAGTGCGGCGACGTGTAGGCTGCGTAGGCGAAGAAGGGCTTGCCGTCGCCCTTGTTCGAATCGATGTAGGAGATCAAGCGCTGCGTATAGAAGTCGGTCGAATAGAAGACGCTCGGACTGCCGCCTGCGCCGCCTGGCTGGCCGGGCTGTCCCGGCTGAACGTATTGACCGTCTTCCGTGTAGTTTTTCGAGGCTGCGGGTTCGTGCGCGAAGTGATTCGTCGCGGCGCCGCCGAGCAGCGCATAGCTATGCTCGAAGCCCCACTGATCCGGCGTTTGCCCGCCGCCCGTGGTGCTGCCTACGATTCCCGAGCCGATGTGCCACTTGCCCGCCATGTACGTGTGATAACCGCCATCCTTCAGCAACTGCGCGACCGAGAGCGCCCGGTCGTTCAGATAGCCTTCGTATCCCGGCAGGCCCTTGCGTTCGTCGGTCGGCGTGCCCATCGTGCCTTCGCCGACGAGATGGTGGTCGGTGCCTGAGATCAGCATGGCGCGCGTGATCGCGCAGACCGTGCCGGTGTGATGGTTCGTGAGGATGCGGCCCGATGCGACGAGCGCATCGAGATTCGGCGTGTTGATTTCGCCGCCGAACGCGTGGATATCCGAGTAGCCGAGATCGTCGGCCATGATGTACAGGATGTTCGGCCGTTTGGCGGCGGCGACCGGCGCGGTCGTCGGCGAGCTGTCGCTGGAAGAGCCGCACGATGCCAGCGCGAAGAGGCTGGCGACGGCGAGCGCAACGGCGGCGCGGCGGGTAGCGATCGAGCGGTGCAAGGTCATTGTCGTTATGGCGGTCCGTTGAAAGCGAGCGGCGATCTTAGCAACCGGCTCAAGGCCGCCAAAGATCGATTTCTGCTTTGCTTGTCGCCTTCAGAGATTTGAAAGAACCGCGATTGCGCGTCGCGCGAATGCGCTCGGCGACGCTCGAAGCACGAGGCTTCGAGCGTGTCTTCCGGATGCGCCCGATTCGTGTAAGCGCGTAGGGAAACGGTGTGAGCGCAGCGTATCGAGGGTGTCGTTCCGCGCTTTCGCCGCGGGATTTTCACCGGTTCGATGCGGTTCTTCGCAGCTCAGAAGCGCACGCGCACGCCGCCGAACGCCGCCACTTGCCGGTTCGTCGACGACGGCGTGCCCGCGTCGGCGATAGCCGCGATCTTCTGATAGCCGTTGCCGACGCGCGTCGAGGCATCGCCCGCCGCGAGCTGATAGACGCCGGAGAGATAGAGGTCGGTGCGCTTCGACAATACATAGTCGACGCCGAGCGTGAACTGATGCCAGCGCGGCTTGAGTGTCGCGCCGCCGGTGCCGGGCAGACTGTTGGCGCGGCCATCGGTGAAGGTGTACACGCCGATCAGCGTCGTCGCCGGCGTAATGTTGTAGCGGCCGTTCACATCGTAGTTGTTGAACTTGCGCGACGAGCCATCGTTGTAGTCGAGCTGCGTGTGGCTCCAAGCGAAGCCGACTGTCGCGACCGATCCGATCGCGTAGTTGCCGCCCGCGACCGCCACTTGCTGCCGCGCGACGCCGCCGTTCAGGCCATAGAAGAAGGCGCCGCTGTAGTCGTCGCCGGACGTGGTCGATGCACCGCCGACCGCGCCGCTCGTGTTCGACGCGACATTCGGATGATCGAGCAGCAAATAGCCCGCGCCGAGTTGCAACGGCCCGCTGGCGTAGCTCGCCGATACGCCCCAAGCGCGGTTGTTGCCGAAGCCCGCGCCCGCGCCGTTGCTCGCCTGATTGCTGAACCCGTAGAGCGCATCGACAGTCACGCCCGCGAAGGTATCGCTCTTGAACTTCACGGCATTGTTGATGCGGAAGGTCTGATTCAGATTGTCGTTATCGCCGACGTGCGTGGCGGGCGACCAGAATCCCGGCCCCGCGAAGAGCGCAACGAGATCCGTGTTCGGATCGTACTGACGCCCGAGCGTCAGCGTGCCGATGCCCGTCTTCGCCACGCCCACATAAGCTTGCCGCCCGAATTCGCGTCCGCCTTGAGCGAGTGTGCCGTCGTTGACGCGATAGCCGCTCTCGAGCGTGAACAGTGCCTTGTAGCCGCCGCCCAGATCTTCGATGCCTTTGAGGCCCCAGCGGCTGCCGTTGAGCTTGCCGCTCGTCGCCTGCACGTTGGATGCGCCACGCTGATTGTTCGTATAGGCGAGGCCGGCGTCGATGATCCCGTACAAGGTGACGGAACTCTGTGCCTGAACGATGCCCGGAAGGGCGGCCAGTAAGCCAGCGGCGCCGGCGAGTGCGACTCGTTTCATTCGCTTCCTTAGGTATTAACCATGAGTTCGAGGAAGCCGGATACTACGGTCGTGCTTACCGAAGTCCAACAAAGGATTTTTCGTTTGTAATGGTCGGAGCGTCTGATTTGGATTCCGGATTACATCGGAGAAGCGATGCAGAAATCGCGAGCAGGCGCGCAACGAACGCTTCGCGCCGCGCGAGGCCGGTCATATCGATATGAGGCTTCGTTGGTTAGCGCGCCGGCCGTTGCTGCATAACATGAGCGGCTGCGCGTGATGTCACGCATTCATACCGACAGGAGCACCATGAGCGCTGACGAAAGACTCGACCGTCTGATCGACCCCGAACGCACTTCGAGCAACCCGAAGGCTAACTATCGCAATGCCACGCGCTGGGGCGATCTCGTGTTCGTGTCGGGCAAGTCGGCGGGCGCCGCCATCGACGGTAAGCCGTCCAAAGGCAGGCTGGGTGACACGCTCACGCTCGAAGACGGCGTTTCGTTCGCACGCGAGGCGGCGGTGGAACTGCTGCTCGTGCTGCGCGATGAACTCGGCTCGCTCGAACGCGTGAAGCAGGTGCTCGACGTGCAGGGGCTTCGTGAATGCCGACGCCGCCTTCGAAGACCACGCGAAGGTGCTCGACGGCGCATCGGATCTGCTGGTCGAGGTTCTGGGCGATGCCGGCGTGCACGCGCGCTCGGTGTTCGGCGCCGTGTCGTTGCGCGGCGGGCAGCCGGTGATCCTGCGCGCCGTCGTCGGCGTGAGCGACTCATGATGTCATCGCATTCGCAGGAACGCGTTAGACGATGGCGCTTAAGCAACCCTTGTCATTTGCATAGTCGCAATCGCGATTGGGCATCCCGAAACCGCGACCTATAATCGGGCGCCCGACTGCCTGTCTTCTCTGCCCGACTCATCGAGCATGCCGAAAATCCCGCGTTTCTCATCGTTTTCCGCCACACGGCCGGGCGATCCCGCGAAGCCGGAGCAACACGCTCCCGCGTCGCCGCGACGCCGGATGCTGGGCGGCCTCGCGCTGTCGGCAGCCGTGGCGCCTCACGCGAATGCGGCGTCCGGACTCTTGCAGCCGCTCAGCGTCGAGCCGTGGACGCGCATGCCTGGCGCGCCGATTCTCGATCATCCCTATGGCCTGCCATCCCCGCGCGAATCCGAGGTCGTGCGTCGCGCGGCGCGTGCGTGGCCGGTGCCGGGAGCGGCTTCGTCGCTGACGCCGCTCGCCGAACTGCACGGCGCGATCACACCGAACGGGCTTGTCTACGAACGCCATCACGCCGGTGTGCCGGATATCGACCCGGACCAGCACCGGCTCGTGATTCATGGCCTCGTGCGCGAGCCGAAGCTCTTCACGATGGACGATTTGCTGCGGCTGCCTTCCGAGTCGCGCGTGCACTTTCTCGAATGTTCGGGCAACACCGCCAGCGAATGGAAGGGGCCGAGCGGGCTGCCCGTTCAGCTCACGCACGGGCTTCTGTCGTGCTGCGAGTGGACCGGCGTGCGGCTTTCGACGTTGATCGAGGCGGCCGGCGGGCTCGCTGCGAACGACGGCCACGCGCCGCGCTGGATTCTCGCGGAGGGCGCCGATGCAGCCGCGATGACGCGCAGCCTGCCGCTCGATCGCGTGCTGGATCGCGCGCTCGTCGTGTATGCGCAGAACGGCGAGCGGCTGCGGCCGGAGAACGGCTATCCGCTGCGGCTTCTGGTCCCCGGCTTCGAAGGCAACACCAACGTGAAGTGGCTGCGCAGGCTGAAGCTCGTCGACGCGCCGCTCGAAACGCGAGAGGAAACGTCGAAATACACGAACTTGCTGGCCGATGGTCGCGCGCGCCAGTTCGTGTTCGAGATGGATGCGAAATCGGTCATCACGCGGCCATCGCCCGGGCACAAGTTGACGACTCACGGTTACTACCCGATCGTGGGGCTCGCCTGGTCGGGACGCGGTGCGATCCGTCAGGTCGAAGTATCCGTCGATGGTGGCCGTTCATGGCAAGCGGCGCGGCTCGATGGCACGCCCGGCGATCGCGCGCTCACGCGCTTTCATGCGGGATGGGTGTGGAACGGTGAACCGGCCACGATCCTCTCGCGGGCAACGGATTCGACCGGATACATCCAGCCGACGCGCGAGGCGCTCGTCGCCGCGCGCGGGCTGAACTCGAACTACCACTACAACGGCATTCAGCAATGGCGCGTCGACGCCGATGGCAGCGTGAAAAATGCATAGGGAATCAACTCGACAACTTCGCGCCGTGCGCCCGCTGATCGTGGGTCTGACGGCGCTGTGTCTTACCGCCTGCTCGGGGCCGTGGCTAGACGGGCGCGCGTCGCAGGCCGGGTTGGACGATGCAACGCATCGCGCGGCTGTCGGCACGATCGGCACGATCGGCACGCCCGTGAGCGCGGCGGACATCGCCGCGTGGAACATCGATGTCGCGCCTGACGGTCGCGGCCTGCCCGCGGGCAGCGGCGACGTGGTGACCGGTGCGCGGATCTTCGCCGCCAAGTGCGCCTCGTGTCACGGCGCGAAAGGCGAGGGCGTGCTGGGCGACCGGCTGATCGGCGGGCGTGGCACGCTCGCGAGCGAGAAGCCGGTGCGCACGGTCGGAAGCTACTGGCCGTACGCGACGACACTCTTCGATTACATTCGCCGCGCGATGCCCTATAACGCGCCGCAATCGCTGAGCGCGGACGAGGTGTATGCCGTGAGCGCGTGGATCCTGAATCAGAACGGCATCGTTCCCGACGACGCCCGCCTCGATGCCCATTCGCTTGCCGCCATCCGCATGCCGAATCGCGATGGATTCGTTCCGGATCCGCGACCGGGACGCCTTTGACCTGCATGGCATGACGTAATGACGAATCGATGCGGCCGGTGATTTGCAAACGTAAAAGGATTGGTTGGCCATGCGTTCGTCGGCCCCTAGCATGAAGCGGTTCGGGCAATGTTGCCTGAATTTGCCGCGAGGACTCGCTCCATGCAATACAAAGGTTATGAGGTTGCACCCTCCGCTCAGGCCATGCCGAGCGGCTTGTATGCGGCCAACCTGACGATCGAACATCGCCGGTACGCGCACGGTGCAAGCTTCACTTTCGATGCGCTCGATTACTTCTTCGAGCGCGATCATGCGATCGCCTATGCGGCACGCTGGGCGCGGCTGTGGATCGATCAGCGCAGCGCGCGCAAGAAGCGCGGATAACGTCGACGAAGCATCGGATAGCCGCATGAGCTGTCGGTCCGGAAGGCGCCCGCGATCCGTCTTTCGTCATGCGCGCCGCAGATTTGGTTAGCAGATCCAATTCGTTCCAATCTCCGCGCGGGATGGTTACGCTGTGGCGGCTCTCAACCACGCATGACGTCGACCATGACCCAACGCGATCTACTCATTCTGCTGGAACCGGGCTTCACCGATCCGAAGCGCCCGGGCGAAGTGTTCATCTGCCCGGACGGTGCGCCGATCGAAGGTCTGCTCGCAAGCGATCCGGCGCGCAACGCGCGCCTCGATATCCGCCGCGTGCCCTTCGAGCGTCCCCGCAAGGCCGCGGTCGAAGCACTAAGCGAGGCGCATCAAAGTCTGCCGGTGCTGGTGCTGGGCGATGCGTACCCCGCGCCGTCCGACGCGCAAACCGTCGGCGAGAAACGCTTCGTCACCGATACGCGCCGCATTCTCGCGTTGCTCGCCGAGCGCCACGGTTTTCCCAAAGTGCATGACTGATCCGGCAAACGAGACTATTCGCTCATGCCCCGACCTATACATCTGAATCTCTTCGTTCACGGACGCGGCCATCATGAAGCAGGCTGGCGTCATTCCGGCGCGACGCGCCAGGCGCTGACCGATATCGACTATTTTCGCGATCTCGCCGTCAGGGCCGAGCAAAGCCTGTTCGATTCCGTGTTTTTCGCCGATGCCCTCGCGCTCGGCGATGGCGCGCAATTCGTCGCGTCCGGCGCGCTCGAACCGATCACCACGCTCGCGGCGCTTTCGCAGGCGACTTCGCGCATCGGGCTGATCGCGACGGCATCGACCACGTACACCGAGCCGTTCAATCTCGCGCGTCAGTTCGCTTCGCTGGATCACATTTCGCGCGGGCGCATCGGCTGGAACATCGTGACCTCGTGGGTCGGCGGCGCGGGGCCGAACTTCGGCTACGAGCAGCAGATCGAGCATGCGGAGCGCTACGCACGCGCGCACGAGTTTCTCGAAGTCGTCACGCAACTGTGGGATAGCTGGGCCGATGACGCCATCATCGATGACGCGTCGAGCGGACGCTTTCTCGATCCGGCGCGCGTGCGCAAGATCGGCTATCGCGGGAAGTTTCATCGCGTGGCGGGGCCGCTGAATCTGCCGCGCCCGCCACAGGGGCATCCGGTGCTGGTGCAGGCGGGCTCGTCGGCGACGGGCAAGGCGTTCGCCGCGCGCCATGCGGAAGCCGTCTTCACCGCGCATCTGACGAAGCAATCCGCGATCGACTTTTATGCCGAGCTCAAGGCGGGCGCGAGGGCCGCGGGCCGCTCGGAGCAGGACATCGTGATCCTGCCGGGCATCAGCGCGGCGATCGGTTCGACCGAAGCGGAAGCCAGCGCTCTGCTCGACGAACTCGACTCGATCACCGATGTCAGCGTGGGACTCGGCCGCCTGTCGAACCGCTTCGGCGGCTACGATTTCTCGACGCTGCCGCTCGATCAGCCGCTGTCCGTCGATGACTTTCCGGACCCGTCGACGGTGCAGGCCGCGCAAAGCCGCGCGGCAGTCATCACGCAACTGGTGGCGCGCGAGCGTCCGACCTTGCGCAGCCTGTTGAGGAAGCTCGCGGCGGCGCGCGGGCATTTCACGCTGTCCGGCACGCCCGAACAGATTGCAGATGTCATTGCCGACTGGACCGAAAGCCGTGCCGCCGATGGCTTCAACGTGATGCCGCCCGTACTGCCCGCGCAGCTCGAGCACTTCACCGAGCATGTCGTGCCGATTCTGCAAAGGCGCGGCCTGTTCCGGCGCGAGTACGAAGCCGCCACGCTGCGCGGTCACTACGGTCTCGCACGTCCCGCCAATCCTTATTTCAAGTCTTGATGCCGATCCGCTTCCTGAAATCCATCATCGCCGCCGGTTGCTTCGCCGCCGCGTTTGCCGCGCACGCTGACGAGGGCTATCCCGCGCAGATCAACATCGGTATCCAGAAGGGCGACGGTCTCGTCGCGCTGCGGGCATCGGGCAAGCTGGAGCAGGCCTTCGCTTCGCATCACGTCAAGGTTTCGTGGCACGAGTTCGTGTATGGCGCGCCGCTCGTCGAAGCCATCAATGCGGGCGACGTCGATGTAGGCACGGTCGGCTCGACGCCGCCGATCATGGCGCAGGCGGGCGCGGCGCCATCGGTCGTGTATGTGGCGTATGCGCCGAGACTCGTCAAAAGCTATGCGATCGTCGTGCCGAAGGATTCGCCCGTGAAGGACCTGCGCGATCTGAAGGGCAGAAAGATCGCCTTCGCCAAGGGCTCGCAAGGGCACCTGTTCGTGCTGAAGGCGATGCAGGATGCCCACATGGACCCGAACGCCGCGCAGTTCACGTACCTGTCCTATGGCGATGCGCGCTCGGCGTTCGAGCGCGGCTTCATCGATGCGTGGGCCGTGCCCGATCCGCGTTACGCGGACACCGAACTGACCACCGGCGCGCGGACCATTCTCACCATCGGGGATCTGTCGGTGCCGCAATACGGCTTCTATATCGCGACGCGCGACTTCGCGCAAAAGTATCCCGCCGCGCTGCGTCTGCTGTTCGATCAGCTTGCACGTCAGACGAACGACAGCCTCGCGCATCCGCAGGATACGGCGCGCTTTCTGTCCGCCAATACGGGCGTGCCGCTCGCCGTATGGAACCGGGCGATCTCGCGCCTGGAGTGGGGCGCGAGCTATCCGATTCCCGACGACGTCCTTAGCGCGCAGCAGGACTCGGCGAATCTGGCTTTCGATACGAAGGTGATTCCGCGCCGCATCGATGTGCGCCAGGCGGTGTTGCAGATCAGGTAAGGATCGACGCGCGCGCTACGCAAGCCTTATCCGTTTAGCGCCGCTTTTCATATGCTTCGTCGAATTCGTTCGTGGCGTCGTTCGCGTCGCCCGTACAAGATGGAGAGTTATCCCTTTCTGTGGAGCTTTCCATGAGCGGCGATGCCCCGCGCCAACTGCATCTGAACATCAACGCGCTTCATTCCGGATTCGTGCCGTCGGCATGGCGTCTGCCGGATTCGGATCCGAACGTATTCCTCGACGTGAGCCACTATGTGCGCCTGGCGCAACTGGCGGAACGCGCGTGTCTCGATGCAATCTTTCTCGCCGATAGCGCCGCGATCTCCGATCAGCTCGACATGCGCCCCATCACGGCGCTCGAACCGACGATGCTCCTCACGAGCATTGCAGCCGCGACCACGCATCTTGGGCTGATCGCGACGGCATCGACGAGTTACAACGAGCCGTATAACATCGCACGCCGATTCGCGACGCTCGATCTGATCAGCGGCGGGCGCGCGGGCTGGAACATCGTGACGACCGCGGACCTGCCGTCCGCGCGCAACTTCGGTCACGACACGGTCCCCGACCATGCAACGCGCTATGCACGCGCGGACGAGTTCGCGGCGCTCGTCAAGACGCTGTGGAATAGCTGGGATGACGACGCATTCATCGCGGACAAATCGAGCGGGCGCTTCGTCGATCTCGACAAGGTGCATCCGGCCGATCATCGTGGGCGATTCTTCAGCGTGCGCGGCGCGCTGAATCTGCCGCGCTCGGCACAGGGTCATCCGGTTCTGGTGCAGGCGGGCGCATCGGGCGACGGACGTGAGCTAGCCGCGCGTCACGCGGAAGCGGTGTTTTCGGCCTCGCAATCGTTCGATGAATCGCGTGCATATCGCGAAGATCTCAACGCGCGCGCGGCGCGTTACGGACGCGGCGCGAACGCGGTGAAAGTGCTCGCGGGACTGACGACGATCATCGGTTCGACGGAAAGCGAGGCGCTGCGACGCCGTGACGAACTCGTCGATCTGATTCCGGTGCAGTACAGCCTGAACCGCATCGCTGGCACGCTCGGCGTGCCCGTCGATTCGCTTTCGCTCGACAGGCGTTTGCCCGACGACTTGCCGCTGCCCAATGGCGGCAACGGCAATCACACGTTCTTCAACGCGACGCTCGCGCAGGCGCGCACGCATGGCTACACGGTGCGCGAGCTCATCCGTGCGCTGGCGGGCGGCGGCGGACATCGCGTGATCGTCGGCACGCCCGAGCAAGTCGCGGATGACATCGAGCACTGGTTCAGGAACGGCGCCGCCGACGGCTTCAATCTGATGCCCGACGTGCTGCCCGATGGTCTCGAAGCCTTCACGGAAGGCGTCGTGCCGATACTTCAGCGGCGCGGCATTTTCCGTCGCGCGTATGAGGGCAAGACCTTGCGCAGCCATCTGGGGTTGTCGGTGCCCGAGGGCGCGGTGCTCGACATGCATTAGGCGGGAGGTGGGGGAGCGGTGCGCGTGGCGTAGCGATCGCCTCTCGGCATTGCACCCAACGTCACATGCTTTTCGCGTCGCCATGCTTTCCATATGCATAACCGTTCGTTCACGCGCGCGCGCAGCCGTTTTATCGTGATCGCCGCGGCGCGTCATATTCGGCCGTCGAACAACGAACAGAGAGGAATGGCATCACATGGCAGGCTTTAACCGACGCGATTTTCTGGTCTCATCAGGCGCGGCGCTCGCGTCCGCCGGCCTGTCTTCGCTCGCTTTCGCGCAGGAAGCGGCACCCAGGCGTGGCGGCACGCTCAACATGTTGATCAATCCCGAGCCGCCCGTGCTCGTATCGATCTTCCAGACGACGGGCCCCGCGCTCGTCGCGAGTTCGAAGGTGCTCGAAGGCCTGCTCGCCTATGACTTCGATCTGAAGCCGAAGGCGCAGCTCGCGACCGCGTGGAACGTGAGCCCGGACGGTCTCAAGTACACGTTCACGCTGCGCCAGAACGTGAAGTGGCACGACGGCGAGCCGTTCACATCGGCGGATGTGGCGTTTTCCATCGACTTGTTGAAGTCGATCCATCCGCGCGGGCGCAGCACCTTCGCCAACGTGACGCGCGTGTCGACGCCCGATGCGCGCACCGCGATCATCGAATTGTCGAAGCCCGCGCCGTATCTGCTGAAGGCGCTGTCGGCGGGCGAATCGCCGATCGTGCCGAAGCATCTCTACGCGAACGGCGATCCGCTGACGAACCCGCATAACAACGCGCCCATCGGCACCGGGCCGTTCCGCTTCAAGTCGTGGACGCGGGGCGCGAGCATCGTCTACGAGCGCAACCCGGATTACTGGGACGCGGGCAAGCCGTATATCGATTCGCTCGTGTTCAAAGTGATTCCCGATGCCGCCGCGCGCTCCGCCGCGTTCGAAACCGGCGCGCTCGATCTCGGCGGCGAGAATCCGGTGCCGCTTTCGGATCTGCCGCGTCTCACGCAATTGCCGCAGCTCGCCGTGGAAACGCGCGGTTATCGCTTTCTGGAACCGCTCTCGGAGATCGATTTCAATCTCGCGCATCCGATCCTGAAGGACGTGCGCGTGCGTCAGGCGATCGCCCATGCGATCAATCCGCAGATCGTGCAGAAGACGATCGCCTACGGTTACGCCGACATTTCTCCGACGCCGATCACGCCCGCCTCGCCGTATCACGACGGGAAGCTCGCGCCTTACGCATTCGATATCGCGAACGCGGAAAAGCTGCTCGATGCCGCGGGTTATCCGCGCAAGAACGGCGGCCCGCGCTTCCAGTTGACGCACGATTTCCTGCCTTATGGCGACATGTACCGGCGTCAGGCCGATTACGTGAAGTCGGCGCTCGCGCGTGTGGGCATCGACGTGACCGTGCGTTCGCAGGATCTGCCTTCGTTCCTCAAGCGCGTGTATGCGGACCGTCAGTTCGACTTCACGAGCATCGGCGTGAATACGTTGTTCGATCCGAGCGTGGGTGTGCAGCGTCTCTACTGGTCGAAGAACATCCGGCCCGGCGTGCCGTTCTCGAACGCGCCGCACTACAGCAATGCGGAAGTCGATACGCTGCTCGAATCGGCATCGATCGAAACGGATGAGAAGAAGCGCGTGGCGCTCTATCAGCAGTTTCAGCAAATCGTGTATCGCGACCTGCCGATCCTGAATCTCGTCGCGCCGCGCATGGTCACGCTCGCGAACCGGCGCGTGCGCAATCACACGGTGTCGGCGCAGGGGCTGGAAGGCAATCTCGCCGATGTGTGGCTGAGCGCCTGAGGACGGACGCCGATGAACCGACGCACGCGCTTCGCCGCCATCGCGCGGCGCACCGCATGGCAGGCCTTGCCGACGATGCTCGCCATCGTGGTCCTGAACTTCTTCCTGCTGAAGCTGATGCCAGGCGACGCCGCCGATGTGCTCGCGGGCGAAGCGGGCTCCGCGACCGCCGAAACGCTGCAGGCATTGCGCGCGAAGTTCGGCCTCGATCAGCCGGTGCTGCATCAGCTCGGCGCGTATCTGTCGCATCTCGCGCACGGCAGTCTCGGCTATTCGCCGCGTTACGACGCGCCCGTCATGCAGCTGATTCTGTCGCGGCTGCCGAACACCTTGCTGCTGATGGGCACGGCGCTCGCCCTCGCGATCGTCGCGGGCATCGTGCTCGGCGCGGTCATGGCGCATTGGGCGGGCAAGTGGCCGGATCGCGTGCTGTCCGTGCTCGCGCTCGTGCTGTATTCGACGCCCGGCTTCTGGATCGGCCTGCTCGCCATCGTGCTGTTCTCGGTGCATCTCGGCTGGCTGCCGAGCGGCGGCGATATCACCGTCGGTCCGTCCTTGCACGGCTTCGCGTATGCCGCCGATGTCGCGAAACATGTGCTGCTGCCGGCCGTGACGCTCGCGACTTTCTTCGTCGCCATCTACGCGCGTCTCACGCGCGCCGCGATGCTCGAAGTGAAGCGCCAGGACTTCGTGCGTACCGCGCACGCGAAGGGGCTGCATCCGCTGCGCGTCACCGTGCGTCATGTGCTGCGCAACGCGCTGATGCCGCTCACGACGATGGTCGGCATTCACTTCGGCACGCTGCTCGGCGGCGCGGCCGTCACGGAAACCGTGTTCAGTTGGCCGGGCCTCGGGCGTCTTGCGCTCGATGCCGTCATGGCGCGCGATTTCAGCGTGCTGCTCGGCGTGTTGTTGCTTTCGTCGCTGCTCGTGATCGTCGCCAACGTGACGGTCGATCTGCTGCAGGCGTGGCTCGATCCACGCATCGTCTGACTCATCGAACCTGAAAACGCATGGCTTCCGATTCCACCGAACTCGCTTCATCCGGCCACGGCTCGGCGTGGCGGCGCCAGCTCGCCGGTGCGCTATTCGGCACGCGGCGCGCTCAACGTGCGCCTTACGCTCGCGCCTCGCGCGGCGTGTGGCGCGCGCTGCTGCGCAATCCGTCCGCGCTCGCGGGCATCGTGCTGCTGACTGCGTTCATCGCGCTTGCGCTGAGTGCGCCGTATCTTTTTCCCGGCGATCCGCTCGATATGGTCGCCGCGCCCTTCGAATGGCCGGGCAGCGACCCGCTGTATCGCCTCGGCACCGATTCGCTCGGCCGCGATGTCGCCGCCGGCATCGCGCACGGCGCACGCGTGTCGCTGCTGATCGGCGCATCGGCGGCGGCGATCGGGCTCGTCATCGGCACGCTCGTCGGCGCGATCGGCGGCTTCTTCGGCGGCGTCATCGACGATCTTCTCGTGCGCGTCACCGAGCTGTTTCAAACCGTGCCGTCGTTTCTGCTCGTGATCGTGATCGTCGCGATAGGGCGGCCGAACGTGACGGTGATCGCGCTGGCCATCGGCATCGCTTCGTGGCCGACGGTCGCGCGTATCGTGCGCGCCGAGTTCCGCACGCTGCGTTCGTCGGACTTCGTGCTCGCCGCGCGCAGTCAGGGGTTTTCCGACGCGCGCATCATCTTCGGCGAGATCTTGCCGAACGCACTGCCGCCGGTGATCGTGACCGCATCGGTGATGGTCGCGAGCGCGATCCTGATCGAGTCTTCGCTGTCGTTTCTGGGCATGGGCGACCCGAACGTCGTCACATGGGGCGGCATGATCGGCGCGGGGCGCGATTCCTTGCGCACCGCGTGGTATCTGACCGCCGTGCCGGGCGCGGCGATCGTGCTCGCGGTGCTCGCGCTCAATCTGCTCGGCGACGGCCTCAACGACGCACTCAACCCGCGCATGCGCGAACGTTCCTGACCCGAGACCTGTCCGTGGCGAATCTTCTTGAAGTGCGCGATCTGCGCGTGAGTTTCGGCGCGCATCGCGCGGTGCGCGGCATCGATCTGGACATAGCCGAAGGCGAGACGCTCGCGCTCGTCGGCGAGTCCGGCTGCGGCAAATCGGCGACCGCGCTGTCGCTCATGCGGCTCGTGCCGGAGCCGGGCCGCGTGACGGGCAGCGTCCGCTTCGACGGACGCGACGTGCTCGCGCTGAGCCCGCGTGAAATGCGCGATGTGCGCGGCCGCGACATCTCGATGATTTTTCAGGAGCCGATGACATCGCTCAATCCGGTGCTCACGGTCGGCGCGCAGATCGTCGAGACATTGGGGCGGCACGAAGCGCTGTCGAAGCCAGCGGCGATGAAGCGCGCCGTCGAACTGCTCGATCTCGTGCGTATTCCGGAGCCGCATCGACGCGTCTTCGACTATCCGCACGAGCTGTCGGGCGGACAGCGCCAGCGCGTGATGATCGCGATGGCCGTCGCATGCCGTCCGCGTCTGCTGATCGCGGATGAACCGACCACCGCGCTCGACGTCACGATTCAGGCGCGCATTCTCGAACTGCTTGCCGAATTGCGGCGCGATCTGTCGATGTCGCTGCTGCTCATCACGCACGATCTCGGCGTCGTCGCCGAACATGCGGATCGCGTCGCCGTGATGCTCGCGGGCGAAAAGGTCGAGGAAGCGCCGGTGCGTCAACTCTTCGAGCGGCCGCGGCATGCGTACACGCGCGGGCTGCTGGGCGCATCGCTGAACGTGGCGACGGAGTTGCATTACCGCGACTGGAAGCTGCCGGAGATTCGTCACGTGCAAGGCGCCGATGACAAGCCCGCGTTCAACGTGACGCCGCTTGCGCCCGTCAGCGCGCCGGAAACGCGATTCGACAACGACGCGCCGCTGCTCTCGGTGCAACATCTGACGGTCGATTATGTGCATCGGCATGGCAGGGGCGCGTTGCGCGCCGTCGACGACGTGTCGTTCGATATCGCGCGCGGCGAAACCGTGGGTCTCGTCGGCGAATCCGGCTGCGGCAAGTCGACCCTTTCGAAAGCGATCCTGCGTCTCGTGCCGGCGTCGGGTGGCGCAATCCGGCTGCGCGGCGTCGATCTCGCGCCCCTGAGCGAACGCGCGTTGCGCCCGCTGCGGGCGCAGGTGCAGATGGTGTTTCAGGACCCGTATGCGTCGCTGAATCCGCGCCGCAGCGTCGGCGACATCCTCGATACGGTGATGATCGTGAACGGCATCGCCGATGCGCGCGAACGCCGCCGACGCGCAAGCGCGATGCTCGATCGCGTCGGTTTGCCGAGCGCCGCGCTTGATCGCTATCCGCACGAGTTTTCGGGCGGTCAGCGGCAGCGCATCGGCATTGCGCGCGCGCTCGTGCTCGAGCCCGCGCTGCTGATCTGCGACGAACCCGTCTCCGCGCTCGATGTGTCCATTCAGGCGCAGATACTCAATCTGCTCGTCGAGCTGAAACGCGACCTCGGGCTCGCTTATCTCTTCATCTCGCACGATCTCTCGGTGGTGCGCTATATCGCCGACCGCGTCCATGTGATGCATGGCGGGCGCATCGTCGAAAGCGGCGATCATCGCGAGATATGGCGCGCGCCGAAGCATGCGTACACGCGCACGCTGCTCGAAGCGATTCCCGGCAAACGATTCGACGCGCAGGCCGCGTAGAGCACGCATCAATACCATAGGAACGTCACGTCATATGTCGAATAAAAATCAGAAACTCGAAGCCGCGCTCGCCGCGCTGCCTGAGCTGGCACAGGCCATCGGCGAAGATGCGGCCGCGCGCGAGGCGCGCCGCGAACTGCCGTTCGATGCCTTTGCGCTGTTTCGTCGATCGGGCCTCGGGACGTTGCGCTTTCCGCTCGAATGGGGCGGACTCGGCGGCTCGCTCGAAGACGTCTTCGACGTGATCGCAACGCTTGCCGCGCACGAAAGCAACGTCGCGCACGCGTTGCGCATTCACTTCGACCAGACCGAAGCGCTGCTGCTTGCGCCGCGCACGCCGTTCAATGCATTGCAGATCAAGCGCGTGGCGGAAGGCGCGATCTTCGGCGGCGCATCGACCGAAGCGGGCACGTCGCGCCCCGGCGAAATCACGACGCAACTTCGGCGCGAAGGCGATCACTTTCGTCTGAGCGGCCGCAAGTACTACGCGACGGGCACCGCGTTCTCCGACTACGCGCGCCTGAACGTGCAGGACGAACACGGCGAGGCCGCCATAGCCGTCGTGCCGGTTCAACGCGAGGGGCTGCGCGTGCTCGACGACTGGGACGGCATGGGGCAGCGCATGACCGCGAGCGGCAGTCTCGAGTTCGACGATCTGATCGTGTACGCGGACGAAGTCACGCCGCGCGTGCAGACGACGCTCACGGGCCGTCACGGTGGCGCGCTGCGTCAGTTGCATCTGGTGGCGGTGGCGGCGGGCATCGTACGCAACGTCGTCGCGGATGCGGAGCGCTATGTGCTGAAACACGGACGCCCCGTGCTGCATAGCGCGGCGCCGTCGGCGCGCGAGGATGCGTTCATTCAGCAGGTCGTGGGCGAATTGAGCGCGAACAGTCACGCGATCGATGCGCTCGTGCGCGACAACGCGCGCGTGCTCGAACGATCGTCGCAAGCGATCCGCAACGGCGATGCCGGCGCCGACGCGCTCGTGCTGGAAGGCGCGCTCGCGACGGCGCGCACGCAGATCGTCGTCAGCAAGCTCGCGTTGAGCGCGGCGGAGCGCATGTTCGAAGCGGGCGGCGCATCGGCGACGGCGCGCGCGCACAACTTCGATCGCCACTGGCGCAATCTGCGCACGATCTTCAGCCACAATCCGCTGATGCATAAGGCGCGCGTGATCGGCGATTACGCGCTCAACGGCGTGACGACACATCTGACCGAAGGGCGCGTGTTCTGACGTCTTGCGCGGATCGCTACACGATGCCGCGCCTTTCAGGCGCGGCGCGCGAGGCATCGACGGCCGTCAAGCAAGACCGGGCGGCGCGGCCCTCAGCACGTCGACATGTTTCGGCACCAGCCCGAGCTCGACGAAGGTGTCGGCGATCTGCTGCTGCTCCGCGATGATCGCCCGCGTGATGGCTTCCGTACCGAAGACCTGCCGGCTCACCGCGAGATCGACGACAGGTTTGGGCAGGCCCCAAAGCCGCGCGAGTTCGCTCGCGAGTTCGTCCGGATGCTGCTTGCCCCATTGATCGACGGCCTTGATCTCCTCGATGACGATGCGGATCACGTCGGCATTCTTCGCCACATAGTCTTGCGACGAAAAATAGTAGGCGCGGTTGCCCACGACGCCGCTCGCGTCCGCCACGACGCGCGCATTCAGCGACTGCTGCGCGGCGGCGAAGTACGGGTCCCAGATGACCCACGCATCGATCGAGCCGCGCTCGAAGGCGGCGCGCGCGTCGGCGGGCGCGAGATAGGCGAGTTCGACGTCGCGATACTGAAGGCCATGTTGGCGCAGCAGCTTCACGAGGAAGTAATGGACATTGCTGCCCTTGTTCAACGCGATGCGCTTGCCTTTCAAATCCGCCACCGTTTTGACGGACGATTGCGCCGGCACCAGCACGGCTTCGGAATGCGGCCGCGTCGGCGTGGCGGCGACGTAGGCGAGCGGCGCGCCGGCCGCCTGCGCGAAGATCGGCGGCGCTTCGCCCACGTCGCCGAAATCGATCGAGCCGACATTGAGCGCTTCGAGCTGCACCGGACCCGCGGAGAACTCCGTCCAGCTCACGGATACGTTGAGCGGAGCCAGACGCTTCTCCAGCGTTGCACGTCCCTTGAGCAGGTTCAGATAGCCTTTCTGATTGCCGATGCGCAACACGCGCGGCTGCGCTTGCGCGGCTTGCTGGGCGAACGATGCCGGCGTGACCGCGAGCGCGGCGGCGCCCGTCGCGGCCCGCGCGGTCAGGGAGAGAAAAGCGCGGCGATCGGTGGTTTTTGTTTTCGACATGGCGGGAGCTCTGGTTGGCGAAAGCTTCCGATGCTAAGACGAGCGCCCATTCGGACCAACGTAGCGATGCACATATCGCTATCGCAACGGAAGTCATAAGCATGTGCACGCGACGGCAATGCGGGCGTCGCGCCAAATCTCCACGCCTGCTTTCTTCGTGACAAAAACTTCGTTCCGTCGGAGCGGCGGCACCGATAGAGTGCCAGCCTCGCCATCGTGCCGCCGCCCGGCGACGCACACCGGCGCAACGAACAAGGAACTCACCAATGAAAATCAGGACCTGGGGCGCGGTGCTCGCTGCACTGCTGGCAGTGGCTTCGAATGCCGCGCATGCGGACAGGCTGGACGACATCAAGAAAGCCGGCGTGCTGCGCGTCGCGGCGTTCGACAGCAATCCGCCGTTCGGCTTCGTCGATCCGAAGGACAATCAGATCGTCGGTCTCGATGTCGACTATGCGCGCGCGGTGGCGAAGAGCCTGGGCGTCAAGCTGGAAGTGCAGCCGACCAATCCGGCCAACCGCATCGCGTTTCTGAAGTCGGGCAAGGTCGATCTCGTCTTCGCCAACTTCACGATCACCGACGAGCGCAAAAAGGAAGTCGATTTCAGCACGCCGTACTTCGCATCGGGCACGCAGTTCATCGCGAAGAAGGGCGTGCTGAAATCGCCCGATCAGATCAACAGCCTGCGCATCGGCGCGGACAAGGGAACGACGAACGAACAGCAGGTGCGGGCGAAATTCCCGAACGCGACCATCGTCGCCTATGACGACACGCCGTTCGCTTTCGCCGCGCTGCGCACGGGCAACGTGCAGGCGATCACGCAGGACGGACCGAAGCTCGTTGCGTTGCTCGCGCGCGTGCCGGACAAGGCCAGCTACGAAATTCCGGCCTTCACGATCTCCAACGATTACGAAGGCGTCGGCGTGCCGAAGGGCGAGACGCGCCTGCTCGACGCCGTGAACGGCACGCTCACGAAACTCGAAGCGGACGGCGAAGCGACGCGCATCTACGACAAGTGGTTCGGCCCGAAGAGCGCCGCGCCGCTGCCGCGCCTCTTCAAGATCGGCGATCCGCAGAAGAACGGTTGATCGCCGTCGATCATGCATAGCTGGCTCGATCCGAAATATCTCGCGTGGCTGGAGCAGGGCTTCGCCGTCACGCTGATGTTGTCCGCCTGCGCGGCGATCTGCGCGACGCTGCTCGGCTTCGCGCTGGCCGTCGCGCGCACGTCGGGCAATGCGGCGCTCGCACGCGTCGCGGCATCGTATGTCTTCGTCTTTCGCAATTCGCCGCTGCTCGTCCAGTTGCTGTTCTGGTATTTCGGGGCGGCCGCGTTGCTGCCGTCCGAATGGATGACGTGGCTCAACACGCCGCATGCCGCGACGTTCGGGCCGTTCGTTTTGCGTTGGCCGAGTTTCGAGCTGTTCGCGGGCTGGATCGGATTGACCTGCTACACGACGGCGTTCATCGGCGAGGAGTTTCGTGCGGGTATGCGTGGCGTGAGTGCGGCGCAAGAGCAGGCGGCGGCCGCGCTCGGCATGAGCCGCTATGCCGCGCTGCGCTACGTGATCCTGCCGCAGGCGCTGCGCATCGCGACGCCGCCGCTCGCCGGGCAATACATGAACGTGGTGAAGAACTCCTCGCTGACGATGGCGGTAGGCGTCGCGGAGCTTTCGTACATGTCGCGTCAGGTCGATACCGAGTCCTTCAGGACATTTCAGGCATTCGGCACGGCCACGGTGTTCTATGTGCTGACCATCGCGGTCATCGAAGCGGCGCTGGTCGTGTGGCAGCGCACCGGCGTGCGCGCGTTGCGGCGAGTCCACGCATGAACGAGGTCGACTGGTTCGCGTCGCTGCGCTATCTCCTGCTGGGCGCGTTTCCTTCCGGACCGCTCGGCGGCGTTGCGCTGACGCTCGCGCTTTCCATTTCCTCCGCGATTCTTGCGGCGATCATCGGGCTCGCGGGCGGCATCGCGCTTTCGATGACACGCGGCGTCGCGCAGATCCTGCTGACCGCGCTCGTTGCGTTCTTTCGCGCGATTCCCGTGCTGATGCTGATTTTCTGGACCTTCTTTCTGATGCCGATTCTGCTGCACGTCAATGTGCCGGGCCTCGCGACCGTCGTATGCGCGCTCGCGCTGATCGGCGGCGCGTATCTGTCGCATTCGGTCCATGCGGGCATCGTGTCGATCGGCAACGGGCAGTGGCAGGCGGCGATGTCGCTCGGCCTCACGCGCTGGCAGGCGCTGCGCGAAGTCGTGCTGCCGCAGGCCGTGCGCGTGATGATGCCGTCGTTCGTCAATCAATGGGTCTCGCTCATCAAGGATACGTCGCTTGCCTATATCGTCGGCGTGCCGGAATTCACGTTCCTCGCCAATCAGCTCAACAACCGGTTGATGGTCTATCCGGCGCAGATCTTCCTGTTCGTCGGCTTCGTCTATCTGATGCTGTGCGGTGCGCTGCAAGCGCTCGCGCACGCACTGCTCTCGCGCCGCTCCGCAGAGCGCAGCCGGGTCCGCACGATGCCTGCAATGCAACGCAGAAAAGCTCGTTTGTGAAACGCGTCGCGCGGGCCTAGATTGATGTCATCGTCATTCGAAGGTAGCGAGTCATGGCGCATATCCTGACGTCTTGCTGGCACATGCTGTCCAACCGTTTCGAACGGTCGCGCGAGCGCCGCTTTCTGCGTGAAGCCAGACGCGCGATGAATGCGTGCGGGTGCGAAGCGCCGCGCACTTCTACGCGCGGCGACGGAGAGGCGAGCCGCGCGGAGCGGCTCGAACACATCGCGTTATTCGCGCAGGCGGGGTACTTCAACATGGGCAATGCGGTCGACATGTTTCAGCCGCCGGTCGAACCGCCGCTGTTTCGCTGCGATGCAGGCGGCGCGTCGACCGCTCGCACCCATCGATGAGCGCGCGCGACGAATTTACCGCTCGCGCATCGCAAGCCCGCGCGAGCTGACCCATTACATAGAAAGGACTGCACTGTGGCTGCATTCGACATCGACGACATCGTCCAATCGCTTCAGACAGTCCGCCAGCAGTGGCGCGAAGCCCAGAAGCGCTCGCTCGAACCGGGCGGGCGCGAGCTTCCCGCACGCGAGGCGCTTGGCGACATCATCGGCGCACTGAAAGGCGCGCTCTTTCCGATGCGGCTCGGACCGCCCGACCTGCGACAGGAAAGCGAAAACTTCTACGTCGGCCACGCGCTCGACTTCGCGCTGCAAGGGCTGCTCGTGCAGGCGAAGCTCGAACTGCAATACAAGGCGCGTCATCTGCCGCGCGACGATCACGCCGTCGAAACGCGCGCGAGCGATGCGATACGCGCGTTCGCGAAAACCCTGCCGCGCATTCGCAGTCTGCTCGACAGCGACATCCTCGCGGCCTATCAGGGCGACCCGGCGGCGGGCAGCGTCGATGAAGTGCTGCTCTGCTATCCCGGCATTCTCGTGATGATTCACCATCGCGTCGCGCACGAGCTCTACCGGCTCGGGTTGCCGCTGCTCGCGCGCATCGTCGCCGAACTCGCGCATGGGGAAACGGGCATCGACATTCATCCGGGCGCGCGCATCGGCTCGGGCTTTTTCATCGATCACGGCACGGGCGTGGTGATCGGCGAGACGGCGGTCATCGGCAATCGCGTGCGCGTCTATCAGGCGGTGACGCTCGGAGCGAAACGCTTTCCGCGCGACGCGGAAGGTCATCTGGAGAAGGGCCTCGCGCGTCATCCGATCGTCGAGGACGATGTGGTCATCTATGCGGGCGCGACGATCCTCGGACGCGTGACGCTCGGACGCGGCGCGGTGATCGGCGGCAACGTATGGCTCACGCACGACGTCGCGCCCGGTGCTTCGGTGACGCAGGCGCTTTCGCAAAGCGGTGAGGAAGGCGCGCGTGCGTCCGCAGTGGAGGTTGCGCGGTAAGCACTATGATTCGCGAAGCGCAAGCCTGAATGCAGAAGTTCAAGCGCGCAACGCATGGAAAAGTCAACCATGCGCCGCGACGCTCACGCCTGACCGAGCACCCCGAGCCAAGCCTGACCGATGACTTCATGCGCCGCATCCGCGTTCGGCGGATGAAACGCGCCCGCGCGCACATCGCGATACAGCCGTTCCAGCTCGCTATGACGCGACAGCGAAGCCGCGCCTGCGATCTTCAGCGCGAGGTTCACCACGCGCAACGCGCCATCGACGGCATGCTGTTTCGCCGCAAGCAAGTGCGCGATCCACGGTTCGCTTTCGCCGTAACCCGTCCACCAGCGCTCGGCCGCGCGCTCGACGAGCGCCTCGATGCTCGCAAGCTCGATGGCCGCCTGCGCGACCGCCTGCTGCGTCAGCGGCTTGTACGCATAAGTCTTGCCGCCGATGGCCGGCGATGCACGCTGCTTCGCCGATTCCACCGCGATGTCGAACGCGCGCTTCGCGATGCCGTAATAGACCGCGCCGAGACCGGGCAGCACCGCGCCGAGAATGCCATCGACGAAAGGATCGTCGGGAATGCCCGCCGGCAGCACGCGGATCACCTTGTCGCGCGGCGCGATGGCGCCTTCGAGCCAGGTATCGTCGCTGCGTGTCGCGCGCAGGCCGAGCGCATCCCAGGTCTGCACCGTGCGATGTCCCGCCGCGTCACGCCGGATGAACGCATGCACGATCTTCGGCGCCTGCGGATCGGAGTCGTCGATGCCATGCACGCCGAGCCAGTCCCATGCGGGCGCGAGCGAGGTGAAGATCTTGCGGCCGTCGAAGCGATAGCCGCCGTCCGGCAACGGCGTCGCCTTCACCGACGACCACGCGAGACCGAGATCGTTGCCCGGCTCGCCATGGCCTGCCGCGAACACCTTGCCCGCGCCCGCTTCCTCGAGAATCCATTGCGCGGACTTGTCGCCGCGCCGATACAGATGCAGCGCCGCGCCGACCCAGTACAGATGCATGTTCAGCGCAAGCGCCGTCGATGGCGCGCGGGCCGCGAGCCGCACCTGCTCGCGCAGCAGTTGCGGCAGCGTGAGGCCGAGTCCGCCGAATTCGATCGGCACCGTGGCGCGCAGGAAACCGGCTTCGTGAAGATCGCGCAGGTCGTCGGAGAAGAAGCGATTCTCGCGGTCATAACCGGCGGCGCGCTGGCCGATCGCATCGAGCAGCGCGTCGGACAGCAGATGCGAGGCATCGCCCGGCGCGGGCGACGCGATGACGGGTTCGAGTACGGCGCTCATCGAAACTCTCCTGTGTGCGGATGCGGGATCGGCATTACGCGAGCGCCGAGAAATACTTCTCGTCGGGCACGACGCCGGCCGCGATGAAGATGCGGTTCGTATGGTTGAACCACGACGCGGTTTCGATCGCTTCGAGGATATCGGCGTCGTCGAGGCCGAGCGTGCGCAGGCGGTCGAAGTCCTTACGGGTAATCGCGCGCGGCGATGTCGTGATGGTCTCGGCGATTTCGGCGAGCGCCAGTTGCCGCGCGGACAGATCCGCGAGGTGATAGTCGAGCGCAATGCGCCGGGCCTGCACGCGGTCGCCGAGCGCCTCGCCGAGCGCATGCGCGTGATGGATTGCGCACAGCCCGCAGCCGTTCGTGCGCGACACGATCACCGCGATCAGCTCGCGCTCGTCGAGCGGCAGTCGTCCGCCCGTCGCGCTGAAAAGTTTCTCGAAGTACTGCGTGAAGCGGCGCGCGGTATCGGCATTCAGGGACAGCGCCCGAATCCAGTTGTCGCCGCCGTGCTGCTCGACCAGTTGCCGGAGATCGTCGCTCAGCGCATCGTGCGTCGGAACGTCGAGCCGTCCGATGACGTGCGTCTCAGTGCTCAGAACTTCTGCCATGTCACATGCCTCGCCTGGAAGGAGTGAAGAGAAGCTGCGGCTCATTATGCGCAGCGATCTTTCGTGCGATCCAATATCGATTTGCGATTTGCAATTCGGCGAGCGCGATGTGTCCAAACACCGATTAGCTTATGAAAAATCAGTCACACCGCTCGTCGGCGAGTGCGTTAATTTGGATGCCCGAACATAGCGCCAGGAGACTCCATACGATGTCCACTCTTGCACCTTCAGATCCGTTCGCCGATCAGCTGAATTCGGATGCCGATGCAATACGCGAACCGGTTTCCCGTTTCGGCTTGCCCGACGAGGCCCGCTTGCCGCCGCACGTCGCGGCGATCCACGCGAAGTTTCGCCGTCAGTATGGCTTCGTGCCCAACTGGCTTGCGGCGCTTTCCGTCAACCCCGATACCGCGTACCGGCTCGTCACGTTCTACGAGCATCTATTCGATCCGCACCGCAGCCATCTCACGGCAGCCGAGCGCGAGCTGATCGCGGTGGTCACGTCGGCCGTGAACGAATGCAGCTATTGCGTTTTCAATCACACGCAGGCGCTGGCGGCCGTCTCGGGCGATACCGTGCGTGCGCAGCGCATCGCGCAGGGCTTTCGCCATGTGCGCCTGTCCGTGAAGGAGGCGGCGCTCGCGGAGATCGCGGAGCGCCTCACGCGCGAGCCGGGCAGCATTCGCGATGAGCATCTGCAATGGCTGCGCTCGATCGGCTTCACGCAGCAGGCGGTGACCGAAGTGCTGGAGATATCGGCGTTCTTCAACTATGCGAACCGGCTGACCATCGCGTTGAATGTGGTGCCGGACGAACAGTTCTTTGCGGGCCGCGATCCGGCGACACAATGAAGCCGGGGCCTGTTTCCTTCCGAAAACAGGCCCCGCGTCCCGATGATCGGCGATGCTTCGCCGTCGCGTTCAATGCTGCGGCGCGTCTTCCCACGCCGGCAACGTCGCCCCGTGATACACGGAAAGAATCGACGACGCGACATTCGCCTGCTGATAGCTCTCGACCAGTGCCTTGACCCACGGCGCCTGCGCATCTTTCGCGTTCACCGCGATGAAGTTGCGATACGGATTGTTCGTCACCTTTTCCTGCGCGATGCGCTCCTGCGGAATCTGGATGCCCGCCTTGATCGCCCAATCGGTATTGACGACCGCGGCGTCGACATCGCCGATCGCGCGGCCGACGATACCCGCGTCCAGTTCCTTGATCTGCACATGCTTCGGGTTGCTCGCAATGTCACGAGCGGTCGGCAGCAGGCCGACGTTCTCGCGCAGCTTGATGACGCCGTTCGCCTGCAGGAGCAGCAGGGCGCGGCCTTCGTTGCTCGGGTCGTTCGGCACGCCGATCGACGCGTTCTGCGGCAGCGCGTCCACCGACTTCACCTTGCGCGAGTAGAGGCCGATCGGCTGCACATAGGTGAAGCCGACCGGCACGATGTCGTAATGGCGCGCCTGGATCTGCGCATCGAGATAAGGCTTGTGCTGGAACGAGTTGGCGTCGAGATCGTGCTGCGCGAGCGCCTCGTTGGGCTGCGTATAGTCGGAGAAGGTCGTGACCTTGACCGTGATGCCGCGCTTCGCGGCGTTGGCCGCGACGGTGCGCCAGACATCCTCGTCCTCGCCGGACATGATGCCGACCCGCACGGTCTGGTTCGCCGCGAACGACGGCTGCGCGCTCACGACGGCGCACGCGAGCAGGACCGGGAACAGGACAGTCTTGAATGAATGCTTGATCTTCACGAATGGACAGGCAGGCTGGTTGAAAGAAGCCGATGCTAGAGGCGCGGCGCGTGCGCGGCAAATAATATCGGGCGCTATGGATATGTCCCGTCGCATGATTTGCAAATGGTCAGCGCGATCGAGCGTGTTTGCGCGAGTTGGAGTAAGTTGACGCGGTTCGCCACTCCTTCATTCATCGACGCGATGCCACAGTCCCGACAACTCCATCTCGGCGCATTCATGCGTCCGGTGAGCCTGCACACCGGCGCGTGGCGCTATCCCGGCGCGTATCCCGATGCGAACTTCAACTTTCGACATCTGAAGCGGTTCGTTCAGACGCTGGAGAAAGCATGCTTCGATGCGTTCTTCATGGCCGATCATCTTGCCGTGCTGAACATGCCGGTCAACGCGCTCAAGCGCAGCCACACGGCGACATCGTTCGAGCCGTTCACGCTGCTGTCCGCGCTCGCTTCGGTGACTGAGCACATCGGCCTGATCGCTACTGCATCGACGACGTTCGACGAGCCGTATCACATCGCGCGGCGGTTCGCATCGCTCGATCATCTGAGCGAAGGGCGCGCGGGCTGGAATCTCGTCACCACGTCGAACCCGGATGCCGCGCTGAATTTCGGCCGCGACGAACACATGGAGCACGACGAGCGCTATCGGCGCGCGCACGAGTTCTACGATGTCGTTACCGGTCTCTGGGATAGCTGGGCCGACGACGCCTTCGTGCAGGACACGCAACGCGGCCTCTTCTTCGATCCCGCGAAGCTGCACGTGCTCGATCACAAGGGCGAATATCTGTCGGTGCGCGGGCCGCTGAACATCGCGCGGCCGGTGCAGGGCTGGCCGGTCGTGGTGCAGGCGGGATCGTCCGAAGCGGGCAGGCAGCTCGCCGCCGAAACCGCCGATGCCGTCTTCACCGCGCAGCCGAATCTCGCCGCGGGCAAGCGCTTTTATGCCGATGTCAAAGGCCGGATGGAGCGCGCAGGCCGCGCGCGCGAGCATCTGAAGATACTGCCGGGCGCGTTCGTCGTAGTGGGCGACTCGCGTGACGAAGCGCAGGAAAAGCGCGCATTGCTCGACACTTTCGTGCATGACGACAGCGGTTTCGCGTCGCTGTCGATCGCGCTCGGCCACGATGTCTCGTCGTTCGATCCGGACGGCCCGTTGCCCGAGATTCCCGAAACCAACGCGAGCAGAAGTGCGCGCGAACGCGTCATCGACATGGCGCGCGCGGAGGGGCTCACCGTTCGGCAACTGGCGCAGCGTGTCGGCGGCTATTCCGGCTTGCAGATGGTCGGCACCGCGACGGATATCGCCGACGAAATGGAACAGTGGCTCGTCGAGGAAGGCAGCGACGGCTTCAACGTGATGTTCCCGTATCTGCCCGCGGGCCTGGATGATTTCGTCGCCAAGGTGGTGCCGGAGTTGCAGCGGCGCGGCATTTTCCGTCGCGCTTACGAGAGTTCGACACTGCGTGAGCATCTCGGCTTGCCGAGGCCGGCCAACCGTTTCTTCGCGCGCGGCTGATGCGCGCGGCATCGCGCGGAACGTGCGTCGGGATACCAAGCATCGTCCATGGTCGAAGCGCACGGATCGACCGTATGCTTTCGACGTCTTGCCTGCCTCAGCGCTGTGCGAGCGCGACTTCGCGAGTCACTGCATGCCACGCATCCGGCCGGTGCGAAGCGAACGCGAGTGCGAAGTTCGACGCCTGCTGTCCGACGGTAAACAACTGCTCGACGACCTTCGGATCGGAACAATGGTCGGCGCTTTCGAAGCGCGTTTCCAGCGTGTTGACGGCGGCGCCGAAGGGCGTCGGCCAGCCGCGCAGCGCATGCACGATCGAGCGCAGCGAGGTCAGCACCGTGCCCGCCGCCTGCCAGCCATAAGCGGTGACGATGCTGCCGACCGCGCGGCCGTCGAGATAAGGGCGCTCGTCGTTGCGCAGTTCTTCGAGTGTGTCGAGCGCGTTCTTCACGAGCCCGGAGATACCGCCGTGATAACCGGGCGTCGCGATGACGAGCGCATCGGCGTCGCGCACGGCTTCGATCAGTTCGCGCTGGGCGTCGGTGAGATCGCGCGTTTCGGGCGCGTAGTGGGGCAGGCTGTGCAGAAATGCGCCGCCGAACAGGCGCACGCGAGCGCCGGATTCTTCCGCGCCTTTGAGCGCGAAGCCCAGCGCGCGTTCGGTGGACGATGCAGGGCGCGTAGTGCCGCCGATGCCGACCACGAGCGGCCGGCGAATGGGTTCGATACGGGACAAGATAACAACTCCGGATAAGGCGGAACAGCGCGCAGCGACTATTCAGCGGGCGGCTAAGACTGACCATGATAGTCGCCCGGATCGCCAAGCGGAAAGCACGAATCGAGCTAAGGATATGCGTGTACATGCCCGCGGCGCGGGAAGGCGGCTTATCGTCGGCGCCGATTTAATCAGCACGGGAAGTCATATCGCGTTCGCGCCGCACGGCTTATGCTGGAAGCCCTTTTTTATTTCGATCGCCAGAATCCATGACGCACCGACCCGCACCGACCGATATCGACATTCATCCTTTGCTCGCCGGACGATGGAGTCCGCGCGCCTATGGCGAACAGCCCGTCGCGCACGCCGATGTGCTTGCGCTGCTCGAAGCGGCGCGCTGGGCGCCATCGGCGTATAACGTGCAGCCCTGGCGCTTTCTCGTGTTCGAGAAGACCCGGAACGCTGCCGCATTCGAGGACGCCTTCGCCACGCTGGTTCCGTTCAACCAGACGTGGAACCGGAACGCGCAAGTGCTGATCGCGGTGCTCGCGGATACGCTCAACGCCAAGGGCGAGGTCAATCCGAACGCGAGCTACGATACCGGCGCCGCGGCGCTGGCGCTGCTGCTCGAGGCGCATGCGCGCGGCCTCGCCGCCCATTCGATGAGCGGCTTCGACGCGAAGGCCTTGCGGGACGCGTTCGGCATCGCGGAGCGCTACACGCCGCTCGCCGTGATCTCGGTTGCGCATCATGGCGATGTAGGCGTGCTGTCCGACGCGTTGGCCGAACGGGAGCAAGCGCCGCGCAAGCGGCTGCCGGTGGTCGACATCGCGCAGTTCGGCGGGTGGAAGAACTAAGTAAAGCGGGAGCGCGCCGCGACATGGCGCGCGACTGTGCAGCGCACGGTTTCTCGTCCCGGGTGTAAAGCCCATGTCGATTCGTGTCGATAAAGACTAGTCAAAACGTGCGCCGCGTGCGCGATCCGAAAAATTCATGAAAGATAAGCCAGCCATCCAGCTCGCGCACGGCGATGCGTCGCACAAGTGCACGGGTTGCCGCGTCCCCGATAGCGACGTCATCGATCTGGCCTTCGCGTTCCAGCCTATCGTCGATACGCGCAATGGCGTCGCGTATGCCCATGAGGCGCTGGTGCGCGGCCCGAACGGCGAATCGGCGGGATCGGTGCTCGCGCGGGTCGACGAAGCCAATCGCTACCATTTCGATCAACGCTGCCGCACCGTGGCGATCGAACAGGCCGCGTCGCTCGACATGAGCGGATTCCTGTCGATCAATTTCATGCCGAACGCGGTTTATCAGCCTGAAGCGTGTATCCGCAGCACGTTCGAGGCGGCCGAGAAATTCAAGTTCGCGACCGATCGCATCATCTTCGAAACCGTAGAGGGCGAGAGCGTCATCAGCCGCTCGCATCTGGTCGAGATATTTCGTGCGTACAGACGCTTCGGCTTTCAGACCGCCATCGACGATTTCGGCGCCGGCTACTCCGGGCTCACGCT
This sequence comes from Caballeronia sp. AZ1_KS37, assembly GCF_023631165.1. Lineage (NCBI taxonomy): Bacteria > Pseudomonadati > Pseudomonadota > Betaproteobacteria > Burkholderiales > Burkholderiaceae > Caballeronia > Caballeronia sp. AZ1_KS37. Next base: position 316,027 of record NZ_JALQDP010000038.1, on the reverse strand, counting down.
GCTCGCCGAATTCCAGCCAGATTTCATCAAACTCGACATGGAACTGGTGCGCGGAATCGACACGGATTCGGTGCGGCAGAGCATCGTGCGGGGCGTGTTGTCCATGTGCGGCGATCTCGGCATCCGCGTGATCGCCGAAGGCATCGAAACCCGTGGCGAGCGGGACTTCTTCTTCGCGCAGGGCGTCACGCTGATGCAGGGATATTTCTTCGCGAAGCCCGCGTTTCGCTCTCTGCCCGCGCCGACCGAAGACTGGACAGTCCAGTCCTGAGCGCGCGAAATTGCCGTTTCAGCCGTGCTTTTCGCAAAGCAAGCTGACTTGGCGACCAAAACTCTTCAAGGCCGAAAAATTGCTAGGAGGTAAAAAACACCACTCAAAGGTCGGTTATGCCAGAGATCGTTCCACTGCCGCTCACGAAGACAGGAATCCCCGAACTCGATGTCGTTCTGCGCGGCGGGCTGCCGACGCATCGGCTGCATCTCGTCGAAGGGGCGCCCGGCACTGGAAAAACCACGATCGGCATGCGCTTCCTCATTGCGGGCGTCGAGAAAGCTGCGAAGTGCCTGTATGTCACCTTTTCGGAGTCGGAGCAGGAGCTTCGAAGCGCCGCAGCCACGCATGGCTGGGACATGTCCGGTATCGATATCTTCGAACTGATACCGGACGAGGCCAACGCATCGCGTCAGCAAACGGTGCTCTTTCCGTCGGAGGTCGAGTTCGACAGGACCATCGAACGGATCATCCGCCGCGTGGAGGAGACAGGCGCCGAGAGGGTCGTCATCGACAGCGTGTCGGAGTTGCACATGCTCGCGCAAAACAAGCTCGCCTACCGGCGGCAGATGCTCGAACTCAAGCGCTTCATGCAGGGAAGGGAGGTCACCGCCATCCTTCTCGACGACCTTCTGAGCGGAGAGGACGGAGAACTTCATAGTTTTGTCCATGGCGTTATCACGCTCCAACTGATCGAGCGCGACTACGGCGCCGCGCGCAGGCGGCTGCGGGTCGCAAAAATGCGCGGCATGAACTTCCAGAGCGGATGGCATGACTACATGCTCGTGCCGGGAGAAGTGCTCGTGTTTCCGAGCCTGATCGCCGACGAACATGCGAGTCTTCCCGGCGGAGCGCCGCTCGAAAGCGGCTTCGCGGACCTCGATCGCATTCTCGGCCACGGACTCGATCGCGGGACGACCACGATGATGATCGGTCCATCGGGTGCGGGAAAATCGTCGATCGCCTTGAGCTATGCGCTGTCGAGCGCGAACAACGGCGAGTTTGCGTCCTACTTCTCGTTCGATGAGACCTACGAGACATTCCTGCGACGCGGCCACAGCCTGGGCCTGAGCGCGGACGAGGCCATGGCGAGCGAGCGATTCTCGTGGCGGCGGATGAACCCGTCGCGTCTCTCGCCGGGCGAATTCGTGTGGGCCGTGCGCCGCGATGTCGAAGACCGCAACGCTCGCGTGGTCGTCATCGATAGCATCAATTCGTATCTGAGCACGATGCCGGAAGAGCGTTCGCTCGTGCTGCATCTGCATGAGTTGCTCACCTATCTGAATCGGCGCGGCGTCGTGACGATCATCGTGCTCGCTCAACAGGGCGTGGTCGGCGATGTCCAGAACCCGATCGACCTCAGTTTCCTCAGCGACACCGTGTTGCTTCTGCGCTTTTTCGAAGCCGCGGGCCGTTTGCGGCGCGCGCTTTCGGTCATCAAACAGCGAACGGGCCTGCACGACAACGCGATCCACGAATATCAGCTTTCGTCGATTGGCGTGGAAGTCGGGCCACCGCTCGAAACCTTGCGCGGCATTTTCACCGGCGTTCCGACCTACGAAGGCGCCCGCGAAGAATTGATCGGCGAGGGCGACCAACCGGCTGACGCGTCATGATGCGTGACGAAGCGCCGACGACGGTGCAGGTGCTCGCGCCGGTCGGACAGGATGCGCGGATCATCGTCGAGACGCTGCGCGCCGGCGGCATCGATGCGCTCGAAATCGGCACATTGGCCGATATCTGCAAACAGCTTCGGCAAAACGACGGCATGAGCATCGCGGGGCTGCTGTTGACCGAAGAGTCGCTTTCCGAGCTGGCGCCGTCGGGCGATTTTGCCGACTGCCTCGAAAAACAGCCGCCGTGGTCGGACATTCCTATCTGCATTCTGACGGTGCCGGGCGATCGTCCGAGCACGGTGCAACGCTGGCGTCTCTTCGAAGCGCTCGGCAATGTCACGTTGCTCGCACGACCGTTGACCGCGGAAGTGCTTCAAAGCGTGGCGCGCGGTCTGATTCGCGCGCGCGCACGGCAGCTTCAGACGAAACGGCATCTCGACGAGCTCAAGGACGCCGCGCAGCTTCTGGAACGGCGGGTCGCCGAGCGCACCGAAGAGCTGATGACGGCCGAAGAAACGCTTCGGCAAGCACAAAAGATGGAGGCGATCGGTCAGCTCACGGGCGGCATCGCGCACGACTTCAACAACCTGCTGCAGGTCATCAACACCAACATGGAGTTGACCAAGCTGCGCATGCGCCAGGGCCGTTTCGCCGACATCGAACGCTTCGTCCAAAGCGCGCACGATGCGACGCAGCGAGCCGGCGCGCTGACGCATCGGCTGCTTGCCTTCGCACGCAGACAAACGCTCGACCCCAAGGCGATCTCGCCGAACCGCCTGATCGACGGCATGCTCGATCTGATAAGGCGCACCTTGGGACCGTCCGTCGAAGTGAATGCGCGGCTCGAAGAAACCCTGCACACGACGTTGAGCGACCCGGTGCAACTGGAGAACGCCGTGCTCAACCTGTGCATCAACGCACGCGACGCCATGCCCGCGGGCGGCACGCTGACGATCCGCACGAACAACGTCTCCTTCAAGGGACGCCTTGCGCGCCTGCACGGTTTGAGCGATGGCGATTACGTCGTGATCGCGGTCGCCGACACGGGATACGGCATGGCAGCGGAAATCATCGACAAGGCGTTCGATCCGTTCTTCACCACGAAGCCCTTGGGGCAGGGCACGGGCCTGGGCTTGTCCATGGTGTACGGATTTTCGCGTCAGTCGGGGGGCAAAGTGTCGATCGAGTCGCAGGTCGGCAAGGGCACGACGGTGAGCATCTATCTGCCGCGACTGACGGATTCGACACCGGAAGCGGAAGATTTGCCGGCGACGATCGTCCTGCCTGCTGTCGGAAAGCAGCGCACGGTGCTCGTCGTCGATGACGAAGCCGATATTCGCCTGGGCTGCACCGAAGTGCTGAAGGATGCGGGTTTCAATGTCATCGAAGCCAGCGACGGTCCGTCCGGGCTCGACATCCTCAATTCGAACGCGGAGATCGACATCCTGGTTAGCGACATCGGCATGCCGGGCATGAACGGGAAGGAGATGGTGGACCGGGCGCGGTTCAGGCGGCCCGCCTTGCCGGTCCTTTTCATGACGGGATATGCGGAGAAATCGGTGTTCGGCAACGGCAGGGTCGAAGAGGGCGCGCACCTGCTGACGAAGCCGTTTGCGATCGAAGAGCTCGTGCTGAAAATTAACGACATGATCGACGCAGAAGACTGACGCGCTCGACGTCGAACCTGCGAGACGGGAAGTCCGGAGCGTCGTCTTGCCCTGTCATTTCGAGTACACTGCCGACCTGAAGTGGCGGGATCGGAACCGACAGGTACGGAACGGCGGCGGCAAATGGGTAGCGATGCCCGGCTTGCCACCCAACATAATGGATCGACGCAATGGACAAACTCGCGCGGCTACGCAGCGAAGTTCCGGGACTTGACGATATCTGCGACGGCGGATTGATAGCGGGCTCGTCTTATATCGTGCAGGGACGGCCGGGAGCGGGAAAAACCATCCTCGCCAATCAGATTGCCTTTGCGCAAGCCCGTCAGGGACACAAGGTTCTCTACATCACGCTGCTCGCGGAATCGCACGACCGGCTGTTCCAGTCGCTATCGGCGCTGAGTTTCTACGATGCGAGCCGCCTCGGCAAGGATCTGACTTACCTCAGTCTTTTTCGCACGCTTCGCGAGAAGGGACTCGATGCGCTGGTCGCATTGCTGCGCTCCGAGCTCGCGCGCACGCAGGCCAGCATTCTCGTGCTCGACGGATTGCTCAATGCCCGCGAAAGCAGCGAAACCAATCTGGACATCAAGACCTTCGTCGCGGAATTGCAAGGTCATGCTGCGTTCACCGGTTGCACGGTTCTCTTCCTGACCAGTGCCCGGATCGACGAATCCAGTCCCGAACACACGATGGTCGATGGCGTGCTGCACCTCGAGGAGAACCTGTTCGGGTCGCGCACCGTACGGCACATTCGCGTTGCGAAATCGCGCGGCAGCCGTGCGCTGAGCGGCTTGCATCTCTATGAAATTTCGGAGCGCGGCATCGCCGTATTCCCTCGCCTCGAAGCCGCTCTCGCTCGACCGTCCACGCAAGAGACCGTCGGGTTGACGAAGGTCGCCACGGGTACGGGCGGGCTCGACGAACGGCTCGGCGGCGGTTTGCCTGCCGCCTCGATGTCCGTCGTGGTGGGGCCAGCCGGCAGCGGCAAGACGACCTTCGGAATCGGCTATCTCAACTGCGCGACCGTCGAGCGGCCTGCCGTGCATTTCGGTTTCTATGAAACGCCGGAGCGGCTGTACGCGAAAGCGAAGGCACTGGGTCTCGATCTGCAAACGCTCGTCGAAAAGAAGGCGCTGTGCATGTTGTGGCGCCCGCTCACCGAAAATCTTCTCGACAAGCTCGCCTACGAGCTGCTCGACGCGGTTCGCACGACGCGCGCAGAACGTCTGTTCATCGACGGCCTCGCCGGTTTCGAACGCGCGACCGTCGATCCGCATCGCATGGTCGAATTCTTCGCCGCGTTGAGCAACGAGCTGCGCGCGATCGGCGTGACGACGGTGTGCACCTGGGAAACGAAGGAGCTGTCGGGGCCGTGGCGCACCAATCCATCGCCGGAAATCCTGTCGCAGATCGACAATGTGATCGAGATGCGCCATCAGGCGGCGGGTGGTCCTTTGCGACGCAGCATCACGGTGCTCAAGGTGCGCGACAGCCTCTTCGATACATCGACCGCGGAAGTGCAGATTTCCGGACTCGGCGATGGGCTGCACGTCACGGGAACGATGTCCACGGCGCGAGGCGCAATGGGCGACGACGCGAGCGGACGATAGCCAGGCTGCGCGCATGGCTAATCTTGTCGTCGTGGACGATGAACCTCTCGTTACCGATTTCCTGAAGTTCCTGCTGCAGGACTTGGGGCACGTCGTGCATGCTGCTTCGAACGGCGCGGACGGGTTGCAGGCGATCCAGCGCATCAGACCGTCGCTCGTGGTGACGGATTTCATGATGCCCGTCAGTTCAGGCGTGGACCTTGCGCGAGCGCTCAGCGGCGACGATGACTTCCGGCGGATTCCGATCGTCCTGTGCAGCGCCGCCCCGCACGCGATCGATCCGGCCGATCGGGCGTTGTTCGCGGCAATACTGCAAAAGCCTTATCCGCCGTATCGTCTGATCGAACTGGTGACATTGCATGTTGAAAGAGGCGGCGCCGGATTGCGCGGCCAGCCGTAGTGACGAACAAGCAGGATACTGAGGATTTGACTCAGTCCCGCGCCGGGATTCCAACCGTTTTTGTATGGCTGTGAGCGGTCCATGACGCGTGTCCTTCTCGTTGATGACGAACCTGATCTGCTCGAAGCGTGGAGCTTCGCGCTCGAATATTCCGGCTACGAGGTGGAGCGCGCGCGCGATGGACGAGAGGCCATTGCCGCGATGCAACGCTCGGTGCCCGACCTGCTCATCACAGACCTGATGATGCCCGGCATGGACGGAGAGGCATTGTGCCGGGCCGTTCGGGAGCGGCCGGAATGGGCGGCGATTCCCATCGTGCTGCATACGTCCGCCCATGTGGCTCGGCCAAGCGGCATCGTTCTCTGGAACGCCTTGCTCAGAAAACCGGCCTCGATGGACCAGTTCCTGAAGACCGTTGCCGAACTCACGCAGGGATTTGGACAAGGAGAGGATCGATCGTGACGAAGCGTCCTCTGGCAACATCACCACGGCTCTTCCGATGACCGACTCGACTTCCCGTTCGGCGGAAGCGAGCGCTGTCGGCACGGCCGACCGGGCGATCTTCGACCGCTTGATCGAGCCGTATCTCATGCTCGATCAGGGCCTGAGAGTCGTGTTCGCGAACCGGGCATGGCTTGCGATGTTCGGCGAGACCGAAACGGCTTTGGGGCAATGCGAACATCTGATCCGCGCGCTCGTGGCGAATCTGCACCCGGGTCAGCGACGCCTCTCGCCCGCTTTCAGCCTGGACACGCCGGATCGCGCCGCCACGCACGAACAGCCGTCGCGGTACTGGCAGATTCACGTCTCGCATCTTCCCGCGACCGCCGATGAACCGCCGCTCATCCTGCTGCGCTTCGATGACGTCACGATGCACACGCTGGCGACGCGCACGGAACGGCGAGAGAAAGCGCGACTGCGCTCGCATGCGCGGCTCCGGCAGATTCTTGCGAGAGAAGCCGAGCAGCGCCTGCACGATCATCGCGTTCGGTTCGAACGGGCGTTGGCTTTCGCTGGCGTGGGCGCGTGGGAGCTCGACGTCGGAACGGGCGCGGTGCATTGCAGCGAACAATGCGTCGAAGATCTCGGCTTGCCGGACATCGCCGGGCTGGATCGGCAAAAGCTGTTCATCGAGCAGCCCGATCCGGTTGCGGAGCACTGGCAGGCGCTGCAAGCCAAACGAAGCTTCGAGTGCGAACGATGCATCGATGGAGCGCGTGGCCGGCGCTGGGTCCTGATTCGCGGCACAGGGCAGTTCGCGGACGACGGCACCATGCAGTCGGTGATGGGCTTCACGCTCGACATCACGTCGCGCAAGGAACGTGAGCTCGAGCTGTCCGCGACGGCCGGCGAGGAACGTTCGGGGCGCGAGCGCAGCGAAGCGCTCGCCAAGACAATGGATCATTTCATCGCGGCCGTCAGTCACGAGTTGCGCTCGCCTTTGAACGCGATCGTCTCGTGGGCGGAACTGCTGCAGGTCGTCGCCGATCCTTCACACGTCGCGCGGGCGGGCGAAGCGATCCGCCGCAACGGCCGCCAGCTGTCGCATATGGTCGACGATCTGCTCGATAGCGGCGCGGTCGTTACCGGCAAGCTCTCGGTTCATCTGCAGCCGGTGGATATCGGTGCGCTCGCGCTCAACGTCGTCGAAGACATCCGCAAGACCGCGGAGCACAAGGGCCTGCGATTGCAGACGCCGCACGTCGAGCCGTGCATCGTCATGGCGGATGAAAGCCGCCTCGAGCAAGTCGTCTGGAATCTGCTCACGAACGCGGTGAAATTCACGGACGCGGGCAGCGTGTCCATTTCCGTGAGCACATCGGACGGCCAGGCGGTGCTGACCGTTCAGGACACGGGGCGCGGCATTGCACCCGATGCGCTGCCGGACGTCTTCGACCGCTTTCAGCAGATCGCGCCGCAGTCGAGCGGACGCGTCGGCGGCCTGGGGCTCGGACTGTGGCTCGTCAAGAACATCCTGAGCCTGCACGGCGGAACGGTCGATGTTGCGAGCGCCGGACGCGGGCAGGGCGCGACTTTCACCGTGCGTCTGCCGCTCGACTCGAACTTGCGTTGAGAGGCGCACGGCTCGTCGGCTCGTTACGCATGCGGAGCGAGCATCGCTTCGATGTATGCGGCCACCGCGCACACCGTCTCGTCATCGCCTTTGCGGCCGACAATCTGCAATCCCGCCTTGAGCGACGCCCCTTCAACCGGAACCGGTAACGTAAGCGCCGGATGTCCGCTCAGGTTGAAAGGTCGGATAAGCGACGACATTGCGATCACCGGAGTGCCCGCGCGCGCGGCCTCGATCGTGATCGGCAGCGATGGCATGGTCGGAAGAATGAGGACGTCGGCGTCCGCCAGCACGCGATCGACCTCGTCCGTGAAGTCGCGACGTATGCGCTCGGCTGCATCGAGCTCGGATACCGGCGTGTTCGCGGCGGCGCTCAACCGCGCCAGGATATCCGGGCCAAGCTTTCCGCTGCCGACGAGATGACCGAACGCGCGCCACGTCTCGGCGTTGATGACGGCGAGACCGGCCGTGAACGCATCCTGAATGGATTCGAGCTGCACGGCGCGCGACGCGAGTCCGCTGCGCGCGACCGCGCTCGCCACCGCGTCGCGGATCCGACCTTCGGCTTGCACATCGGGCAACGCGACGCGTATCGCTGTCACGTCGCGGCGCGCACGGCCGCCCTGAAATGACGGATCGATTGCGAGCATTACGTCGATGACCGTGTTCATCGCCCGTGCAAACGGGCCGACACAGTCGAGCGACGTCTGGCGCGGCGCGACACCTTCACGCGACACGCGCCCGAAAGTCGGCTTCAGGCCGATCACGCCGCAGCATGCCGCGGGGCAACGCACGGAGCCGCCGGTATCGGTGCCGAGGGCGGCATCGACGAGCCCGAGCCCCACCGCCGATGCCGAGCCGCTCGACGATCCGCCGGGAATGCGCGCCGGATCTTGGGGATTGACGGGCGTGCCGCTGAAGTCGTTGAGGCCTGTCATGCCGAACGCCAGTTCGTGCATGTTCGCCTTGCCTGTAATGCGCCAGCCCGCATCGAGCAGCCGCTGCACGACTTGCGCGTGGCGCGGTGCGGGCGGCGCATCGGCGAGTGCGCGGCTGGCCGCGGTCGTCGGATAGCCGGCTATGTCGATACTGTCCTTGATCGCGATGGTCGGTGCATCGGCGGCGGCATGCGTCGCGAGATCGAATTGCTGCAAAAAGGCGCTCATGCACGGACTCCTTGCGCGGGGTTGAGTTGCCAGGGCGCGTCGAAAAGGCGTTCGGTGCGGAAGTGGCGAATCAGCCAAACGTCTTCATCGTGAGGCGACGGAGTGAAATCCACATCGAGCCGCGCCGAGATGAGCTCGGCGTTTGCATCGACATATCCGGATGCCTGCAACATGATCCAGCGGCCCTTCGCCGTATCGCCTTGTACTTCGATATGCTCGCTCGTCAGGAAGTGGACGTTGGTCGCGAAGTGCGGCGTGGGCGGCAGGTAGCGTTGCAGCATCGCGACGATAGCGTTCGGCCCCGCCAAGCGGCCGAACTTGTCCGCATACTGTGGACCGATGCCTTCCCACACGGCGTCATCGCTGAAGAGTGCCGTCAGCGATTCACCTTCGAGCGCGCGTGCCGGCACATCGCAGAGCGCCATGTATCGGGCGATGGTCTTGCGCACCGCGTTCTGCGCTTCGAGCACGCGCAAGCGCGCCTGCAGGCTCTCGATGATTTTGTCCGTCATGGCTTCACGTATTCTTATCGGCCCAAGGCGCGAGCGGTCTTTCCGCCCAGGCCGAAATCGGTATTCGGAATGTCTTTGATCAACACGCGCGTGGACTGCAAGGGCACATTCAGCACGGAAGCGCCGGTCTCCGACAGATACGCGATCAGCGCTTCTTTCTGCGTCTGCGTGCGGCCAGCAATCAGGATCGCGATGATGACGGGCAATCCCGCCGCGCTGACTTTGCCGCCGAGGCCGCTATTGGATGCGGGCAACTCCGACAGCAGAATGCGCACGGATTCGGCCGGCGCACCGATCGCGTCGACGGTCGCTTGCGTGAGCCCTTGAATGAGCGATGCCTTGCGTTCGTCGGCGTGACCTTGAGGCAAATAGACTTCGAGTGTTGGCATGAACGTAGCGAATGGATAGCGCGCGCATCGCTGAAAGCAATGCCGGACGACCGACATCGACACGACGCGCGCATGACTTCAAAGCAGAAAGCCGATGGCGCTCAGCGCCTCGGTCGAGTCGATCAGGCGGATCACCTTCTCCGACAGACGCGGCTCGCCGCTCGACATATCGATCTTGTGCGTCAGGTCGGCAGCAAAGATCGTGGACAGACCGCGCTTGTAGGCAATCACGATCTGCGAGGACTTGACCTCGACGAGGTCCGCGCTGTCGCCAGATAGCGTGAAGCGCGACACCGTGCGCACCGTGCGCGCCGCATCGGAGGCCGACGCCGAAAAGCCGGACGTCATACGCTGCACGCGCAACTCGCGAATGTGATGGTCATCGTATGCGTAGTTGAGCGTGGACGCGTAGTCGGTCGTCCGCGGATCGATCGGCACGACGTAATGGCCTTTCGGGTCCCACAGATCCAGCCAGGCGCGATAGTCCCGGCGGTCGAGCAGTTCCGCTTCCCGCCAGATGAATGCGATCGCGCGCGCCAAGGTCTGGTCCGTGAAGAGTGCGTTGCGTTCGTCCATCATGCTTGCTCCATCATCGCGCGCCATTGTCTGTAGGCTTCGCGCATGCCGGTTTCGTCGGTCGAATGCGCGGTCTTCTCACCGTTCGGTGCGATCGTTTCGCGGTTGAGGCCGCGGTTCACGAGGATAGGTACGTCAGGGCCGGCGTATGAGCCGCGCTGCACGCGCTCCCACGCTTCGGCGTCGTCAGGGCTGCCGAAGCCCAACGGGCCCTGGAAGTGCTCGTGCATGCGCAAGCGCGCGCGATTGGCTTCCTCGGGGCCGCCGTCCATTCCCAGCGCGACATGGCGGATTTCCGTTTCCACCGCGGAGATCGGGCGCAGCACGCGGAAGAACGCCATCGAAAGCGCGAGGTTCGGAAACAGATTGAGGTTGAAGCCGACGCCCATCAGCGAACGCACGATGCGGCGCACTTCTTCTGGCGTGTGTTTCTCTGCGAGTTGCGCGGCGAGTTCATTGAAACGTTCGGGCAGCGGCGCGCCGTCGTCCTGATCGAGATCGACGAATTCCGGCATCAGCACGGCAAGGCTGTGACCATTGCCGAGCGATCGGCAGAACGCCTTGTCGCTCGTCATGAAGCTCGTGATGACGGCGGCCGTTTCATCGTCGATGGACTTCATCCATGACTTATGGACGACGGGAAAGTGATACAGGTCCGTCGTGTTCTCGAGCTGGATCTTCCAGTTGCCCTTGAACCTGAACTTGTGCTCGCCATTCGCCTTGATGGGGTAGCCCGCGCCCTGCTTCATGAAAAGATCGATCCACGGTTTGGCGCCGCCGAGGAAGTCCTCGAGCGGTTCGATCGATTCATCGAAGCTCGCGAAAATCAGCCCTTGATAAACGCCCACGCGCAGCTTCTTGAGCGGCAGATCGCCTTTCTCGCACACGCCTTCATAACCATCGCCGTAGGGCAGGGCGCGCAGCGTGCCGTCGAGCGCATAGGACCAGCTGTGATACGGGCATGTGAAACCCTTGGCGTTGCCCTTGTGCTCTTCGCAGACGGTCGCGCCCCGATGACGGCAACGGTTCTGCAACACGTTCACGGTTCCGGTCTTGTCGCGCACGACGATGACCGGCTGACGGCCGATGGTCGTCGTCACGAAGTCGCCGGGCTTCGGCAACTCGCTGTCATGCGCAACCCACACCCACGTCTTGTAGAAGATGCGTTCGAGTTCGGCCTCGAACAACTCCGGATCGTAGTAAAGCGAAGGCGCAATGCGATCGGACTCCGCGCGCCTGGCGAGCGCGCTGGTGTCGATGGTCTGATAGGTCGGCGTACTCATCGTATTCCTCGGAGAAGTTGAGTGGCTGATCGAACGACTGACGCGAGCTTGGCTGGGCGCTCGGCAAATCCTCTCGTTGACATCAGTCTCGCTTTTCGAGGATCATGCGTCAAATCGATTAAAAACGGGTCGCTCAATCAGTGCGGCCTATATCTCGGACGGCCCGTCATGACATCCATCGACCATATCGATCTGAATCTGCTGCGCGTTTTCCAGGCTATCGTGGAAGAGCGCAGCCTGACGCGCGCAGGCGAGCGTCTCGCGCTCTCTCAACCGGCGGTCAGCTATTCGCTCGGGCGATTACGCACCTTGTTCGACGACGCGCTATTCATCCGCACGCGCACGGGCATGCAGCCCACGCCCGTCGCGCTGGAATTGGCCGAGATCGTCGGGCGCGCGCTCGACACCGTGCGCCAGGCGTTGCGTTACGCCGAGCGTTTCGATCCGGCGACGAGCACGCGTACCTTTCGCCTGTCGCTCTCGGATGCGGGGGAGATGGCGTATCTGCCGGCGATCTGCGCCGCGTTGCACGATGCCGCGCCGCGCGCGAAGCTGGTGGTCGAGCCGTTGCCGGTCGAAGAAATCGAAGAAGCGTTGCGCGCGAGCCGGCTGGATTTCGCGATCGGCAACTTGCCGTCGCTATTGCCGCGCACGCGCCATTGCGTGCTCTTCGAGGAGTCGTATGTATGCATGACCCGCAAGCGCGACGATCTGCCCGAAGGCACGAAGCTGAAACTCGCGCAGTTCCTTGCCGCGTCGCACGTTCAGGTTCGCTCGCTCGAACACAGCCATGACGCGCTCGACGATGCGCTGCGCGGACGAGGCGTCGGACGCAATATCGCGCTGGCGTTGCCGCATTTCGTGGCGGTGCCCGGCGTGCTGGCTGCAACGGATCTGTTCGCCACGCTGCCGGAAAAGCTCGCGCATATCCTCAACAGAGGCGAGGCGTTCAACATTTACGCGCTGCCTGTACCGTTGCCGAGAGTGGCCGTGACGATGCACTGGCACGAACACTTTCACGACGACGAAGGCAACGCGTGGATGCGCGCCCTGATGACCGACACCCTCGCGAGCTTCAAGACGATGTGATTTCGCTCAGAGATCGAGCACCAGCACGGGCGAACGGGAACGCGACACGCAGCAGCAAATCACGCTGTTGCTTGCGCGTTCCGCTTTGCTCAAACAGTGATCGCGATGCTCGGGCTCGCCGCTCACGACATCCACCATGCACGTACCGCAAACGCCTTCGCCGCACGAGGTATCGACTTCTATGCCGATGGAGGCGAGCGCATCGACGATCGACGTGCTCTTGTCCACGCGAACCGTTTGTCCGCTGCTTGCGAGTTGCACCTCGAAGCTGTCCAACGAGGCTTCGGCCGTGGCAATCGGCTCGGCTTTGAAGCGTTCCAGATGGATCGCATCCGCGGGCAGGCGAGCTTGCGCCGTCTCGACCACGGCATCCATGAAGGCGCTCGGCCCGCATGTGTAGACATGTGCGTTCGGACCGGCATCGCGGATACATTCGTCGAGCTTGTCGCGCTGCTCGTGCCGCTCGACGCCGAAATGCAGCTTCACGTACGCGTTGAACGGGGCACGCGTCAGCAAGGTCATGAATGCCGCATGCGCCTCGCTGCGCGCGAAGTAATGCAGCGTGAAGCGCGCATTGCTCGCGACGAGGCGATAAGCCATCGACAGCAAGGGCGTGATGCCGATGCCCGCGCCGATCAGAATGTGCTCGCTTGCGGCCGCGTGAAGCTGGAACAGACTGCGCGGCGCGCCGACGGAAAGCTCGGAGCCCACGGTCACTTCCTCGTGAAGCGAGCGTGAACCGCCGCGCGATTGCGCTTCCTTCTTGACCGCGAAGATCTGCGTCCGGAGACATGCCGGATCGCCGCAGAGCGAGTACTGACGCGTGACACCCGAGGGGCCGGTCACATCGATATGCGCGCCGGGCTCATAGGGTTCGAAGGGCGCGCCGTCGATTCGCGAGACGCTGAACGAGCGCACGCCGTGCGCTTCCTCGCGCAACGCGTCGACTCGGACTTTCACGGTTTGAGCTTGCATGATCGCCTTCCTTTCGATGTGTTTCCCACAACCATGCATCGATCTTAGAGCCGCACGCCGAATAAGAAAAATAGGCTAAAAATCGTGTATCGCATCAATGTGACTGATGACGCGTTTCGTGCGTGAAGCGCAGGGTGACGACCGTCACGAGACTGAGCGCGATGAGAAACACCGCGACGGGCCAGGACGCGTGATAGTGCGAAAGCAACGCGGTCGCGAGGAGCGGCGACAGACCGCCAGCGAAAATCGAAGCCACTTCATGCCCGAGCGCAACGCCCGAGTAGCGCACTTCCGTGCTGAACAATTCGCCGACGAGCGCAGGCAAGGTGCCGATCATCGCGCCGTGACAGACGGCCGTGCCAAGCACCAGCGCAAGCCAGATGAGCGGCGTCGAATGCGTGTCCAGCAGCCAGAAGAACGGGAAGGCCATCGCCGCGAGCGATGCGGCGCCGATCATATACACGGGCTTGCGTCCGATGCGATCGGAGAGCTTGCCCCACAGCAGCATCGCGATCATTTCGACAACCATCGCGAGCATGACGCCGGTGAGCATCGTCGAATTCGGAATGCCGATGAACTTGCCGTACACCAGCGAAAACGCGAGAAAGATGTACGCGCCGCCGTTCTCCGCGACGCGCAGGCCCATCGCCATCAGTATTTCCTTCGGATGACGCTTGATCGCTTCGAGCACCGGCATATGCGACGTCTTGCCCGCTTCTTCCGCGTTCTCGAAGTCGCGACTCTCAGGCAGGCTATGACGAATGTAGACGCCGAGCGCGAAGATCACGATGCTCGCGAGAAACGGCAGGCGCCATCCCCACGAGATGAACTGATCGTGCGGCAAGGCCTGCACCGCGAGAAACGCCGCCGAGGAAAGAACGAAACCGCCGCCGACGCCGAGCTGACTCCACGCCGCGTAATAGCCGCGCTTTTCAGGCGGCGCGTTCTCGCTGATCATCAGTACGCCGCCGCCCCATTCGCCGCCGGACGCGATGCCTTGCAGCAGGCGAAGTGCGACGAGCGCAACAGGCGCCCACAGACCGACGTGATCATAAGTCGGCAACAGGCCGATGCCGAACGTCGCGAAGCCCATGATGAGCAATGTCCAGACGAGCGACGCGCGCCGTCCATAACGGTCGCCTATATGGCCGAACACGATACCGCCGAGCGGCCGTGCGACGAAGCCCATCGCGAATGCCGCGAACGCGCCGAGCGTGCCGATCAGCGGGTCCGCATTGGCCGGAAAAAACAAACTGCCGAACACGAGTGCGGCCGCCGTTCCGTAGACGAAGAAGTCGTACCACTCCATCGCGTTGCCCGCGACCGACGCAATGACGATACGTCTGAGCGTGCGATCCGGCATTGCTGCGCTGGTTTCGGCGGTCGAGGTATGAACTGTTGCCATGTCTGCTCGCATTGAATGAGAAGGGCTGCAGCCTTCTTGAGGCTTCGCATGACAAACAGTGTCGTGGCGACACTCACCCCGGTCAAATTCGCCGAAAAGAACGCGTGATATCAGCCCAGCAAATGAGCGTCACGCGTCGGGCTGGCGAAACATCGAATGGATCGTATTGCGCAGCCACGCTACGCCCGGATCGCTCGTGAATTGCGTGTGCGAGTGCACCTGAATCTCGATGGGCGGCAGCGCAAAAGGCAATGGCAGAATGCGAAAGGCCTTACTACGATTGAAGCGCAGCGCGATGCTCTTGGGGAAGAGCACGGCAAGGTCCGTGTTCATCACGATTTCGGGCGCCACGACGAAATGCGGCAGCCGGACCGCGACATCGCGCTTGAAATTCAGCTCGTCGAGCCATTGCTCGACCATGCGATGGCCCGTCGCGTTGGTGCTCGCGTAGACGTAGCGCAAGGCGGTCAGGTCGTCGCGTGTCGGCCGCGACTTGCGTAACGGATGATTGGCGCGCACGACGCATACATGCTCGTCGACGAATAGCGTCTCGCTCACGCATCCCGCGTCGAGACCCGGCACATAGCCGAGCGCAAGATCGATTTCTCCGGCGCGCATGGCGCTGCTTACGGATTCCACCGGAACATTGACCGCTTCGATTCGAATGCCGCGCGCCTCGCGGTCGAGCAGCGCGACGAGCGGCGGCAGAAAAAAGAATTCCGACATGTCCGACATCGAAATGCGAAACACGCGCCGGGCGGTCGCGGGATCGAAGCTGGCGAGTTGCTGGACCGCCTCGTTGATGATCGACAACGCCTGCGCGAGCGGCGGATACAGCCGATGCGCGGCATCGGTCGGCACCATGCCGGCGGGCGTGCGCACGAAAAGCGGATCACCGAAGATCGTGCGCAAGCGCCGTAGCGCATGACTGACCGCGGGCTGCGTCAGTTCGAGACGTTCGCCGGCGGCGGTCAGGCTGCGCAAATCCCAGATGGCGAGGAACACGCGCAGCAGATTGAGATCGGCGATACCGGAGTTGGGCTTCGTCATACACGGTTGACTCACGAACGAGCGCTGGTCGCGCCATGCGGCCATCAATGTGTGGCGAGATTACCGTATGTGCTGTGCATTGCAAAATGCGGCGTGGCTCCGCGATAGGGCGGCAAGGTATGGAAATCGCGCCGCATCGATTCGCGCACCGGCGAGGCGAGTGCGTCGGCGAGCGCGGACGCATCGTCGAAGACGACCTTGTTGCGCTGCATCGCATTCGCGCGCGTGCAAGGCAGGCCGATGGTGCAATCGATGCGCGTGTAGATCTCCAGCTCGCGCAATCGCGGCAAGGTGGACATCAACGGCGCGTGATGCCGCAGGTAATGCGCGAGCCATGTGTCGAAGTCCTCGGCCGGCCCTTCGTACGCGACGAGATAGGTGCAGCGCTGAATGCGCGCTTGGGTGGATGGCGCGTGCGAGGCCAGCGCGCGCACGGCCATGACTTGCTGCATGAAGCGCCCGGCGATCAAAGGTTCTCGAAGCGCGCGATGGATCGGGCCATCGAGTCTCGCGGCAGCTTCGAGCGCGGCGAGTTCATCGAAATACAGTTGAAGCACGCACGATGGCGCATCGGCCGCGGGCGGAATGCGCGGATCGACGTGTTGCGCCATCGGCTCGTGCACGACCAGACTGCGTAAGCCGTCGATGCGCTGCAATGGCGCAATATCGACCAGCGGGCGCTGCCCGCCCGCATCGATCAGAAACAGGCAGATTTGCATACTTACGCCGCCTCGCAGGAAGCAGCCGCGCGCGCGAGCCGATGAAACTGCCGGCCGAAGTACACAAGCCCATCGCCGTCTTCGCGCGAGCCGATGTGTTCTACCTGTACGAAAAGCACTGAATGCGAACCGACCTGCTTGCTGTCGACGATACGGCCTTCGAGACTCGCGATTGCATCGTCGAGCACGGGAAGTTGCAATGCGCCAGGCCGCGAACCGCAGCGCGCAAAGCGTTCGTCCATCGAGCCTCCGTCCATGCCCGCGAACGCGCGCGCCAGTTCCTGCGCGTGCGCGCCCAGCACGTTGATGCACGCCCGGCCGTTAGCGAGCAACACATCGTGAACGTAACTCGACTGATTGATGCAGACGAGCATCGTGGGTGGCGTATCGGTCACGGAGCACACGGCGCTTGCCGTGATACCGCAGCGTCCGTGCGGGCCGTCGGTGGTAATGACGTTGACGGCGGCGCCGAGCGAGGCCATCGCGTTGCGAAACTGTGTGCGCGCTTGATCGTGTGTCATGGCAGATGTCCTTTCAGGATTCGCGGGTTCAGGGATACGGCGTAACGGGCGCAATGCCGACGAAGATCGCGCCCGATGCGTCGTAATTGCCTTCGCCGAGAAAGGCGTGTTGCGTGACGACGATCGAATCGCGTACCAGACGCTGCGTCCGGTTCTCGCGATAGATCGCGCCGATGCCCGCCATCTTGTACGCCTGCATCACGATATCGGCGCAGGTGTGGGCCGCGTGCGTCGCCGAAAGACGCAGCAAGTTTGCTTCGGCAGGCAACACCGGGTCGCCCGCGAGCACCGTGCGCCACGATGCTTCCGCGCACTCGAAGAAGAACGCCCGCGCGCTGCGCAGTTGTGCTTCCGCCTGCGCGAGCCCGGAACGATAGTAGGCGCGATCGGCGAGACGCGGCGCACCGGTCGTGGTTTTCGTCACGCCGGACATCCCCGCCAGCAGGTCGAGCGCCGCGCGCGCCAGGCCGATGTTCACTGCCGCATGCACCTGCGCCTGATACGCGACGGCGGGATACCGGTACAGCGGTTCATCGATCAGCGGCGTGCCGCCGCGCACGAAGGTCCATTGTTCCTCGACGTATTTGTCCTTCAGGCGCAGATCATGGCTGCCCGTGCCCTGCATGCCGACCACGTTCCAGTTATCGACGATCTCCACTTCGCTCGCCGGGAAAACCGCAGTAAAAGGCTTGCCGGCGTTCTTGTCGTCGGTGCCGGCCGGCGCCCCGCCGATTCCCACGCCGATCCAGTCCGCGCCCTTGCAGCCGCTCGCAAAGCGCCACTGTCCCGACACGAGGAATCCGCCGGGCGCGCGCTCGGCCTTTTGCAGCGGATACAAGCCGCCCGCGAAGACCTGATCGGGACCGGCCGCATAGATTCGCGCCTGGGTCTCCACAGGCAGTGAAGCCAGGTACGTGTTCGCGGAGCCGAACGCCGCGACCCAGGCGGCCGATCCGTCCGCGATCGCGATACGTTCGAGCATCTCGAGGAAGCGCGCGGGCGGCAGCGCATCGCCGCCGAAACGTTTGGGCGTGCTCGCGCGGAAAATCCCCGCGCGCTTCATCTTGCCGACCATATCGCGCGGCACGTGGGACAGGGCGTCGAACTCGTCGCGGCGGCGCTCGACTTCCTCGATCAGCGTATCGAGGTGCAGCGGTCCGGCGTACTCGGGATAGTCGTTTTGCGAATCGATGATGGCTTCGCTTCGAAGGGCTTGCATAGGTGATACCTCTCGGTCGATGTGTGTCGATGTCATTCGGGCTGACGGCGTGCAGCGGCGCGCATCGCTTTGGGATACGTCTCGCGTGCGAGCAGCGTGGCGACGACGGTGATCAGGCCGAGTACGCCCAGATAAATGGCGACCGGCACGGCGCTGTGATAGTGGGCGAGCAACGCGGTGGCGATCATCGGCGAGAGGCCGCCGCCGAGTACGGAAGAGACTTCCCGGCCAATGCCGAGTCCCGAGAAACGCAGGTGCACCGGCAACATCTCGCTGATGAACGCGGGCTGCGCGCCTTCGAGAATGCCAAGCGTGATGCTGTTCGCGAGGACGAGCGCCGCAACCACCTTCCAGTACTCGCCCGAGCCGAGCAGCGCGAAGTACGGCCACGCGACCAGCACGATGGCGATTGCGCCGGCGAGATACACCGGCTTGCGTCCGACCTTGTCGGTCACCCAGCCGAAGAAGAGCGAAACGGGGATCATCAGCAGCATCGAAATGCACAGGCCGCTCAGAACCCAACTCGACCTGATGCCCAGAAACTGCCCGTAGGCGATCGAAAATGCGAAGAAGAGGTAGGACGCCGCGCCCTCGCCGAAGCGCAGGCCGAACACGGTCAGCACTTCGCGCGGACATTGGCGCAGCACTTCGATGACAGGCATCCGGCTTTCGTGGCGCGTCGCCTTGACTTCGGCGAATGCGGCACTTTCTCCGACGGAGCGGCGCATCCACAAGCCGAGAAGAACGAGTGCGGCGCTCGCGAGAAACGGAAGGCGCCATCCCCAACTCTGGAAGTCGCCCGCCGGCAAGTTCTGCACCAGCAGGAACGCACCGGTGGACAGGACGAAGCCGAGTGCCGCGCCACACGGGCTCCACGCCGCGAGCGCGCCGCGCTTCGATTGCGGCGCGTTCTCGTGGATCAGCAGGATACTGCCGCTCCATTCGCCGCCGGCGGCCAGTCCCTGAAGAATGCGCAACAGAACGAGCATCACGGGCGCCGCAATGCCGACCTGCTGATAGGTCGGCAAAACGCCCATCAGGACCGTGGCGGTGCCCATCGTGAGAAGGGTCAGCATCATCACGACCTTGCGGCCGTAACGGTCGCCGATATGTCCGCATAGCACGCCGCCGATAGGTCGCGCGATGAAGCCGACCGTGAAGCCGCCGAATGCGGCGATGGTGCCCGTGAGCGGATCGGTGCCGACCGGAAAGAACAGCTTGCCGAAGACGAGCGCGGCGGCGGTGCCGTACAGAAAGAAGTCATACCACTCGAGGATCTGGCCGAGCACTGCCGTCGTGACTGCACGGCGCACGTTGCTTGGGCGACGAGCCGATCGGGTTTGAGCGAGCGCGCTCAGGTCGGAATTCAGAGCTTCAGGGTTCATGGTTGGGGAAGACATGAGGTGATGGTTCCCGCTTCCCTGATGCTCAAGAAGCGGTGCGAGTCGTATCGATGCGATGCGATGGGCCCACGATATGAGCCTCGATAATCGCGGTCAAATTCGAGACAAAAATGCGCGACATGAATCTGGTGCATGTGCCGTTGCATGTCGTACGGAATAGCCCTTGCCTCGCATGACATATCGATCGCGCTTATCGCCGGTCATGCTTTTGGCTTATTTGCCGCGTGAAACGAGCGGCCGCAGACTGCGTGGCGCATCGCATTCATCACCGCAATGAGCCTTCATTGCGTCAATCAACAGAACGACTCGCATGGAACACGCACGTATGAAACTCGCCTTGGGAACTTCTCTGGCGCTGCTTGCAGTTGCAGGCACGGCGCACGCACAAAGTGCGGTGACGCTGTACGGCATCGTCGACGATGGCTTCAACTGGACATCGAACGCCGGCGGCCACAATCTCTACAACCTGTCGAGCGGCGTCATGCAGGCCAGCCGCTGGGGATTGAGGGGCAGGGAAGAGCTTGGCGGCGGGCTTGCTGCGCTGTTCGTACTCGAGAACGGCTTCGACCTGAATAACGGCTCGCTTGCGCAGAAGAACCGCGGCAGCACGCAAGGTCTGATGTTCGGCCGGCAGGCGTACGTGGGCTTGTCCAGTGCTTACGGCACCGTGTTGCTCGGGCGGCAATACGATTCGGTCGTGGATTATGTGGGCCCGTTCGAGTCCGGTACCCAGTGGGCGGGATATATCGGCGCGCATCCAGGCGATCTGGATAACCTCAACAACGCGTATCGCGTGAACAACGCGATCAAGTTCGTCAGTAAGGCTTACTACGGCGTTACCTTCGGCGGCGTCTACAGTCTGGGCGGCGTCGCGGGTGCGGTCTCGCGCAACCAATTGTGGTCGCTCGGTGCGGGCTATGCGAACGGCCCGCTGACGTTGGGCGTCGGTTACCTGAACGCGCGCAATCCGAACGTCGGCTTCTTCGGCGACAACGGCGCAAGCACGCCGCCCGCTGCGAGCGCGAACTTCATCTCTTCGCCCGTCTATAGCGGCTATGCATCGGCTCGTACCTATCAGGTGGTCGCGGCAGGCGCTGCTTATGCATTCGGCGCGGCCACGGTGGGTGCAACGTATTCCAACGTGCAGTTCAAGAACCTCGGCGATACCGCGAACTCCGGTCCCAATCCGCGCGGCTATTCCGGCAATGCGAACTTCAATAACGTCGAAGTCAACTTCAGGTATCAGCTCACGCCGGCGCTCCTGCTCGGCGCGGCATTCGACTACACGAAGGGCGGCGACGTCGATTCGGCCACCGGCAACAATCCCGGCGCCAAGTATTACCAAGGCGCGCTCGGCGCCGATTACTTCCTGTCTAAGCGCACCGATGTCTATCTGATCGGCGTGTACCAGAAGGCATCCGGCATCGATTCCACCGGCACAGCGGCGGTTGCGGCGATCAACAACCTCACGCCGTCGACGAGCGATCGTCAAAGCACGGTCCGCGTGGGCATCCGCCACAAGTTTTGAAGCCAGCCGACATTCGCGCCGGGATGTCATCCATTTCACGGATGGCATCAACCACATTTGATCTATTTGACGGATATGCGGGTGCGGCCTAATTTGTCGTCGAGACGACGCGTGAGTCCGCGCGTGGTACCGCGGAACGGAAGACCTGTGTCGTACCCCCCCATACCTATGGAGACAACATCGTGAGCGTCAAAGTATTCGATACGAAGGAAGTTCAGGGCCTGCTTTCGGCCGCCGCCAATCTCGGCAGCGATAACGGCAATGCACGTGCGAAGCAGATCACGCATCGGCTGCTAAGCGACCTGTTCAAGGCCATCGACGACCTCGATATGACGCCCGATGAAATCTGGGCAGGCGTGAACTACTTCAACCGGCTCGGTCGCGACGGGGAAGCGGCCTTGCTCGCGGCGGGTCTCGGTCTCGAGAAGTTTCTCGACATTCGCATGGATGCGCAGGACCGTCACGCGGACATTCACGGCGGCACACCGCGTACCATCGAAGGTCCGCTGTATGTGGCGGGCGCACCGTTGCGCGATGGTGTGGCGAAGATCGACCTCAATCCGGACGATGACGCCGGGCCGCTTGTCATTCGCGGCACCGTAACCGGTCCCGACGGCAAGCCTGTCGCGGATGCCGTCGTGGAGTGCTGGCATGCAAACTCGAAAGGCTTCTACTCGCATTTCGATCCGACCGGCGCACAGAGTGACTTCAACTTGCGTGGCGCGGTGAGAACAGGACAAGACGGCAAGTACGAGTTCCGCACGCTCATGCCCGTAGGCTATGGATGCCCGCCTCACGGTTCGACGCAAGAATTGCTGAACGCGCTTGCACGGCATGGCAATCGTCCTGCACACGTTCATTTCTTCGTGACGAGCGATAACTTCCGCAAGCTGACCACGCAGATCAACATCGAGGGCGATCCGCTCATCTGGGATGACTTCGCGTATGCCACGCGCGAGGAATTGATTCCTCATGTCGTCGAAAAGAAGGGCGGCTTTGCGCTCGGTCTAAAGGCGGACGCTTACAAGGAAATTCAGTTCGATATCGCGCTGACTCGCCTCGTCGAAGGCAAGGACAATCAGCTTGTCAGTCGTCAGCGCACGGCGGTGACGGCTTAAGTCGGCGAAGCGGCTGACTCCGCTTCCATTTGCTGCGGCAGCGACGATGTTCATCGCGTTGGCGGCGATGGGGCGAGAGTGACGAATCACCTGATCGCGGGTGCTACGCTCTGCAGCAAAGCCTGAAGGTCGTCGATGTTGAAGGGCTTGGAAAGAATCGTTACACCGGCGTTTTTTGCTCGTTCGAACTCGTCGGCATAGCCGGTCATCAGCGCAATAGCCTGCTTCGGCCATTTCCGCCGCACTTTTTCCGCAACATCGATTCCGTTGTTGAGCCCAGGCATTTGAATGTCGGAGAGAATGAGATCGAACTTCGCGCCGTCCTCCAGCAGACCTAGCGCTGCATCTCCGGTGAGTTCGTGTCGGGATTGCCAGCCGAACACCTCCAGTACGGCCGAAAGTCCCGCGGCCACTTCCTCGTTGTCTTCGACCAGCAAAATGGAACCCTTGGTCGCCTCCGTCACGGTGACGGGTGGTGAGGGAGACACGGTCGTCGCTTTGGCTTTGGCTTCGGCCTGCCCGGAGCCACGGGGAAGAATGAGCGACACGGTCGTTCCTTTACCTTCCTCGCTCTCGATACGTGCTGTTCCGCGCGCCTGCTCGCACATCGCGATGACCTGCGCAAGGCCGAGCCCCGTGCCAGCGTTCGCGGCTTTGGTCGTAAAAAGCGGCTCGAATGCGCGTTGCATCACTGATGCCGGCATGCCGACGCCGGTATCGGAACAAGCGATGACAACATAGTCACCGGGCTTCAGGCTTCCTTTCGAAGTATCGAGCGTGATGTTCCTGGTGCGAATGGTAAAGTCGCCGCCGCCGGGCATTGCATCCCTGGCATTCACCGCAAGGTTTATCAGCGCCGATTGAAGTTCGGTTTGGTCAACGTAGATTGGCCAGATTTCGTCAGAAGACCTGATGTGAAAGCGGATGCGCTCATTGAGCGACATCTGAATCAGAGAGGCTTCCCGTTCGAGCCAATCTTTGACATCCACGAACTCCTCACGCAGCGGTTGCTTGCGAGCGACGCTGAGTAGCCGCCTTGCCAGGACCTCCGCCGAAGCGGAAGCCCGTTCCACTGCGATGACTTCTTTCTCCAGTCCGTTGAAGTGCTTGCGACGGGCCAGTTCCATGTTCGCCTTGACCACCATGAGGAGATTGTTGAAGTCATGCGCGACGTTTGCCACGAGATTGCCGAGTGCGCCCATACGCTTCATCTGACGGCTTGTTGCTTCCGCGGAAACGCGCATCCCGAACTCGGCTTTCCATCTGTCCCACGCCGTTCGTTCACGTTTCAGACGGCTCAAACTGAACACGACCAGAAACCAGATGCCTACGCATGGAACCAGCGTCGCGATGGCGATAAGACCGTCGTGTCGCAACCATCTGTATGTAACCGTCGAGACCGGGATTCCGGAGGTCACGTAAAGCGGGTATGAGCCGACCTCTCGATACACCAGGAGCTTCTCGACGCCGTCGAGCGTCGAGAAACCCTTGAGACGTCCGCTTTGCCGATTAGCCTGAATAGCTTCCAGCAAGGGTTGACTGCTTGTCGGTGCGCGTCGCGCTTTTGGCTCGGGAAATCGAACGAGCGTAGTACCGTCGCTTCGGAAAAGGCCCACCGTCAAAGCCCGGTCATGTGCGGTCAGCCGGTCGTAGAACGACGAGAAATAATCGCGTCGAAGGGATATGGCCAAGACACCGAGATACTGGCCACTCGAGTCGTATCGAGGGAACGTCACATCGAAAACGTCCCGAGCCGGGTCGGATATTTGTTCGGGCCGCAGCATGCCAACTGCCGCAGAAGCGGCATGGCGTGCAGACCAGATATCCGAGCGGTCTCCAATCGATTGAAGGCCGACCGGATAGGTGCTGCTGCTGGCAAGCAAATTTCCTTTCCGGCCAAAGACAGCAATCGAGAAAACCGATGGCACCCGCTCGGCGGTTTGCCTCAGAAAGCGATGAACAGATTGCTGTCGCGCGCGAAGTGGGACATCCCCGTCGTCACCGAGAAAGGCCATTATTCGAAGCGATACCTCCTGATTCACGTCGAGGACTTTTACGGCCTGCTCCTCGGCAACTCGCGAGAGTCTGTCGATTCCTTCAGTCGAATCCGCGATTCTGGTTTGAAAACCGAAATAACCGTACGTGGCGAGAAAAAGCAATGGTGTGATGATTGATGCTGCAAGCACGGCGAGCAGCATGCGCCGGGTCACGCCAAAGTCGCGTGGCGGAACGGGGATATCGAGCGCAGTGCTGTCCGGGACAGATGTTTCCTGATGGGCAATCATGGGACTTCGGGGCGGGGCGCGAAGGCGAAGTCTATTCAGATGTTCGTACGACGTCAAACTTACCGTTGGCGCGGCGGTCGTCGACGTGTTTAAGGGCCGGATAGATACGGCGTCATGGATTCTTTTGTTTGCTCGCACGATTTTCTTGAAGCCGTGCGTCTGTGTTTGGCGAGCGTTCGTATTGACTGATACGTCGGTAGATTTGTGGCCGACGCCGTAAAACTTACTTGAATCTGAACAAGATTGGAGAACTCCCATGCTTCATCAACTCGATGTCCGTAGAACCCTTGCGTTGTCGGTTTCCATCGCGACGTTGTTAGTTGCAAGCTCGGCAGTTGCAGGTGGTAATGGCAACGGTGGAAATGGCAGCGGCGGATCTCACGGTGCCGCCACGTCGGGCATGACGTATCACAGTGAGCCGGTATCGAGCCCTTGGAATCGAATTCCGGGGGACATGCCGAGAGAGGTAAGTTCGACGGATGCCAAAGCGCGTTCCACGTCGGCGGGTACGCCCGATATGTCGATGGCACCGGGAGAATAGGGTATCGGGTAATCGACTGGAAGAGGGCGGCGACGTTCTCGCGATGTGAATGTTTCGGATGCCGATTCAATTGCGCAGCAATCGACGACTTACCCGCACCGCATCCGACCGACGGCAAAGCCGGTCAACCCCGGCGCGGGCGAAGCCGACCTGGCAATGCGCGGCGCGACGCCGCCTCGCCAGTCGTACCTGTTCGCTTACTGGCTCGCACCCGCGGGTGCGTCGCTGGCGGCGGTCGCCGGGAAGCTGGCGGCAGCCGGCGCGGATGACCCTGCGCTGTCGCTTGCCGCGGTGCTTCCGCCGCTCGTATTGCGGTTGCAGCCCGACGTAAAGCAGACGGACGCCGTCACTGCGGCGATCAACATGGCCCTGATCGTGATGGTTCGGTTCATGGCGTGCTCCTCATGGACTTATCGAGTCAAATGGCGCTGCGTTTGACCGGCAGCGCCGATGTCAGTCGGGTGACTTCAGGCGGTCGCCTTCGCTTTGCGTGCCCGGCGGTGTTCCCGGCTTGGTAGCGGGACCGGCGTCCGGCGCGCGATCCTCGTTGGGGCCGCGCGGCGCCGGCTCCTTCGGGTTCGCCGGGATGTTCTCGGTGTGTCCCGGCACCGGCTGCCCTTCGATATGCTGCGGCGTCTGTTCGTCGGTCATGATTGCCTCGTCGATGCCTGATGGTTGTCCGGCTTGGGATCGGGTTCCGCCGTGGTATCGGTGCCGCTCTTGCCATTGCTGCGGTTGGTGATCTCGCCGGTTTCGTCGAGGACGTCGTCGAGATCGTCGTCGGCATCCTCGTCGGGAGCCGACAACCATTGAAGCAGCGGCAGACGCGCTGTGTACTGCGATGCAGGCAAGAAGAAGTGGGTCATGGTGATCGCTCGATTGGCTGAAGGTAGTGAGATCGAGCAAGCGTTATTCCATCAGCGTGACGAGCGCATGCATTGCCGACTCCGCACTCAGGCGCCGTTGCCATCGCTTCGCGCTGCGCCGCGCATCTCGTCCGCCGGACGCGGAAAGCCCGTGCGGTCAAGATAAAGCTGGGCGTAATGCTCCGAGCGTTCGCTGCGCTGCCGCGCCCGGTCATCGGACAGCGAAGTCACCGCGCGCGCATCGAGCGCGGTGACGCCCGCGACGTTGAGCAAGGCGCCGAGCGCACGCGTGTGCGCGCCTTGCCGGCGTTCGCGTGGCGCCGTCGCCACGGTCATCAGATCGAGCGCGTCGCCGCCGATGCGCGCCATCAGATACGGAGACGGATCGCGCGACGAAAGTATGCCGATGCCGCAGGCAATCTCTCTCAGCCCATACAGCCTGACGAGGCCAGGGCTGACGCGCAGGCCGGACATGCGTGCGACGGTACGGGGCGCAAGCAGTTGGGCGGTTCCCAATGCGAGACTGAAGAATGCGAGTCCACGGGCAAGCGAGTGGCCCTTCGCTTGCTGGTTGTCGGTCGCGGGATACTGGCTCATGGTGTGTTCCGGCTAGGTATGACGACTGGATGAACGAACATGTCGAAGCCTCCTGCAAGGCTTATTTCTTCGCTTCCTGACCGGATGCCGAGCGGTCCAGATATTCGGTCGAGATGGAAGGGATGTGTTCGAGCAGCCATTGCGCCATTGCCTGCTCCTGAGGCAGGATCCGTTCGCACGCGGCCCGGGTTTCGGCATCGCCGCAGCGCGTCGCTGCCGCAATCAGCGAGGTGTAGGACGCGATCTCCATGTTCTCGAACACATAGCTCATGATGGCGCCTTTCACGACTTCGTCGGTCATCGTCATGCCGCCCGCCGCTTGCGCGAAGGCCATCATCTTGGCGGCAAGATCCTTGACCGTCGATGTGCTGCCGCCGAGCCGCTCGATGCACGCGGCGACGATCTTCTGCTGGTCCAGCGTTTCTTCCAGATGCTGATCGATACGCGCCTTCAGTTGCGGATAGTGCTCGAGGCGCCCGGACTGCGCGCGCAGCATTTGCTCGGCTTGCTGTTCCATCGCGTGCGCGTCGCGAAGCCAGTCGAGCAGGTGTTCGGTCGGTTGAGCCATGGTGTCTCCCGGATCGATGTGAACGGATGAGCGAAGCAATCGCGCTTCGCGCTGCCCGATGACTCGCAATCGTCATGCCGCGCATGTTCGTGGCATGACGACGAATAGTTAGGATGCCCTTCGTACTGTTGCGACATGAAAATAAAGCGCGATACTTTAAGCGCGCCTTGAATGGCGCGTTATCTTCCGTGGCTTCAGCCCGCCGTTTTCAGGCGGGCCTTTTTTTTGCACAAAGTCGCATCGAGCGGGGCAGATGGATCGACCAGCCCGTGCCCGATGTGCGGGCGAGTCACGCGCTTCCCGAGCATCTCGGGTACGCTTCGTCCGCTGCCGAAAGAAGGCATGAACATCGCACGCACCAGGAGTTTTTCCCATGCTCGCCGCAATTGCTACATTGCTCGTTTTCCAGTGTCTCGGAGAAGGGCTTTCCTATCTCTTCAGCCTGCCGGTGCCCGGCCCGGTCATCGGCATGCTTCTGCTCGCCGGATACTGCGCATTGCGTCCGGCCGCCGCGGCCACGCTCGAACCCACGGCGCTCGAACTGCTCCGGCACCTGTCTCTGCTGTTCGTGCCGGCGGGCGTCGGCATCATGGTGTCGGCGCATGCGCTGCGCGGCGACGTGCTTGCCGTCGTGTTCTCCGTTGCAGTCAGTACCACACTCGCGATCGCCGTCACCGCGCTCGTCATGCGTGCGATGCTGCGCGGCCGCCGCCGCGTCGCCCATGAACACGGAGACCGCACATGATCCCGGTGCCGCACTTCGGAGCGATCTGGGTCTATCTGGCGGCCACGCCGCTGCTCGGCCTTACCATCACGCTGCTCGCGTACCTCATCGCGCAGCGCATCTACGCGGCGTGCCGCTTCAATCCGCTCGCCAATCCGGTGCTGATTTCGGTGGCCATCGTCGTCGTGGTGCTCAAGACGAGCGGCACGGCCTACGAAACGTATTTCGACGGCGCGCAGTTCGTGCATTTTCTGCTCGGGCCGGCCACGGTCGCGCTGGCGTTGCCGCTTTATCGGCAGTGGGCGAATCTGAAGCGGCTCGCGTGGCCGATTCTCGTGAGTCTCGCCGCCGGCTCGCTGACCGCGATCGTATCCGCCGTGTCCGTGGCGGCCTTGCTCGGGGCGTCGCGTCAGTCGATTGCATCGCTCGCGCCGAAGTCCGCGACGACGCCCATCGCGATGGCCGTGGCGAAGGAGATCGGCGGCGTGCCTTCGCTGACGGCGGTGCTCGTCATCACGACGGGCGTGTTCGGCGCCGTCACCGCGCGGGGTATCCTCAATGTGCTGCGCGTTTCCGACGTCGAGGCGCGCGGCTTCGCGCTCGGCGTGGCGTCGCATGGCATCGGCACGGCGCGCGCCTTTCAGGTCAGCGAAGAGATGGGCGCGTTCGCCGGCCTCGGCATGGGGCTGAACGGCGTGTTTACCGCGTTCGTCGTGCCCGTTCTGCTGCCTGTGTTGTCGAAGCTGCTGTGATGTCCGCGCGCCCGGCTTGAATGTCGCACGGAATAGCCATTGCTGGCGACGACGGCATGAGTCGCGCCCTCGCGACGTCACAACCGCCAAGGAACCTGTCCATGTCACAGCCTGCACTGTTCCAACCTGCGCGCTTGCGCAATCTGACCCTCGCCAATCGCATCGTGATCGCGCCGATGTGCCAGTACTCCGCCGAAGACGGCTGCATGAACGACTGGCATCTGATTCATCTCGGTCAGCTCGCGCTGTCCGGCGCGGCCTTGCTCACCATCGAAGCAACGGCCGTGCTGCCGGAGGGACGCATCACATATGCGGATGTCGGTCTCTGGAACGACGAAACCGAAGCGGCGCTGAAGCGCACGCTCGACGGCATCCGGCGATGGTCGGACATGCCGGTCGCGATCCAGTTGAGTCACGCGGGACGCAAGGCATCGACCGATGTGCCGTGGGAAGGCGGCGCCCAGATTCCAGCCGATCACGCGCATGGCTGGCAGACCGAAGCGCCTTCGAGCGTCGCCTATGAGGACGGCGAAGCGCCGCCGGTCGCGCTCGATGCGGCCGGACTCGCGCGCATCCGCGATGCGTTCACGGCGGCCGCCACGCGCGCGGCGCGTCTCGGCATCGATCTCGTTCAGATCCACGCGGCGCATGGCTACTTGCTGCATCAGTTCTTGTCGCCGTTGTCGAACCGGCGCGACGATGAATACGGCGGTTCGCTCGAGAACCGCATGCGTTTTCCGCTCGAAGTGTTCGACGCCGTGCGCGCCGCATTTCCCGCCGAGCGGCCGGTGACGATCCGCGTGTCCGGCACCGATTGGGTCGAAGGCGGCTGGGACATCGAGCAGACCGTCGCATTCGCCAAAGCGCTCGAAGCGCGCGGCTGCGATGCCGTTCACGTATCGAGCGGCGGGCTTCATCCGGCGCAGAAGATTCCGGTCGGGCCGAGCTATCAGGTGCCGCTCGCGCGCGCCGTGAAGCAGGCGGTCGGGATGCCGGTCATCGCGGTCGGGCTGATCACGGGCATCGAACAGGCGGAGGCCATCGTCGGAACCGGCGATGCCGACATGATCGCGCTCGCGCGCACGGCCCTGTACGACCCGCGCTGGCCGTGGCACGCCGCGGCGGAGCTGGGCGCACAGGTGCGCGCGCCGAAGCAGTATCTGCGCTCGCAGCCGCATCAGTACCGGCATCTCTTCGAAGAAGACTGATCGTGCGATGCGGTCGCGCGCTCGAAGGGAGCGACGCTTGCAAGCCGGTTCTCATGGCGGCGTTCGTTCGCCGCCCTTCGCGCCGGGCGCGAGCACGTTCGGCAACACCGGATTCTCGGGCTGCGTATAGCGCACCTGCACGAGACGGGTGATCGCAGCGAGGCTCTCCTCGGCGGAATCCCGATGTTCGCGCTCGACGGCGGCGGTTTCGTCGGCGAGTTCGGCGTCGCCGATTACATCGCGGAACCACGTCGAATAGTCGCCGCGCCGCAGATGAAAGAGCCATGTGTCTTCATCGACGCCATCGGCCAGTTCGAGGAAAAGCGTGA
Source organism: Caballeronia sp. AZ1_KS37 (assembly GCF_023631165.1). NCBI lineage: Bacteria > Pseudomonadati > Pseudomonadota > Betaproteobacteria > Burkholderiales > Burkholderiaceae > Caballeronia > Caballeronia sp. AZ1_KS37. Next base: position 285,566 of record NZ_JALQDP010000038.1, on the reverse strand, counting down.
GGTTGTGCGCGCGCAGCTTGAGCCGATTCTCCGGCCCGCGAAAGTAGAAACTGCGCTCGGGGATAAGCATGCCCGCCGCATATTTGCGCACATGACGGCGACGCTGCGTTTTGGCCGGCTCCACGCGAACGATGCGCGGATCGCCCCAGGCGTCGCCGCTGAGCGGCTCGCGCCGCCAGACGAGCGCCTGACCGACTTCGGGCGCGTCCGATAGCCGGCGCGGCATCGCGATGCCCGCGGCGCGCGCGAACTCCTCGAGCGCTTCCCAGGCGCCGGGACCTGCGCCGATGAACACGTTGACGCGTTCGAGCACGCGCTGCGAGATCGCGTTCGGATGCACCGTCGCGAAAATGGCCGGGCCGAGTTGCTCCGGCAGGGTTTCGTCGGCGGCGTTCGCGGCGTTCGGGAAAAGCTGATGCGCCTCGTCGAACAATATCCAGTGCGGCCGCCCGTTGAGCGCGCGCGTCGATTGCAGCTCGGCGAGCAGTTCCGCGCAGTACGAAGGCCGCTCGGCGAACGCAACGTGCATCAGATTCGCGACGACAGGCTGGCGCGGCTGGCGCAGCAACTTCATGATGTCGTCGCCTTTGGGCGCGTGCTCCGCATTGCCGATGGCGAGCGTCTTTTCGAGGTTGTCGAAATCGCCTTCCGGATCGAGCGCGCAGAACTGATATCCCGCCGCGCACAGACGCTCCATGAGTCCGGTCAACAAGGTCGACTTGCCGCCGCCCGACTGCCCGGCGAGCAGCGCGACGGTGCCTTGCTGTTCGAGCGTTTCGGCGGTGTCTTCATCGCCGCCATCGCCGCTTACGGTGCGATGCCCGATCAGCAGGTTGTGCCGCGCGTCGCGTCGGCTCAGGTGTGCGAGGTCGTCGGCCAGAATCTTGTCGATGAGTTCCGCGACGCCCGCCCCGGCGACGCCTTGGAGACAGATATCCGCGTGCGCCTTCAGCACATCGAGCGCGTTGCCGACCGCGGCGCCGAACTCGCACGCGTCCAGCAGCGGATGATCGTTCTGCGCATCGCCGACGCCGACGGCATTGCGCGGCGAGAGCGCCATCGCATCGAGGGCGGCATCGAGCCCCGTCGCCTTGCTGATGCCGGGCGCGAGAATCATCACCGCGTCGCCGTTGAACACGACGTGCAGATCGAGGCCGAGTTCGCGGATCGCTTCGTGCGCCTGTTCGTCGTACGGGCGCGATGTGGCGACGAGCGTCTCGCTCACGCTCAGGTGCTTCACGCCGCGTTGCCGCATCGCTTCGACGAACGCGGCGGGCGGCGGCGGCGCGAGAAGCGTGCGTTCGCGCGTCGCCGGGTGATAGAGCACGCCGCCGTTCTCCGCGACCACATACGAAAACCGGTCGATGCCGTCGCACAGACTCAGCAGATCGTCGAGTTCGCGGCCGGTCACGAGCACCATATGGCGGCCGGATTCGCGCAGCCGGTCGACGGCGCGCCACGTCGCTTCATCGACGCGGCCATGCTGCGCCAGCGTGCCGTCGTAATCGCTTGCAACCACCATGCAGCGCATTCAAACCTCCGTCAATGTGAGCCGCGCGGTGCGCTCGCGCACGAGCCGCTCGTAGACCTCGACATAAGCACGCGCCATGCGCTCCGCCGTGAAAAACTGCTCGAAGCGCGCGCGGCATGCGCGCCGGTCGATCTCCGGCAATCGCGCGACGGCGTCGACCGCCTCGTCCTCGTCGCGCACGATGAACCCGCTCACGCCATGCTCGATGATCTCCGGCACCGAACCGCGCCCGAACGCGATGACCGGCGTGCCGCACGCCAGCGCTTCGATCATCGCGATGCCGAAGGGCTCCGGCCAGGCGATCGGAAAGAGCATCGCGCGGGCATGGCCGAGCAGTCCGCGCTTGCCGTGATCGTCGAGTTCGCCGACGAATTCGACGTGCGGCGCCTCGATGAGCGGTTCGACATCGCGAATGAAGTAGGGGCGATCCGCTTCGTCGATCTTCGCCGCGATCCTGAGCGGCACGTTCGCCCGCCGCGCGATGCGGATGGCCGCGTCCGGTCCCTTCGATGGCGCGATACGTCCGACGAACGCGAGATGCCGTTCCGCCCGCGCCTGAAACGGCAGCAACGCCGCGGGCATGCCGTGATGCACGGTCGCGGTCCAGCCGGCCCACGGCATCGGCTCGCGCTGCGCATCGGAGATGGACACGAGCGGCACATCGGCGAAACGCCGGTAAAGCGCGTCGAGGCCGGGCACGTCGAGCCGCCAGTGAAGCGTCGTAACGTGCGCGGCATCGAGCCGGCGCGCGTACGGAAAGCTCATGTAGTCCGTATGAAAATGCACGATGTCGAAATCGCCGGACGCGCGCACGACGTCCTCGAGCATCGCGAAGTGGAAGGCTTGCGGATCGGCGGTGTCTTCGAGCAGTCTCACGGCGCAGTCCGAACTCGCGACGAGCTTCGCGCGTGTGCGCGAGTCGGCGCTTGCAAAGAGCGTGACGTCGTGTCCCATCTTCACGAGTTCTTCCGTGAGCCAGGACACGACGCGCTCTATGCCGCCGTAACGTCGCGGCGGCACGCTCTCATAAAGAGTGGAAACCTGAGCGATGCGCATGGCCAGTTATGCGAGTGAATGCAACCGGAAACGGCAATCGTCATGCCTGCATCGGGTCGCCGGGTGCCCATTCCTCGCCGCCTCGCGCTGGATCCGCGAGCAGCGTGCGATAAATCGCGAGGTAATCGCGCGTCATGCGCTCGGCGCTGAAGCGCCGCTCGAAGCTGCGCCGGCAATCGTTGCGACGAATGGTGCCGAGTTTCTGCACTGCACGCGCGGCCTGTTCGACATCGTCGACGATGAAACCCGTCACGCCATGCTCGACGATCTCCGGCACCGCACCGCGCCGGAAAGCGATCGCGGGCGTGCCGGAAGCCATCGCCTCGATGAGCACGAGGCCGAAGGGCTCCTCCCAGCCGATCGGAAACATCAACGCACGCGCGTGGGAGAAGAGTTCGAGGCGCGTCTCGCCGCCCACTTCGCCGAGATATTCGACGAACGATTGCGAGGCCTCCAGCATCGGATAAATCTCTTCCCTGAACCACGCGCGTTCGCCGGGATGCACGGCCGCGGCGATCTTGAGTGGCAGCCCCGCGCGCCGCGCGATCTCGACGGCGCGCTCGATTCCCTTCTCGGGCATCATGCGGCCCACGAAAAGCAGATAGTCGCCGCCGTTCGGAGAGAAGCGCATGGCATCGAGCGGCAGGCCATGATGCACGGTGCCGATCCAGTTGGCGTGCGGTGTGTCCTTGCGCTGGCTGTCCGAGATGGAAACGAGCGGCGCATCGGGATAAGCCTCGTAGAGCGGACCGTGATCGGGCACGAGCAGTCGGCCGTGCACGGTCGTAAGCGACGGACACGACATATACCGCTGCAATGGCAGATGAAACGGCTCGCCGTGGAAGTGGACGAGGTCGAACTGCGCGGACCGGCGCACGACGGCGTCGAGCTGACGCAGATGATGGCTCGTCGTATCCCACACGCGTTCGTCACGCCAGAGTCCCACCGGATGTGTCGCGCGAAGGCGCGCCCGGGTCTTGGAGTCGCCCGCAGCGAACAATGTGACGTCGTGACCCCACGCGACGAGTTGTTCCGTCAGCGCGGAAACGACGCGTTCGGTCGCGCCATAGGCTTTGGGGGGAACACTTTCATAGAGCGGTGCAACTTGTGCGATCTTCATTTTGCGGTCCTTGCGGGCCGTTCGCTGCAAGCCCGATTGCTTGCGGATGACGGATAAGCTCGCCGAGCAATCGAAGGGCCACACGCGCGACGATCGCGGGTCGCGCTCGAAGCAGGCACGTCGCCGCCGCGATTCAGATCATTTGTCCTGGACGCCGGGCTTCGCCGGATGGCCGATTGCGCCGCCGGTGTGCTGATTGTCGTGGCCGGCGAGATATCGATCGATCAGCCGGCGCGCCTGCTCGACGCCGCCGCGCAGCGCTTCCGCGCTCGTCAGCCAGTTGGGTTCGACCGTCTCGACTTGAGGCAGAGCGACCGGCCGTCCGTTGCGGGTGACGCGCAGCTCGGGTGTCCAGTCGCCGGTTGGCGTTTGTTTCGTCGATACCTCGACGTCGTAGCCGCCAAGGGAAAAGGTCTCGGTTTTCATCGTCGGTCTTGTATCGGTTGGATCGGTTGTTTCGGGTGAACGAGGTCGCAGCAGCAGGCCCTATGCCCGACAGGCATCGAATCTGCTGTAAGCACGCATCGCATCGTGCACGACGCACGCAGCAGCGGCCTCAGGAGAAGAGTCAATGTCCGAATCGCAAGCAGGCGCCGAGTCGCCCCACCTCGACCACGATCAGCGCGAGCAAGCCGCGGATCATTCGACGCCGCATGCGCTCGTCATCCACGAAATCGTGCGCGAAGAGGGCGAAACCGCGATGGAGCGCACGGCCTCGGCGCTCATATGGTCCGGGCTCGCGGCCGGTCTTTCGATGGGTTTCTCCTTTCTCGTTCAGGCGATCTTGCAAAGCGAGCTGCCTGCATCCAAATCGCAGCATCTGATTGCAAGCCTGGGATATACGATCGGCTTCGTGTTCGTCATCCTCGGGCGTCAGCAGCTTTTCACCGAGAGCACGCTGACAGCGGTGCTGCCCGTGCTCACGCGGCGTGACTTGCGCACAGTGGGTAAAACGCTGCGCCTATGGTCGATCGTGTTGTTGTCCAATCTCGTCGGAACGGCCGTATTCGCCGCGCTTCTGCAGTTCAAGGACGTGTTCGATCCCGACGTCAACGCGGCGCTCGCGGAGGTCGCGCGTGCGCCTTTCAGCGCCGGCTTCGGCGTCACACTGGTACGCGCCGTCTTCGCCGGCTGGCTGATCGCGCTGATGGTCTGGCTCTTGCCGAGCGCGCGGTCCGCGCGCCTGCTCACCATCCTGCTCGTGACTTACACCGTCGGCGTGAGCAAGCTGACGCACGTCATCGCCAGTTCGGCCGAGGCCGCGTATGCCGTGATGACGCACGCCGCGAGCATCGGCGATTACTTCGGCGTGTTCCTGCTGCCGACGCTTCTCGGGAACATGATCGGCGGGATATCGATGGTCGCGATCGTCAACCATGCGGCCATCGCGCCGGAAATCGGCGACACGCAGTAACGCGGACTCTGTCGGCCCGGAGCCGTGGACCGCTGCACCGTCAGCGGGATTTATCGCACACGGCTGGGTCATTGCTGAACCGGCGTGGATCACGCCCGGTCGCCGCTAGTCGCGACGCTGATGCCAAATCGTTGATTTAACGGCGGAATCTGTCACTGGCACGGACAGTGCATTGTGCGTTCAACTTGTATTCAAGATTGAACTCATGAACGCGACCGCATCTGCCGACGATCACGCACCGCTCACCGTTCGCGCACTTCTCGATGCGTACGCGCGCGGCGATACCGACCCGCAGCGAATCGCCGTAGCGACGCTTGCTCGCATCGAAGCGAGTGATCGCCCGGAAGCATGGACGCTCGTCGTTCCGGCAGCGGATCTGCAAACGACGGCAGCGTCGCTTGCACGCGAGCTCGCCGAAGCCGGACCCGCGATCTTCGAGCGCAAGCCTTTATTCGGCGTGCCGTTCGCGGTGAAGGACAACATCGACATTGCGGGCTTGCCGACGACCGCCGCATGTCCGGCGTTCGCCTATACGCCCGGCGAAACGGCGTTCGCCGTGCAGCGCTTGATCGATGCGGGCGCGATGCTCATCGGCAAGACGAATCTCGATCAGTTCGCGACCGGGCTCGTCGGCACGCGCTCGCCGCATGGCGCCGTGCAACAAGTTAGTCATCCGGAATATGTGTCGGGCGGATCGAGTTCCGGTTCGGCGGTGACGGTGGCGCAGGGCATCGTCGCGTTTTCGCTCGGCACCGATACCGCAGGTTCGGGCCGCGTGCCGGCGGGTTTCAACGGCATCGTCGGAATGAAGCCGTCGCTGGGGCTCGTCAGCAAGCGCGGGGTCGTGCCCGCGTGCAAGAGTCTCGATACGCTATCGATCTTCGCGCACGACGTCGCCGATGCCTGGATCGTGCTGCAGCAGATGGTCACTTTCGATGCGCTCGACGGATATTCGCGCCGCGTCGCAGCGCTCGGCTTGCTGCCGGATGCGCCGCGCGTCGCGATTCCCGACACGCTGGAATTCTTCGGCGACACGCACGCGGCCGACGCCTTCGCGGCGACGCTGGATCGTCTGCAACTCGAACCCGCGACGTTTCCCTTCGCGCCGATGCAACGCGCGGCCGCGTTGCTGTACGACGGTCCGTGGGTCGCGGAACGCCGCGCGGCGCTGGGCGATTTCTTCGTCACGAACCGCGATGACATCGATCCGACCGTAGCGAAAGTGATCGGCAAGGCCGACGCATTCTCCGCCGCCGACGCATTCAACGCGCAATACGAACTCACGCTGCTGAAGCGGGAGGCGGAAGCGTTGTTCAAAACGTTCGACATCCTGATCGTTCCCACGACGCCGACGCATCCGACCATCGCGCAAGTGCAGGCGAACCCGGTGGAAGTGAACAGCCGTCTCGGCGTCTATACGAACTTCGTCAATCTGCTCGACCTGTGCGCGCTCGCCGTGCCGGGACCGCCGCGCGCCGATGGCTTGCCCGCGGGCATCACGCTCATTGGGCCAGCGGGCGCGGATCGGAGACTCGCGGCAATGGGCGCGAAGATTCAGGCACTTTCCGATGCCAGCATCGATCCGCTGCCGATCCAGGAGCCAAGCATCGAGCTCGCCGTAGTCGGCGCACATCTGCGCGGCATGCCGCTCGAATGGCAGATGAAGCAGGCGGGCGCGCGGTTCATCGAAGAAACGATGACGTCGCCGCACTACACGCTCTACGCATTAGCCGATACGCAGCCGCCGAAGCCCGGACTCGTGCGCACCGAAAACGAGGGTGCCGCGATCGCCATCGAGATATGGGAGATGCCTATGCGGACCTTCGGCGCATTCGTCGCGGCGATTCCCGCGCCGCTCGGTATCGGCACGGTCACGACCGCCGATGGCCGCATCGTCAAAGGCTTCATCTGCGAACCGGCCGCCGTCGCGCCGGACAGCGGCGCACGCGACATCACTTCCTTCGGCGGCTGGCGCGCGTATCGGCACAGCCTCGTCTCTTCATCCAGCGATCAACTCAAACAGGAAGCTACATCATGACCAATCGCCGCCAGTTCATCCAAGGCGCGGGCGCGCTCGCGCTCGGCAGCGCGCTGCCCTTCGATCTCGCCTTCGGCGCAAGCAATCTCACCGTCGGCGTGATCTATGTCGGCGCGAAGGGCGATTACGGCTATAACCAGGCGCAGGCTCAGGCCGCCGCGATCATCAAGAAGATGCCGGGCGTGAAGGTGGTCGAGGAAGAGAACGTGCCCGAGACCGTGGCCGTGCAAAAGACGATGGAAGCGATGATCGAACAGGACGGCGCGACGCTCATCTTCGCGACTTCGTTCGGCTATTTCGATCCGCATGTGCTGAAGATGGCCGCGAAGTATCCGAAGGTCCGCTTCGCGCATTGCGGCGGTTTGTGGAAGCAGGGCAATCCGCCGAATATCGCGAGCTACTTCGGCTATATCGATGAATGTCAGTACCTCAACGGCGTCGTCGCGGGACACGCGAGCAAGAGCAAGAAGCTCGGTTTCGTCGCCGCCAAGCCGATTCCACAAGTGCTGCGCAATATCAATGCATTCACGCTCGGCGCGCAATCGGTGGATCCGTCTATCACCACGCACGTCATCTTCACCGGCGACTGGTCGATGCCGGTCAAGGAAGCCGAAGCGGCCAACAGTCTCGTCGATCAGGGATGCGATGTGCTGACCTGTCACGTCGACGGTCCGAAGGTCGTCATCGAAACGGCGGAGAAGCGCGGCGCGATGAGTTGCGGCTATCACGCGAGTCAGGCCGCGCTTGCGCCGAAGGGTTATCTGACGGGCGCGGAGTGGGATTGGGCGACGCCTTTCAAGGAACTCGTCACGGATGCGCAGACCAGCAAGCCGCAGCCCAACATTCTGCGCGGCGGCCTGAAGGAAGGCTTCGTGAAGATGTCGCCCTACGGCGCGAAAGTCACGGCCGATGCGAAGTCCAATGCCGACGCCATCAAGACGAAGATGGCCGCGGGCGATTACGTGATCTTCAAAGGCCCGATGAAGGACAACAAGGGCGGCAGTGCCATCGCATCGGGCACGGCTTACGCGCAGACGGATATCAAGCTGGAAAGCATGAACTATCTCGTCGCGGGCGTCGTCGGGCAGATCTGATTCATTCCTTCGCGGAGCCGGCATGCGTTCCTATCCTCTGTTACCGCGCGTGGCGCTGGGCGCATTGCCCGCTTTGCCGACGTTGTGCGCGCTCATCGGCACGCTGGTGCTGTTCTCGCTATTCCTGCTCGTGCAGGGCCAGCCCGCCAACGATGCGCTCGTGCTGATCGCGCAAGGCGCATTCGGCTCGTCGTTCGCGTGGCAGAGCACGTTGCTGCGCGCCGCGCCGCTGATGCTCACCGCGTTGTGCGTCGCGTTGCCTGCGCAGGTCGGGCTGATCGTGATCGGTGGCGAAGGCGCGCTCGCGCTCGGCGGACTCGCATCGGCGGTCGTGGCGACGGTCGTGCCTGCCGCGATGCCGTGGTTCGTCGTCGCTCCGTTGATGGCGCTCGCCGGCATGATCGCGGGCGGCGTGTGGATCGGCGCGGTCGGCGCAATGCGGCAACTGCGCGGCGTCAACGAGACGATCAGCAGTCTGTTGATGTCGTATATCGCGATTGCATTGTTCAAGCATCTCGTCGAAGGACCGTTGCGCGATCCCGCGAGTCTCAACAAGCCTTCGACGCTGCCCGTTCCCGACGCGTTCTCGATCGGTTCGTTGCCGGGTCTCGATGTGCATTGGGGCTTGTTCTGGGGGGCGCTCGCGTGCGTCGCGGCATGGGTCTTCGTGCGCCACAGCACCAAAGGCTTCGCGATGCGCATCGCGGGCGGCAACAACCATGCGGCGAAGCTCGTCGGGCTGCCGGTGAACAAGCTCGCGATCGCGGCCTGCGCGATGGGCGGCGCGGCGGCCGGTCTCGCGGGCATGTTCGAAGTCGCGGCGGTGCAGGGCAGCGCGAACGCATCGCTGCTGGCGGGTTACGGCTATGCGGGGATTCTCGTGGCGTTCGCGGCGCGTCAGAACCCGTTGGCGATCATTCTGTGCGCGGTGCTCGTCGGCGGTATCGAAGCGAGCGGCTCGCTTCTGCAACGCCGCCTGGGTCTGCCCGATGCTACCACGCTCGTCCTGCAAGGTCTGCTCTTTGCCAACCTGCTCGCGTGGGAAGCGATGGGCAGTCGTCTCGCGGCGTGGCGCATCAGGCTGCAGGCGATGACCGTCGCGCGCTCGTCGGTTCGACTGGAGGGCACTCATGTTTGATGCACATTCACCCGTCGCGGTGCTGCTGCTGTCGTTGTTCGCGGGCGCCATCCGCGTGAGCACGCCTTATTTGTTCGTGAGCATCGGCGAATGTCTGACGGAGAAGGGCGGGCGCGTCAATCTCGGCCTCGAAGGCATTCTCGTATCCGGCGCGATGACCGGTTATGCGGCCGCGTATCTGTCCGGCTCGCCGTGGCTCGGCGTGCTCGCGGCCGGCTGCGCGGGGTTGCTGCTCGGCTGCCTGCACGGTCTCGTGTGCTCGTTGCCGCGCGTGTCGGACATCGCGTTCGGCATCGCGCTGATGCTGGTCGGCACCGGCCTGGCGTTCTATCTCGGCAAGCCGTTCATCGAGCCGCAAGCGCCGATGTTGTCATCGATCGATCTCGGTGCTTGGGCATCGTCGCCGCAGTTGCATAACGCGTTGCATGTCAATCCGCTCTTCATCATCGGCGTCGCGCTGGCGTTCGCGTTGCAATGGGGCTTGCGACATACGCGTTGGGGCATGGCTTTGCGTCTCGTCGGCGAGAACGCGGAAAGCGCCCGCGCGATGGGTTATCCGATCACGCGCGTTCGCATTCTCGCGACGACGGTCGGCGGCTTCTTCGCGGGCGTAGGCGGCGCGTATCTGTCGCTGGTGTATCCGGGAAGCTGGAACGAAGGCTTGTCGAGCGGACAAGGCCTGATGGCCGTCGCGCTCGTCATCTTCGCGCGCTGGCAGCCGTTGCGATGCCTGTGGGCCGCGCTGATCTTCGGCGCAGCGGGCGCGCTCGGACCCGCGTTGCAGGCCATCGGCGTGACGAGCGGTTACTACCTTTTCAATGCGGCGCCTTACGTCCTCACGCTCGTCATCATGATCGTCAATTGCCGTCCCGACCGCACGCTCGCGGGTGCGCCCGGCGAACTGAGTCTCACGCGTTGAACCCTATTTTCATGGAGTCGAACACATGAGCCGCTTCATCGAAGCACGTCCCTATCCGTGGCCCTACGACGGCAATCTGCGGCCGGAGAACACCGCGCTCGTCATCATCGACATGCAGACGGACTTTTGCGGCATCGGCGGTTATGTCGACAAGATGGGCTATGACCTCTCGATGACGCGCGCGCCCATCGAACCGATCAGGAACGTACTCACGCTGATGCGCGAGCAAGGCTTCACGATCATTCATACGCGCGAAGGGCACCGGCCCGATCTGTCGGATTTGCCCGCCAACAAGCGATGGAGAAGCCGTCGCGCGGGCACGAACGGCATCGGCATCGGCGATGAAGGACCCTGCGGCAAGATACTCGTGCGCGGCGAACCGGGCTGGGAAATCATCGATGAACTGAAGCCGATCGAAGGCGAGATCGTCATCGACAAGCCAGGCAAAGGCTCGTTCTGCGCAACGGACCTCGAAATGGTATTGCGCACGCGCGGCATCGTGAATCTGGTGCTCACGGGCATCACGACCGATGTCTGCGTTCACACGACGATGCGCGAAGCGAACGATCGCGGCTTCGAATGCACCATTCTCGCGGATTGTTGCGGCGCGACCGATCAGGGCAATCACGACGCCGCGCTCAACATGGTGCTGATGCAGGGCGGCGTATTCGGCACGGTGTCGGATTCGAAGGCTTTGCTCGCGACGCTGGGACGCTGACCATGAACGCACCGACCAAAGCGATGAGCGTGGAAGTGCTCGGCGCGACGAAGCGTTTCGGCGCTTTCACCGCGCTCGACGACGTGACGCTCAAAGTGCGCGCGGGCACCGTGCATGCGCTGCTCGGCGAAAACGGCGCGGGCAAGAGTACGCTCGTGAAAGGGCTCGTCGGTTATGGCGTGCTCGATCACGGCGAGATCATCGCGGATGCGCGGCAGGTGAGAATCGCGTCGCCGCGCGATGCGCAGGCGCTCGGCATCGGCATGGTGTATCAGCATTTCACGCTGGCGGCGGGCTTGTCGGTCGAAGAGAATTTGCTGCTCGCGCGCGGGCGATTGCCGTGGAAGATCGACTGGCCGAAGGAACGTGCCGCGCTCGATGCCTTCATGCGTTCGATGCCCTTTCGTCTGCCTCTCGATGCGCCCGTCGCCGGTCTCGCCGCAGGAGAAAAGCAGAAGCTCGAGATTCTGAAACAGCTTTATTTGCAGCAGCGTTTCCTCATTCTCGATGAACCCACGTCCGTGCTCACGCCGCAGGAAGCAGACGAAGTGCTCGGCCTGATGCGCGATCTCGCCACGCGCGGCGAGCTGACCGTGTTGATGATCACGCACAAGTTCCGCGAAGTGATGGCGTATGCCGACGACGTGACCGTGTTGCGTAAGGGCAGGCTCGTCGGGACGAGCGCGGTCGCGGATACGAGCCGCGACAAGCTCGCCGCGTGGATGGTGGGCGGTGAATCCGCGAAGCAGGACGATCCCAAACTCGCCGGAATGCAGCCCGGACGCAAGCCGCTCGATGCGGCTTCGCCCGTGCGTCTCGCGCTGTCCAGTCTCAACGTCGTCGATGATCGTGGACATCGGGCGGTGCGCGACGTTTCGCTCAGCGTGAAGTCGGGCGAGATACTCGGCATCGCGGGCGTATCGGGCAACGGGCAGAAGGAACTGATCGAAGCGCTCGTCGGCCAGCGCCGCGTGCAAAGCGGTGAAATGCGCATGCATGGCGAGCCATACCGCGCGACGCGTGAAGAGATGACGCGGCTGCGCGTATTTGCGCTCCCCGAAGAACCGCTGCGCAATGCGTGCGTCGCGAACATGAGCATCGCGGACAACCTCGCCTTGCGCGACTTCGACCGTGCGCCGATGAAGCGTCACGGCTGGCGTCTCGATCGCCGTGCGATGCGCGAACGCGCCGAACGTCTCATCGCCGAGTTCAACGTGAAACCGCCGGTGCCGGCGCGCGCCATCGGCACGTTGTCGGGCGGCAACGTGCAGCGCGCCGTGCTCGCGCGCGAGCTCGGGCAAGCGGTGGATGTGCTGATCGTCGCGAATCCCGTATTCGGACTCGACTTCGCATCGGTCGCGGACATCCACGCGCGCATTCTCGCCGCACGCGATGCAGGCGCCGCAGTGCTGCTCGTCAGCGAAGACCTCGATGAACTGCTGGAACTGGCGGATCGCATCGCGGTGATCGCGGAAGGGCGGCTGGTACACGAAACGGCTGCGAGCGGCGCGGATCGCGTCGCGTTGGGAAGACACATGGCGGGTCATGTCGAAAGCGCCACGCGCGCTGCGTCGGAGCCGCTCGCCGTTCACGCATAAAGGAGCAAGGAAGAATGAGTTCGAGCGGTCTCGGTGGATTGAACAAGTCGCCGCAAGGCATCGTCGTGGGTCTCGTGCAGTTGCAGAATCCGGCTGTCGCCACCCCGGAGCAACTGGCCGCGCAGACACGGCGCATCGTCGAACTGATCGGCAAGGCGCGCCGCAACAATCCGTCGATGGATCTGGTCGTGTTTCCCGAATACATGCTGCACGGCCTGTCGATGGATACGAACGATGCCATCATGTGCTCGCTCGACGGTCCCGAAGTTGCCGCGTTCAAGGCGGCGTGCATCGAGCATCGCATCTGGGGATGCTTCTCGATCATGGAGCGCAATCCAGGCGGCAATCCCTATAACAGCGGGATCATCATCGACGATCGGGGCGAGGTGCGACTCTACTATCGCAAGATGCATCCGTGGGTGCCCGTCGAGCCGTGGGAGCCGGGCAATCTCGGCGTGCCGGTGTGCATCGGGCCGAAGGGCGCGAAGCTCTCGCTCATCATCTGTCATGACGGCATGTTTCCGGAGATGGCGCGCGAAGCCGCTTACAAGGGCGCGGAAATCATCTTGCGCACGGCGGGCTATACCGCGCCCATTCGCCATGCCTGGCAAATCACCAATCAGTCGAACGCATTCCAGAATCTCGCGCAGACCGCGAGCGTGTGTCTGTGCGGCAGCGACGGCACGTTCGACTCGATGGGCGAAGGCATGTTCTGCGATTTCGACGGCACGGTGTTGGTCGAAGGCAGTCATCGCCCGGATGAGATCATCACCTGTGAAATGCGCCCCGATCTCGTGCGCGAAGCCCGCATTCACTGGGGCGTCGAAAACAACATCTATCAGTTCGGACATCGCGGCTATGTCGCCGTGAAGGGCGGCGCGCAGGATTGTCCTTACACGTTCATGCAGGACATGGTGCGTGGCGAATATCGTCTGCCGTGGGAGGACGAAGTCGTCGTGAAAGACGGGACGTCATGCGGTTTTTCGAAACCCGAACGCCGATACGAGGGCTGACGCGATGCCTACCCTGACCCGCGCCCGACCGTCTCCGTTCACGTTCGATGTAGCGCATACGGCGTTGATCGTCATCGACATGCAGCGCGACTTCGTGGAGCCGGGCGGCTTCGGCGAAGCGCTCGGCAACGATGTGTCGCTGCTGACGTCGATCGTGCCGACCGTCGCGCAACTGATCGAACATGCGCGCGATCGCGGCTGGCTCGTCGTGCATACGCGCGAATCGCACGCGCCCGATCTCTCCGATTGTCCGGATGCGAAGCGGCTGCGCGGCGCGCCACGAGCGCGCATCGGCGATATGGGACCGATGGGCCGCATTCTCGTTCGCGGCGAACCGGGCAACGCCATCGTCGATGCGGTCGCGCCCATTACGGGCGAGATCGTCATCGACAAGCCCGGCAAAGGCGCCTTTTACGCAACGCGCCTCGGCGAAGAGCTTGCGCGATGCGGCATCACGCATCTCGTGTTCGCAGGCGTCACGACCGAAGTATGCGTGCAGACGAGCATGCGCGAAGCGAACGATCGCGGCTACGAATGCGTGCTGATAGAAGACGCGACGGCGAGCTACATACCGTCGTTCAAGACTGCGACCATCGAGATGATTCGCTCGCAGGGCGGCATCGTCGGATGGACGGCCACGCTCGCCGATGTGCTGGAGAATTGATGGAACTGAATCGTCCGGAAACGGTGGCTGAAGTCGAGCGCGCGTTCATCGCCTATGAGAAGGCGCTCGTCGATAACGATGTGGCTACCATGAACGCGCTCTTCTGGCACGCGCCGGAAACGGTACGATACGGCATCGCCGAAGTGCAGCATGGCGGCGATGAAATTCGCCGCTGGCGCGAGACGTGCGCGCCGGTGCCGCGTTCGCGGCGTTTGCATCGAACGGTGGTCACGACTTTCGGCACGGATTACGCTTCGGTCAGCACCGAATTCACGAGCGATGCCACGCCTTTGCTCGGACGTCAGATGCAGACGTGGGCGCGCATCGGCCATGCATCGAATGCGTTCGCGGGGTGGACCATCGTCGCGGCGCACGTGAGCCTGATCGAAACGCCCTGAAGAGGCATTACACGGAGACATCGAATCAACTCGCCCAAACTCACGGAGCGCAGTGCCGTGCGCGCCATTCAGAGCGCCAATCCGCTTGCCGAGCAGGTTTATCAGCAGTTGAAGCAGGACATCTTCAGCTTTCGCCTGTTTCCCGGCGACCGCTTCTCGGAGACCGACATCGCGCAATACTACGGGGTGTCGCGTACGCCGATGCGCGACGCGCTGTTCCGCCTGCTGCGCGAAGGCTATCTCGAAGTCGGTTTCAGGCGTGGCTGGAAGGTGTCGGAGATCAACTTCGCGCAGCTCGATCAGTTGTATGACTTGCGAATCGTGCTGGAGACCGCATCGCTCGACAAACTCGCGAGCAGCGCGCCACCGCATCCGGAAGTGGATGCGCTCAAGTCGGTGTGGTGCGTTTCGCCCGATGCGCAGGAAAGCGATCCCGTCGCGATGTTTCGCCTGGACGAGGACTTTCACCGCGGACTCGTGCGCGCAAGCGGCAACGGCGAGATGCTGCGCGTGCATAACGAAGTGACGGAGCGCATCCGCATCGTGCGGCGGCTGGATTTCTTGAAGCCGCATCGCACTAGCGCAACTTACGACGAGCACGCGAAAATGCTGCGCTTCATCGATCGCGGCAAGTGCGGCGAAGCGGCGATGCTGCTGCGCGCGCATATCACGCAAAGCAAGCTGGAAGTGCGCAAGATCACCGTTTCCATGCTGACGGAAGCGCGCGACCGCAAGCTGCCTTTCGTCGACTGAGCGAACGGGAATGTAGCGGACGCAGACGTGCGGAATCAGCCGCTCCGCAGGGAGCGGCCGATCTCACCACGCGTTACAGCGGCGTCTTTTTCGCCGGCGGAACCGCGCCGTCGGCTACGTCCCGGTTGCCCGCCGTCCGCTCGACTTCCACTTCGGTACCGCGCACCGTGTCGTGAATGGTTTCGGTGCGGTTCGTTTCTTCCTTGCCGACGACCACTTCCTCGACCACGCGCGCCGTCTTCGCCACGACGGGCTGCTCGGCCGTTTCCCTGATCTCGACGAAGCCTTCCTTCAGATCCGCCACCGTCGCCGGACGATCCACCGGCCGACGCTCGATGTTCGCGTGTTCTTCACGCAGATTCACCGATTCGCTCACCGGCGTTTCGGTCACCCGCGAATAGACGCGCACGCCGCCCGTCTGCACTTCGCGCTTGCCGACTTCGACGGATTCCTTCACGACGGGAAAGGCCTGCCGTTCAGCGGCGATCTCATCGGCCGTATAAGCCGGCGCATTGCGGTCATAGCCGCTATAGCCCGTGCTGCGCCATTGCTCGACGCGCGTGTCGATGTCGATGGCGCCGGCTGCATAGAGCGCGTCGCGCACGCGTTCGATCGACGATTCGTCGATCACATCCACCGTCAACAGCGCGCCGCCGCGACGGACCGCTTCGTGATAGTGGCCGATTTCCTCGGGCTGATCGTGATCGCCAAACAGGTTCTTGAAGAAGTGCTCGATGCGCGCCATCGCGCCTTCGTGATGCTCGCCGGCGGGACGGTCGGTGGCATCGCCGGACACGGACGTGGACGCGCTCATATCGTTCGCATGCACGTTCATATTCGTGCGGGCGACGCCTTCCGTTTCGAGGCGCGTCTGAGCAAGTTCCGCGTCCTGAAGCGTATTGAATACACCGATGATGGTCTGGCTCATTGCATTATCTCCGTGAGAGTGAATTGGGGTATCGAGAGGTGCGCCGGTCCATATGCGCAACGGCCGTTCCCGCCTCGGGTGCGGGTGAATCTAGCCGGCATCCGGATCGGGCTTCCACTTGCCGCTCGTGCCTTCGCGGCGTTCAACCACCAATTCTTCGGAGTTCAGAAGAACCTGGTGGACGACGTCCTGTTGCGTCTCTCGCGTTGTCACATGCACCTCTTCTTTCAACGTGAGCTGCATGCGAACGACCGGCACGTATTCGTACACAGGAATGATGAGCGTGTCGCCTTCGCGACGCGGCTCGGCACGTTCCTCGACCGGACGATTCACGGCCACGCGCCTGACTTCCACCTCTTCGGCGCTCAGGCGCATGCTGACCGGCTGCATCTCTTCATGCACCACCTTGCGAACGCGCACGGCGCCGGTCTCCGTCCGCTTCACGTCGACGGACAATTCTTCCTGCACGGCGGAAAGCCGGAGCTCGTCGGGCGTGCCGGACGAGTCCGCGTTCGTCGCGTTCGGGGTCGTGGGCTTGTCATCGGCGCTCATCGGCGTCTCCGTTGAAGCGTGGTCAGGTCGTCGGCCGGGCGCGCTCAAAGGCGGGCGCCTGCCTGCACGGTGCGATTGCGAGGGGCCGCGTTCTTGCGATCCAGCGCGGAGCCGCCGCCTTCCTCAACCGGCGGCTGATGACGAAAGCCCGCGCCGCCCGAAACGATCGCGATGATCGCGCCGACGACGAGCGCCGCGAACGAGAACCAGCTTGCGCGAGCGACGCCACGCGCGGCGGTGTCGGCGGCCTGGCGCGCGTTCTGTTCGGCATCCGGAGAGGATGCAGCCGACGCCGCCGATGCCATCGCCGCCTGCACTTGCTGCTTCGCGGAGTCGATGAGCTGATTGTTGCCGCCCGCCTGATTCGCGGCGGTCGCGCCGGCTTGTGCGCCGACTTGCGCGGTGGTTGCGACGATGCTGCCGGCCGTGCTCACCGCGCCCGTAATCAGCGAGGTCATGCCGAACACGACGAGCAGCGTCATCACCGCCCATGACAGCAGACCGTGGAGCCATCCGAGGACGGGCGCGCAGCGTCCGGCGTAATAGGAGCCGACGAAAACCGCGAGCACGGTCGTGACGATTACCCATACGCCCGAGCCGAAACCGAAGCCGTGCAACGTATCGGGCTTCGACAACGGCGAGAGGAGCGATGCGCCGATCGCCGTGCCGAGCACGCTCATGATGAGATAGACGATCATCGAAAGGATGACGCCCGCGATGATCGAACCCCACGACAGGCGCGGCAGGCCTTCTTGAGTAGTAAGCAGTTTCATGATGTCTCCAGGAAGAGTTGCGGCGTCGATGCGCGCGGCACTGATGCGCAAGCGCTGTGCCGCGCGCAAGTTTTGAATCGGCGCGTAAATGCGAGTGATTCAGACGCCGTCTGATCGATGGATCCGCCTGCTCGGGGCGTCACTTCGCGGCGGGAGGGAAGCGTGCGTCAGTGGAGCAGAGCACGAGAGACGTATGACTTGCGGGAATGCGATGGGATTTGCATCGGGCGCAGGCGCTGGTTCACAGCGACGCACTTCACTTCAGCGGACTGCGGCCCATAGCAATGACACACCCGACGACACCATCAGCGCATCGACGATGAACCGGAAGGTGTTAGCGGACATGCGCGCGACGATCCCGCGCGCGCAAAACGTGCCTGCCATGATCGCCGCGCCGGTAATCAACCCTTGAGCGACCACTTGAGTGGGCAGGGCGCCGAACTGCTGAAAGGCCGCGACTTTCGCTCCGTAGACGATCAGCGAACCGGTAGCTTCGGTCGCGAGAAACGCGCCCTTCACAAGGCCGTAGTTCATGAAAACCGGCACGGTGATCGGTCCGGTCGAAACGACGATGCCCGTCAGGAAGCCGACCGGTGCGCCAATCAGCGCGAGCTGGAAGAGCGAGAGGCGCATGGCCCGGCGGGCGAGCCATCGGCGCGTGGGCACCATCGCGATAAAGAAGAGACCAAGCGCGAGCTCGACCGCGTGCGGCGGGAGCGCAAGCAGCGTGTGAACCCCTAATATCGCGCCGGGCGCGGCTGTCGCGCCATAGGCAATGGAAGCTTTCCAGTCGATCTCGCGCCACCAGGACAGGACCTTGCCGAGATTGCCCATGATCGCGGCGATGGCCATGATCGGAACGGCCTGCTGCGGGCCGTAGATGAGCACGAGCACGGGCATCAACAGCATCGACGAGCCGGTGCCGATCACGCCGCTCAAAACACCCGCCATCCAACCCACGCTCAATACGATCAGGTATCCCATCGAGGTCTCCATGCGCCAGCGCCGATTCTAGCCGCGGACGCGAAACCCGCGAGACGCTGGTTCCAAGCGGATGCGCGAGCTGCGGCATGCACGCAACGCCGCATTGCATGGAAGATTGACTTCACTCAATTGCCGTGGGAACTGTGTAACACTATTGTCACAATCTAATTTTCGACAGCCTGGCGTCAGCGTCACGTCCATTCAAAGGAAATCGATTCGCCGTGCTGGTTCTTCTCAATCTGCTCTCTGGCGTCGCCCTCCTGGTTTGGGGCTCACATATCGTTCGCACCGGCATTCTCCGGGTGCTCGGCGCCGATCTCCGCGCCATTCTGGGCCGTAGCACCGGCAGCAAGACGCGCGCGTTTCTGGCGGGCATCGGCGTGACGAGCCTCGTGCAGAGTAGCAACGCCACAGCCGTCATCATTACATCGTTCGCCGCGCAGGGACTGGTGCCGCTCGCGGCCGGGCTAACGGTTCTGCTCGGCGCGGATGTCGGCACCGCGTTGATGGCGCGAGTGCTGACGCTCGACCTGTCATGGCTTTCGCCGATCCTGATCCTGTTCGGCGTGCCGCTTTTCCTGACCCGCAAGCAGACGCGGGCGGGGCAGGTGGGCCGAACCATCATCGGACTCGGATTGATTCTGCTGGCGCTGCATCTCATCGTCGAAGCGGCTCAGCCGATGATGCAGGGCGCCGGCGTCAGGGTCATGTTCGGCGCGCTCACAGGCGACACGATGCTCGACGCGCTCGTGGGCGCGGGCTTCGCGATGCTCTCGTATTCGAGCCTCGCCGCAGTCCTGTTGACGGCGACACTGGCGTCGTCGGGCGTCATCTCGCTGAAGGTCGCCTTGTGCCTCGTCGTCGGCGCGAATCTGGGCAGCGGGCTCCTGGCGCTCTTGAACGCGCTGCCGCAGAACGCGGCAGCACGGCGTCTTTCCGCTGGCAGCTTCGCATTCAAACTGGCCGGCGCGATCATCATTCTGCCTTTCGCATCGCTGCTCGCACGCGGATTGCCGGTTCTGATCGCCAATCCGCGCGAAGCCGTAGTCGGTTTCCATGTGATCTACAACACCGTGCGCTGCTGCGCGTGTCTCGCCCTCGTCGAACGGGTCGCTGCGATCAGCCGGCGTTTGCTGCCGGATCGCACGGTCGCGACCGGCGAGTTGCGCCCGCTGTACCTGGATCCGGCAGGCCTCGTGACGCCGAGCCTCGCGCTGGCGAATGCTTCGCGTGAAGTGCTTCGCATCGGCGACATCGTGCGCGTCATGCTCGATAACGTCGCCGATCTGCTGAGACGCAACGATCTCGCCGTCGCCCGCGAAACCATGCGCATGGACGACGACGTCGACCAGCTCTACGCGGAAGTGAAAAGCTATCTGACGCTGATCTCCCGCGAGCAGCTCGACGAGGCGGAGAGCCGTCGCTGGACGGACATCATTTCGCTGACGATCAATCTCGAGCATGCGGGAGACATCATCGAGCGAATCGTCAGTGATATCGAAGAGAAGAAAATCTCGCAACGGCTCGCGTTCTCGGAACAGGGCCTGGGCGAACTCGACGATCTGCATGCGCGGCTCATCAGTAACCTGCGGCTCGGATTGTCGGTGTTTCTCAACAACGATCTGCGATGCGCCGAGCAGTTGCTGGCCGAGAAGGAACGCTTTCGCGATCTGGAGCGCGCCTACTCGCACAAGCATCTGGACCGGCTGGCGGGACAAAGCTCGCGCAGCGTGGAAACCAGCGCGCTGCACCTGGATCTCATCGGCAATATGAAACGGCTGAACTCGCTCTTCTGTTCGACGGCGTATCCCGTGCTCGATGCGGCGGGCGCGCTGCATGACACGCGTCTGCGCAAGCGCTCGCTCGACACGCTGCACGTCAAGGAATGACGCAGCTCACGCAAGCACCAGGTCGCCCACTGTCTTCTTGAGCGCGCGCAAATCCGCGGCCTCGCCGGACTTGCGATCGGTCACGAGAACGTCGATGTCGCGAGGCGCGCAAAACGTGATGCGGCTGCGCTGGCCGATCTTGCTGTGATCGGCGAGGATCGCGACGCGGTCCGCATTCTCGACCATCGCCCGGGCAATCTCGGCTTCTGCACGATCGAAGTTGCTCGCCCCGTGCCGCTGATCGATGCCGACGGGCGAGAGCATCGCCAGATCGGCGCGGTATCGCCGGATGTCGAGCACGGTCGTCGCGCCCGTCGTGGCCGCCGCGCGCTCGCTGAGCATGCCGCCGAGCAGGATGACTTCGTTCATCGCGCGCACGCGCTCATGCGGTCCCGATGTGCCGCGCAACCGCAGCGCGACATCGACCGAATTCGTGACGATGGTGAGATTGGCGAGCTTCGCAAGCTCGTCCGCGAGGATGGCGGTCGTGGTTCCGGCATCGACGAATACGGTTTGCCCGGCGTGAACGATGCCGATTGCCGCCCGCGCGATGGCCGACTTCGCGCGCACGTTCGCGCGGGCGCGTTCGGCGATGGGCGCCTCGTCGCTCGACGGGACGGCGCCGCCATGCACGCGCCGCAGCGCACCCGCCTGCTCCAGATCGAGCAAGTCGCGGCGCACCGTTTCGCGCGACACGGAAAGCTCCGCCATGATCCTCTCGTTCGAGACACGGCCGAGCATCGACAGGAGCGCGCGTATGCGCTGATGACGGTCTTTCTGCCACATAGGGAATGCTCGATGGTGGAAGCAACAATGAGAATTGCGCTGGCACGCTGTTGTTCAGCTTACATCCGTCATAAGCGAAAGTTGTACTTTTTTGGCAGCTTGCAAATTTGAGGATTTGAAACTAGCCTGCATCAGCAATCGGCGGTTCTCTTCAACGCACTACCTTCCTTTCGGGAACAGCGATGACGATGAAGCGTATCTGGGCGGGCCGTCTCCTTTCGATCTCCACGGCAGCGGGACTCGCGGCGGGCGGCATCGACGCCGCATCGGCCGCGCCATCCGAGGCGCTCGTGGCCGCCGCGAAGCAGGAAGGACAGTTGACCACGATCGCGTTGCCGCACGACTGGTGCGGATACGGCGCGCTGATCGACACGTTCCAGAAGAAGTACGGCATCCACGTCAACGAGCTGAATCCGGATGCGGGCTCGGGCGACGAGATCGAAGCGATCAAGGCCAACAAGGGCAACAAGGGTCCGCAAGCGCCGGATGTGATCGATGTCGGCCTGTCGTTCGGTCCGTCCGCGAAGAAGGAAGGCTTGTTGCAGCCTTACAAGGTGTCGACGTGGGATTCGATCCCGGCTGCGTCGAAGGATGCGGAAGGCTACTGGTACGGCGACTACTACGGCGTGCTCGCGTTCGAAGTCAACGCGGACATGATCGACAAGCCGCCGTCCGATTGGGGCGATCTGCTCAAGTCCGACTATCGCAACGCGGTCTCGCTCGCGGGCGACCCGCGTTCGGCCAATCAGGCGATTCAGGCTGTCCATGCGGCGGGCCTTTCGCAGACGAAGGGCGACGCGTCGAAGGCCGACCAGGCGGGCCTCAAGTTCTTCGCCGATCTGAACAAGAGCGGCAACTTCGTGCCGGTGATCGGCAAGGCCGCGTCGCTCGCGCAGGGGACGACGCCGATCATCGTGCGTTGGGATTACAACGCGCTTGCCGATCGCGACACGCTCAAAGGCAATCCGAAAGTGCAGGTGATCGTGCCGAAGACGGGTGTCGTCGCGGGCGTCTATGTGCAGGCGATCAGCGCCTACGCACCGCATCCGAACGCCGCGAAATTGTGGATGGAATTCCTTTACTCCGACGAAGGGCAACTCGGCTGGCTGGCCGGATACTGCCATCCGATGCGCTATAACGAGCTGGTCGCGCAGAAGAAAGTGCCGCAGGCGCTGCTTGCCAAACTGCCGCCGGCATCGGCTTACAGCAACGCCGTGTTCCCGACGCTCGAACAGCAAAACGCCACGAAGGACGCCGTCACCAAAGGCTGGGATCAGGTCGTCGGCGCGAACGTGAAGTAGCCGCGAGTTCGCCGGAATGAGCGCATCGCCGCAGCCAGGCGCTTCGGGCCCGGATCTGCTGACGCCGGCCGCGCCCGCGCCGCAGTCCGGCCCCGCCCGCGCGAGCCGCGGCGCGGGCTGGCTCACGTATGCGGGCGTCGCGCCATTCTTTGCGTTCGCGCTGCTGTTTCTGTTGTTGCCCACCGCCTTTCTGATGATCGGCGCGTTTCAGGATGCGCAGGGACGCTTCACGCTGGCGAATCTTCGCGAACTGTTTCAGCCCGCCGTGCTCGATGCCTACTGGATCAGCGTGAAGGTGAGCGTGGCATCCGCCGCCGGCGGGACGCTGTTCGGCGCGTTGCTCGCCTGGGCAGCGGTGCATGGCCGGCTGCCGGCGTGGATCCGTCCGACGCTCATGACGTTCTCGGGCGTCGCGTCCAACTTCGCGGGCGTGCCGCTCGCGTTCGCATTCATCTGCACGTTGGGACGCGTGGGCCTCGTCACGGTGCTGGCGCGCAAATACCTCGGCGTCAATCTGTATTCGACCGGCTTCAGCATCCTCAGCTTCGTCGGGCTGACCATTACCTACCTGTACTTCCAGATTCCGTTGATGGTCCTCATCATCACGCCCGCGCTCGACGGTCTCAAACGCGAGTGGCGCGAAGCGTGCGACTGTCTCGGCGGCACGGCCGCGCAGTACTGGCGATACGTCGGTTTGCCGGTCCTGTGGCCGAGCGTGCTCGGCGCGGCGCTGCTGCTCTTCGCCAACGCGTTCGGCGCAGTGGCCACGGCCTATGCGCTGACGGGCAGCTCGCTCAACATCGTGCCGATTCTGCTGTATGCGCAGATTCGCGGCGACGTGCTGCATAACCAGAACCTCGGCTATGCGCTCGCGCTCGGCATGATCGTGGTCACGGGCTTGTCGAACGGCGGCTACATCTGGTTGCGCGCGAGGGCCGAAAGGGGACGCGCATGAAGACGCGAAGACGCGCATGAAGACGCACATGAAGACGCAATCGCGCGCGGGCGCCTGGATCGCGATGATCGTCGGCACGATGTATTTTGTGATTCCGCTCGCCGCCACCTTCGAATTCAGCCTGCGGATGCGCCGCGACGCTTACAGCTTCGACGCGTATCGCGTCGTTCTCGGCGATCCGCGTTTTCAGGCTTCGTTCGGCTACTCGGTGCTCATGGGCCTGCTCACCATCGTGATCGGCGTGCTGCTCGTCGTGCCGACCGCGTACTGGGTGCAATTGCGTCTGCCGAAGCTGCGGCCCGTCGTAGAGTTCATCACTTTGCTGCCGCTCGTGATACCGGCCATCGTGATCGTGTTCGGTTATCTGCGCATCTATAACAGCAGTTCCATCCTGCCGCTCACCGGCAACGAGCGCGCGACCGATCTGCTGCTCGTCTTCGGCTACGTCACGCTGTCGTTACCGTACATGTACCGCGCCGTCGATGCGGGCATGCGCGCCGTCGACGTCCGCTCGCTGACCGAAGCCGCCGAATGTCTCGGCGCCGGCTGGACGACGATCCTTTTCCGCGTGATCTTTCCCAACGTGCGCTCGGGCATTCTGTCCGGCGCGTTCCTGACGTTCGCCGTCGTCATCGGCGAATTCACGATCGCGAGCCTGCTGGACCGTCCGGCGTTCGGACCTTATCTGCAACTGATCGGCGCGAATCGCGCATACGAGCCCTCGGCGCTGGCGATCATCGCGTTCGTCGTCACATGGGCATCGATGGGCCTGATCCAGGTGTTCGGATCGGCGCGCGCACTGGCCGGCCATAAAACCTGAGCCGACGAGGCCGCGACTTATGCCATTTCTCGAAATCGACGATCTTCACAAAACGTTCGGGCCGAACGTCGCGCTGCATCGGTTCGACATGACGATCGAGCAGGGCGAATTCATCACGTTTCTCGGTCCGTCGGGTTGCGGCAAGACGACGGTGCTGCGCATGATCGCCGGATTCGAAACGCCCACGCGCGGCACGATCCGTCTGAATGGACGCAACGTCACGCACATGCGTACGCGCGACCGCGCCGTCGGCATGGTGTTTCAGGCCTATGCGCTTTTCCCGAACATGACGGTGGCGCAGAACATCGGCTTCGCGTTGAAGGTCGCGAAGCGTTCGCA
This sequence comes from Caballeronia sp. AZ1_KS37, assembly GCF_023631165.1. Classification (NCBI taxonomy): domain Bacteria; kingdom Pseudomonadati; phylum Pseudomonadota; class Betaproteobacteria; order Burkholderiales; family Burkholderiaceae; genus Caballeronia; species Caballeronia sp. AZ1_KS37. The sequence goes on along the minus strand of NZ_JALQDP010000038.1, from coordinate 260,785 downwards.
GAAGGAGATCGACGCGCGCGTCGCCGAGATGCTCGAACTCATCAAGCTGCCGCAACTCGCCGCGCGTTATCCGTGGCAATTGTCGGGCGGACAGCAACAGCGCGTGGCGCTGGCGCGCGCGCTCGCGAGCAAGCCGCAGGTGCTGTTGCTCGACGAACCGCTGTCCGCGCTCGACGCGAAAATCCGCGTGTCATTGCGCGAGGACATTCGGGCGCTGCAGCGCGAGCTCGGCATTACATCGATTTTCGTCACGCACGATCAGGAAGAGGCGTTGTCGATCTCCGACCGCATCGTCGTGATGAACGACGGGCGCGTGGAACAGATCGGCTCGCCGCTCGACATCTACAATTTTCCGCGCACGCGCTTCGTCGCATCGTTCGTCGGGACGCTGAACATTCTCGCCGGGCGCGTGATCGATCCCGGAAGCGGGCGCATCGCGGTCGATGGTCAGGAGCTCGTGACGTCGCGCCAACTGCCGCCGGATGATGCCGGCAAGGAACGATTGCTGGCGCTGCGCCCCGAAGCGATCATCCTGGAGCCGCCGTCGAACGGACGGAATTCGCTCGCGGCCACCGTCGAGCAGATCAGCTTTCTCGGCGCCGTGGTGCGCATTCGTGCGCGGGTCAGCAACGCGGTCGTATCGCTCGATGTCTTCAACGATCCCAACAGGACCCTGCCGGAGCGCGGGCAGCCGGTAGCGCTCGGGTTTTCTCACGACAACCTTCTCGTGCTCGATGAAAACGGGCGCTAGCTTTGCAATGTGAGGAGCAGTTGCCCACGCAGATCGGCAATCCGGCGCGCGCGGGTTATCGATTGCGCGCGCCGCGTTGCCGGCGATGGCTTCGTGACACCCTCAGGCGAGCGGAATGCGCGTTTCGTCGAGCGGGCGCAGCTTGCCGGGATGCACGGCGCGGCATAGCGCCTCGACGCAGTAGAAGTCGCCGAACATGGTCGCACCGTCGACGCCGATATTGTGCGGCTTCGAGTAACACGAGTTATGCAGCAGCCCGTGCTGACCGTCGCGTGTGAATTCGTCGCGGCAGAGCGCTTCGAGCATCGCGAGGCCGTGGCCTTGCCATTTGCCCGCAGCGTGCGCATCGGGATGCACGCGTGCCATCTCCAGCAACGCCGACGCCACCACGGCGGCAGCGGCCGTGTCCTTGATCTCGGCGTCGCGGCCGGTCGCATCGAAGTCCCACGGCGGCACCTGACGCCCTTCCAGGCGGCGCAGGTAGTAATCGGCGAGACGCTCGGCGAGGTCCAGATAGCCGCGCTTGCCGGTTTCCCGCGCGGAGTTCACATATCCGTAGATCGCCCAGGCCTGGCCGCGGCTCCATGCGGATTCGTCGAACGCGCCCTGGAACGTGTAGCCGCGTTTGCGCGCGCCGCTCTCCACGTCGTATTCGACGGCGTGATAGGTCGAGTCGTCGGCGCGCACGAAGGCGCGCGCGGTCATCTCGGCGTGCGCGTCCGCGGCGTGCCGGTAGCTGCCGTCGTCGGCGTGATTGGCGGCCCAGTAGAGCAGCGACAGATTGGCCATCGTGTCGATCGCGGAGGCGCTGCGGCCGCGCGGATCGGAGATCGGCCCCCAGGACGCGAGATAGGCGCCGCCGCGCGTGGTCACGAGCCGGGCGCGCAGCTTGTCCGCGGCTTCGAGCGCGATATCGGCGAACCACGCGTCGCCGGTGATGTGATGCCCCGGCACCGCGCTGCTATCGAAGATAAAGCCGATGTCATGCGTGTTCGGATCCTGCGCGCGCTGGCGCACGAGCAGCATGCGGGCACGCGCCCATTCGAGAAAGCGCGCCTCGCCGGTGTGCAGATACGAACTCAGCAGCAAGCCGACCCAGAAGCCGCAGAACCAGTTGCCGTGGCTCCATGCGTCGCCGTCGTAGCCCGCAGAGAGCGACGCGGGCAGACGCACCCATTGACCATCGGGACCGGTGACTTGCGGGAATTCGACGCCGAAGGTCAGCTCGTCGGAAGCGACCTTCTGCGCGGTTTTATCGAGTGTTTCGCGAAACAGCTTTGCCTGGTTCTCGCTGAGTGACAGCGGGTTCATTGCGTTCGACACGGCGTCTCCTTGAGTTCGTCATTCGCAGGACGATTCTAAGAAGCGCCTGCGCGAGCGCGTTAGGATGAAACGCATGAACTGTTGGACATTTCCGCACCGAAGCGGCGCACGACGACGCTCAGATGTGCAGCTTGTCGAGGCTGCGCCGATAGTCGATCGGCGAGCGGCCCGTGTGCTTGCGAAAGCATCGGCTGAAGTAGGCGGGATCGTCGAACGAGAGCATCGCGGCGATCTCCGCGACATTCACTTCGGAGTGCAGCAGCAGCCGTTTGGCCTCCAGCATCACGCGCTCGCGGATCAGCTTGGGCGCGGTGCTGCCGAGCGCCTGACGCGTCGCCTCGTTGAGCGCGCGCTCCGTGACGTTGAGCAGGCGCGCGTAATCGGCCGCCTCGTTGACCGAGCGAAAATGCTTCTCCAGCAGACTCTTGAAGCGGCGCGACAGCAGCACGCTGCGCGTCGCGGCGGCATCTCGCATGGCGGCGGCGTCGCACATGCGCGCGACCTTGATCAGGAAAACGTGCAAGTAGGCCCAGATCGCGTCGGTGTAGCCGACCTGTTCCTCCTGATACTCATGGCGAATGCCGTCCATCACGCGCGCCAGTTCGCGCACCTGCGCGTCGCTCAGATTGACGCACGGCGCGAGCTGCTCGAAGTTGTAGACGGGCACTTCGGTTTCGGTATGGCGGTTCTGCACGCGGAACGCGAAAAACTCCGACGAAAAGCTGAGCGAATAGCCGAGCGTGTCGGCCGAAAGATCCAGATCGTGAATCTGTCCGGGCGCCATGAAGTAGAACGTGTTGGGACGCACGTCGTAGCGCACCGAATCGATCACATGCGAGCCGCTGCCCGCGAGCACCCACATCATGTGATAGAAGTCGTGCCGATGCGGATAGACCAGCGTCGACTTGAGCGCCTCGATCGGCGCGAGATGAAAGTCCGGCGTCTTGACGTGTGCGCCGTATTCGTAGTCCTCGATCCGGATCACCGGAACGTGACAGCAACATGCGGTATCCAACTGTCTCCTCCGTCGGCGGCGAGTGTCTTCGCGCCCGCCTGCATGCCCGCGCTGCGCGGGCGACTGCACGAGTGTAGCCGTGCCCGCGCCCGCCGGTTAACTGGCATTTACACCATGCGGCCCGCGCGGCGATGTCACGCCGCCGCGCTGCGCGCCATCAGCGCATGATCGAAGCGCAGTTCCTTCAGCGCGGAAAGTCCGCTCAGCACGACGTGCCCTTGTTGATTGCGCACGGTCGTGTCCATCACGAGAATGTGTTTCGCGGGCTTCTTTTCGACGACGCATACGCTGATCGTCACCGTATCGCCGATATACACCGGCCCCAGAAAACGCAGCTCCTGTCCGACATACACGAAGCCCGGCCCTGTCAGTTCGGTGTGCGCCGCCGACACCAGCGCGGCCGTCAACAGGCCATGCACGACGCGCCGTCCGAACGGCGAGCATTCGGCGAAGGCGTGCTGCATGTGCAGCGGGTTCAGATCGCCGGACAGGTGCCCGAACGCGTCCACTTCGGCCTCGGTGACCGTGTGCACGTTCACCTGCGTACGGCCGATCTCGACGTCGTCGAAGCGCAAGAGCGCCGGCCAGTTGTTCGGTTGTGCGCTCATGCTTCTCTCCTCGATGTCAATGCGATGCCGCGTTCGACATAGCCGTCGATTTCCTGCGGCGTGTAGCCCAGTTCCGCGAGCACTTCGCGGGTATGTTGTCCCTGTTTCGGCGGATGCCGCCGCAAGGGCGGCGCCGCGCCGTCGTAGCGCACAGGATGCGCGAGCACGCGCACCGGTCCCGCTTCCTCGTGATCGAACGACAGGATCATTTCGTTGTGGGCGACTTGCGGGTCCTGCTCCACCTGCTCGTAGTCGTTGACGGGCGCGAACCAGATATCGTGTTCCTCGAAGGTGCGCATCCAGTCCTCGGTCGTGCGCGTTTTCAGCGTGTCATAGACAAGGCGATTGATCTCGTCGCGCCTTCGCACGTTGTCCTTCGGATGCGTGAATTCGGCGAGCGCGGGACACGACAGCGCATTCGCGAGCTTCTGCGTCGGCGTGAGCGACATCGCGATATAACCGTCACGCGTCCGGTACACGCCATACGGCGCGGGATGAAAACGGCTGCCCATCGGCGGATGCGTGCGTGCCCACAACGGCCCCTTGTTCATGTAATACGTGAACGGCTCGATTTGCAGATCGAGCGCGGCGTTGAGCAGATTGCTCTCGATGCGCGTGCCGACGCCCGTGCGCTCGCGCGCCTGCAACGCGGCCACCACGCCGAATGCGGCGAGCACGGCGGCATGCTGATCGACGATGGCGGAACCGACCGGCGTGGGCGGCGATTCGGCATCGCCGGACAGCATGGTCAGTCCGCTCATCGCCTGCAAGAGCAGATCCTGGCCCGGACGTTTCAGATAAGGCCCGGACGAACCGTAGCCGGTACACGAGCAATACACGAGACGCGGATTGACTTCGTGCACCTGCGCGTAGCCGAAGCCCATCTTGTCGAGCACGCCGGGACGATAGTTCTCGACGAGCACGTCGGCTTCGCGTATCAGACGCCACACGATCTCGCGCGCGGCTTCGTCGCGCAGATCGAGCGAGATGCTGCGCTGATTGCGGTTGCCGAGCAGAAAGAACACGCTCACGCCTTCGATGAACGCATCCGCGCCGGTCCAGCTACGTTCGAACGCGCCGCCGGGCGGTTCGACCTTGATGACATCCGCGCCGACATCGGCGAGCATCTGCACGGCGGCGGGGCCTTGCAGGAAATGCGTGAAACTCAGCACCTTGATGCCTTCCAGCATGAACATTCTCCTCTCGGTTTCAGCGCGCGATCACGCGAGCAGCGTGCGCGCGATGATCATGCGTTGTATCTCCGACGTGCCTTCGACGATCTCCAGCACCTTCGCATCGCCGAATGCGCGCGCGACGGGAAACTCGGCCATGACGCCGTAGCCGCCGTGAATCTGCAATGCCTGATGCGCGGCTTTCATCGCTTGCTCGGTGGCGAACAGCTTGGCTTGCGACGCCTGCACATCGAAGGGCGCGCCGGCATCTTTCGACGCGGCGGCGTCGTAGAGCATCAGACGCGCGGCGTGCGCATCGGCCGCCATGTCGGCGATCTTGAATTGCAGCGCCTGGAACTCGGCGATCGCGCGTCCGAACGCGCGGCGCTCCTTCATGTACGCGACCGAGCGATCCAGCGAGCCCTGCAGGATGCCGAGCGCGAGCGCGCCGATCAGAATGCGCCCCGTGCTGATCTGCGCGAGCGTCTGACGCAAGCCCGCGCCGCGTTCGCCCAGCAGTTGATCGGCGGGAATCGCGCATTGCTCGAAGAACAGTTCGTGCGTGATCGATGCGCGCCAGCCGATCTTGCGCAGCTTTCTGCCCTTGCCATAGCCGGGCGTTCCTTGCGGCACGATGAAGTTGGAGATCTCCTTGCGGCCGTCGGGTCGCGTGCCGGTGACAGCCGCGATCACGGTCGGCCCGCCGATCTCCGTACCCGAATTGCTGATGAACGTCTTCGCACCGTCGATGATCCAGCGTTCGCCGTCGAAGACCGCGCGCGTGCCGATATTCGCCGCATCGGAACCGGCGTCGGGCTCGGACAATCCGATCGCGCCGATCTGCGTGCCGTCGAGAATGGGGCGCAAGAAACGCGCTTTCTGCTGCGGCGTGCCGTAGTTGTTCAACAGGCTCGCGACGGTCGAGTTCGCCATGAGCGCATTGGCGACGGCGCAGTCCACGCGCGCGAGTTCTTCGAGCACGATCACGAACGACAGCCAGTCACCGCCACCGCCGCCGAATTCGTCGGGATACGGCAAGCCCGTGAAGCCGAGTTCGCCGGCCTGCCGCCAGATCGCGTAGGGAAACGCTTCCTGCTCCCAGAGCGTCTCCGATTGCGGTGCGATTTCCTTCTCGGCGAAACGGCGCACGGCCTCGCGCATCATCGTGTGCTCTTCGCCGAGCCAGTGAGGTTGATTGAAGGTTGTCGTCATGGCGTGACCGGTGCGGTGTCGGCTTGCGCGGCGCGGCGTGCGCGTTTGCGTTCCACGAAGTGGCGCAGGCCCGCGCGCGCGCCTTCGCTCGAAAAATTCACCGCGTATTGCGCGGCCTCGAAGTCGAGTCCGGCGGACAAGGGCATGTCGCTCGCGCGATTCAGCGCGCGCTTCGCCATCTCGGCCGCGAACGGATCGTAGGAGGCGAGGGTGTCGGCCAGCGCGCGCACGGCGTCGAACAGTTTCGCGGGCGCGGCGATTTCGTGGATGAAGCCGAACGCCTCGCATTCGCGCGCGGAAAAGCGCCTGCCGCTCATCACGAAGCGTTTCGCGCACGCGAGCCCCATCTTGGCGACGGCGAGTTGCGTGCCGCCCCAGCCGGGCATGGTGTTCAGGGTGATCTCGGGAAATGCGAAGCTCGCCTCGCTCGATGCCACGATGAAGTCGCACGCGAGCGCCAGTTCGAAGCCGCCGCCGAGCGCGTAGCCGTTGACCATCGCGATGGTCGGCTTCGCGCTTTCATGCAGACGCAACAGCGCGCGCTGTCCGGCCACCATGTCGCGATAAGCCGAGACGCCGTCGAGCGACACGAGCCGCTCGATGTCGTTGCCCGCGGCGAACGCCTTTGCGCCGCTGCCGGTGAGCGCGATCACGCGCGTCGCGTCGTCGGCGAGCGCATCGGCGATTTCGGCTTCGAGCGCCGCGAGCATGTCGGGCGTGAACGCGTTGAGCTTGTCGGCGCGATTGAGCGTCAGGAGGCGCAGCGCGCCATGCTGCGACGCGAGAACGGGAAGCGTGTCGTTCGTCATGGCGTCACAGCACTTTCAGATAGGTCTTGCCCGATGCCACGACCACGCCGTCCTGGCGCGTCACGTCGGCGGCGAAGATGCACACGTTGCGCTCTTCATCCTTTTCTTCGAGCGTGAGACGCGCGCTCACCGTGTCGCCGATGAACACCGGCGCGTTAAAGGTGATGTCGTAGCGATACGATACGGCGCCGGGGCTCGGCGCTTTCGCCGCCATGTATCCCATCACCGTGGAAAGGAAGCCGACCGACAGGCAGCCCTGCGCGATGCGCTTTTCGAAGCGCGTGCCCTTCGCGTATTCCTCGTTGAGATGCACGGCGTAGAAATCGCCGACGATGCCGGCAAAGCCGTAGATATCGTATTCGGAGACCGTCTTGGCGAAATCGGCGGTGTCGCCGATTGCATAGCAATCCATATGAGGGCGTTTGGCCATGTCGATGTTTCTTCTCGGATGAGTTGGGGTTAACGCTGAACGATGCGTGCTGATGTTGCATCGCCGGCTTGGAAGTCACTTTAAAGACGCGTTACAGGCAACCGGTAGGACGGTTCGCGCGATCTTTTGGACTTTTTTGCATCGGACCCGGCGATGCGAAAGGGCAGCGTAAAAAAGTCCAAGAAATTCGACGACTGGTCCTAACGCACCCTCGCCGCGATCACAAATACTTGCGTCAACCCGCCGGCTCCGCATTCGCACCGGGCACTCGCACCGAACGATGCGGCGCACTCGCCGGGCGGTATCCATATCGAGCAAGGAGACAACATGAGTTCGCTTTTCAGAGCGCAGAGCATGCTGCGCATGGCGATGAGCGCGGCGCTCGCCGCGATGTGCGTGGCGGCGTCGTCTGGCGCGAGCGCGCAGGACAAGGTCGTGATGAAGCTCGGTCACACGCTGGCGCCGGACAATCACTATCAGTTGACCGCGCAGGTCTTCGCGAAGGAAGTCGCCGCGCGCACGCACGGTCACATCGAGATTCAACTGTTCCCGCAATCGCAGCTCGGCGGCGAAGTGCAGATGACGCAGGCGCTGCGCACCGGCACGCAGGAGTTGATGATCTCCGCGCAGGCGCCGATCGACAACACGATCAAGCAATGGCAGATCTTCGATATGCCGTATCTCTTCTCCAGCATGGACGAGGCGAACGGCGTGCTGCAAGGCCCGGTCGGGCGAAAGTATCTCGACATGATGAAGCCGGTGAACATGATCGGCCTGACGTGGCTCGCGGTCGGCGAACGCAACCTGTTCACGACCAAACGTCCGGTCACGTCGCTCGCGGACATGAAGGACCTCAAGGTGCGCGTGATGCAGAGCCCCGGCTATATCGCGGGCTACAAGGCACTCGGCGCGAATCCGACGCCGCTCGCCTACAACCAGTTGTTTCTCGCGCTGTCGCAAGGTCTCGTCGATGGCGCCGATACTTCGCCCGAGCAGTTCGTTCAGGACAAGTTCTCCGACGTCGCCAAGCACTTCTACGTGACGCATGTGAACTATCTGCCGGTCGTGCTGGCGATGAGCAAGAGCGCGTGGGACAAGCTTTCGCCCGCCGATCAGAAGGCGTTCCAGGACTCGGCGAAGATCGCGGCGGACTTCGATCTCAAGGAGTACAAGCGCGAATACGACGCCGCGATCGCCGCGATGAAAGCGAAGGGCATTCAGGTCACGACGGTCGATACCGCGCCGTGGGCGCAAGCGACCAAGACCGCGCGCGACGAACTGATCGGCAAGATTCCGGACGGCCCGGCGCTGTATCAGGAGATCAATTCGGCCAAGCAGGCGCCGGCGGTCGCATCGAAATGACGGATGCGAACGACGGCCACCGCACAACCCAGGCACCACGGGAGGCGACACGCATGGAAAAGCTCGCGCGCGGCTTGATGTTCGTTGACGGCATCGTGCTGAAGATCAATCTGTTCGTCTGTAGCTGCCTTTTGCTCGGGGCGGTGATCGTCGCGGGGCTCGGGGTGATCTTCCGCTTCGTGCTGCACGATTCGCTGTCGTGGTCCGACGAAGTGTCGGCGTATCTGTTCGTGTGGCTGACGTGCCTCGGCGCCGCGGCCGGCGTGAAGCTGCGCGCGCATCCGGAAGTGCGCGTGCTGGCCGATCGCGTGCCGACTGCGTTCGCGCCGCTGCTCAAGGACTTCACCGACTGCGCGATCCTGGCGCTCGGCGCGGTGTTCGTCCTGTACGGCACGGACATGCTCGCGCTGATGGGCACCGAAACCGCCGCGTCGATTCCGATCTCGATGGTCTATCCGTATCTCTCGATTCCGGTGTGCGGCGCGCTGCTCGCGTTTCATTCGCTGGTGCGGATCGCCGTCTCGCATCTCGCGCCGCAGACGCAGACCGACGCCACGCTCGTCGAGGGCGTGTCCGAACATCTCTAGGAAAAACATCATGTGGGCAATCGCATTTGGAGCAGGGCTGCTCGGGCTCGGCGTGCCGGTGGCCATCTGCATCGGCATTGCGGCGACGCTCGCGCTGTCGATCAACGGCACGTCGCTGCTCGTGATTCCGCAGCAGCTTTTTTCGAACCTCAACAACGTCGGCCTGCTCGCCATTCCGTTCTTCATGCTGACGGGCGCGATCATGGATTCGGGCGGCGTGTCGAAGCGCATCATCGAATTTTCGCAAGCACTGGTGGGCTTCATGCGCGGCGGCATCGGTCAGGTGACGATCGTTGCGAGCATGTTCTTCGCGGACCTTTCCGGCTCGGCGACGGCCGACACGGCAGCCATCGGCTCGGTGATGATTCCCGGCATGGTGAAGAAGGGCTATAACCGCGCGTTCGCGGTGGCGCTGCAATCGGCGGCGGGCTCGCTCGGGCTGCTCTCGCCCGTGTCGATGAGCATGCTCGTCTATGCCTATACGGCCAACGTGTCGGTCGGCACGATGTTCATCGCCGGCATCATTCCGATGCTGCTGGTGGTCGCGTCGTTCATGATCGTCAATTACGTGACCGCGGTGAAGAAGGGCTACAGCGCCGTCGAGCCGTTCGATGGGCGCAAGCTGTGGACGACCTTCCGCGAAGCGTTCTGGGCGCTGCTCACGCCGGTCATCATTCTGGGCGGCATCCTCGGCGGCATCTTCACGCCGGTGGAGGCGGGCGTGGTCGCGGCCGTCTATGTGACGCTGGTGAGCGCGTTTATCTTTCGGACGCTGAAGCTCTCGCATTTCAAGGACATTCTGGTGCGAACTTCAGTGAACACCACGCGTGTCTCGTTCCTGCTCGGGCTCGCGTTCGTGCTTGGGCGCTATCTGATCGAAGCGCAGATTCCGCTGCACGTCGCGAATAGTTTTCTCGCGATCACCACGAGCGCGATCGTGCTGCTGATCCTCATCAACCTGTTTCTCATCGCCGCGCATACCGTGCTGGAAACGATCTCGAGCATTGCCGTCGTGATTCCGGTGTTCCTGCCGCTCGTCGTGCAGATGCACATCGATCCGGTCGTGTTCGGCGTGATCGTGCTGATCAACTCGGCCATCGGCATCAATCTGCCGCCGATAGGTTTCTGTCTCTTCACGGCGGCTTCGATCGGCGGCGTGTCGGTAGAGAAGGCGACACGCGCGATTCTTCCCTTCATCTTCGCGCTGGTGATCGACCTGCTGCTGATCATCTTCTTCCCGCATATCCCGGAGTTTCTGCCGCATTTGCTGGGGGCGAAGTAAGCGGGCATTTGCCCTTCATCGGATAAGAAGGGCGCGAAAGCGCCCTTTTTCACATCATGCGCGCGCGTGGTGCAGGCGACTTCTCGGCACGTGAGACGTTCGAGCCTCCGATCTGTCTTCGCCCAAAGCCGCACATTCACGCCGTTCATCGGGTAAACTCCTCTGGCACTAGTCGTTTTCCTGAATAAAGCACTCACGTGCAGTTATAGGGACGAAACTTCATGTCAGAACCGCCGAAAATCAGTGTGCTGGTGCCCGTGTACAAAGTCGAGCCGTATATCGAAGAATGCCTCGACTCACTACTGTCGCAGACTTCCACCGATTTCGAAATCATCGCCGTCGACGACAGCAGTCCTGACCGCTCCGGGGAAATGACCTTACGCATCCTCGAACAGCAAAGCAGAATTCGCTGGAAGTTCATCAAAAACGCTGAAAACAAGGGGCTCGCAGAGACTCGCAGGATTGCGGCACTCGCCGCGAGCGGCGAATATGTGCTCTGCGTGGACAGCGATGACCACGTTCATCACGATCTCATACGCCGGGTCGCCGAAGAAGCGGAGAAGCTCAATGCGGATATCGTAATTTTTGCCGCCGAGAATATTAGCCCGGACGGCAAGATCAATTATCGCGTCGAAGCCGGCGATACCGTCATGAGCGGTGTTGAAGCCGTAGAGAAAATTCTGGACTTGACGTTGCAGGCGTATTGCTTCAACAAGTTAGTACGCCGCTCGATCTTCCTCGCGATCGAGCATCCGACGGGGCTGATCTACGAGGATATTTGTGTTTCGGTCCAGACGCTCGGTAAAGCCAGCGTCGTTCGTCTCATGCCCGATACCTTGTATTCGTACATGTATCGCGAATCGGGCATCTCGACACGATTCAATCCGAAGATCATTGACATCTTTGCGATCATGGATCGGGTAGAGAAGAGCACGGCGTCCATGCCGATAAGAAATTACCGGAAGCTTTTCTTCAGGCTGAAATATGTCTATGGCTTTCGGACCATCGCGTTTCAGGCAGCGATCAAGGCGCCGACGTATCGGTCAGCCGAGCCTATTCTGGATAGCGTCGCGCAGAGGCTTCGTCTCAGGCACTTGCTCGGCATGGTTTCGGACCATCGGCCGAAGCTGTCGCTGGTCATGGCGATGCTGAAGATTCATCCGTGGATCTTCTATCGTTTCGTGCGACGATTCGGGCACTAGGCGGCGGATCGATCTCGCAGGGCCGTGCGAGCGTCGCTGCTCATCCCGGTTTTCTTCATGGCGCCTCGGCGGTGTGTGCGGCAGCTTTCGTCTGCCGCCTTTCTAACTGACTTTACATAAGCTTTATTATCGTGCCTTGTATTGTAGGTCCCAAGTTCAAATGTCGTGTTTCTGCAAAGTACATATGCCACACCTGCAGCGTTTCGAGTTCAAGTTGATCCGTCTTCACCCTATACGCAAGGATGACCTGACTGTATCCACGACTGATGGCGTCGAGCGCGTTGCGAACGTATCGTGAGTCCATCGCGCGGCAGGAGCGCGCCTGAATTTCAGCCCGGAGACAAAGCCGACATGGACAAGCTCTTCAGCATGCGTGTGTTCTCGCGCGTCGCCGAGACCGGCAGTTTCAGCGGCGTCGCGAAAAGCATGGATTGCAGCGTCGGAATCGTCTCACGCGCGGTCGTTTCGCTCGAAGACAGCTTGCGCACGCGGCTCTTGCAGCGCACCACCCGCCGCGTGTCCCTCACCGATAGCGGCGAACGTTACTACCAGAAGTGCAAGGAGATCCTCGCTCAGATCGACAGCGCCGAAGCCGAGGCAAGCGACGCCGCCACCGTCCCGCGTGGACGCCTGCGCGTGCATGCTTCGCCGGACCTGGGTCTCGCGCAGTTGATGTCGGCCGTGGTGGAATACCGGCGCGCGCATCCGCAAGTGAGTGTCGATCTGAAGTTGCTGCCGGGCATGCCGGATCTCGTGCACCAACAGTTCGACGTCTCGGTGCTGGCGGCGGCGGCGCTCCCCGATTCGGGCAACGCGTACAGGATCGTCGGGCGCTTCGAGCGTGTGCTCGTCGCCGCGCCCGGCTATCTCAGGCGTCACGCGGTGGAATCCCTCGGCGATTTGCCGACGCACGCGCGCACGCGCATCAGCGCGCCTTTCGGACACCCGTGCGACTGGCACTCGGAATTCGCCACGGACTCAGGCAGCAGAGCCGAAAACGACAGTCAGATCATGGTGAACGATGCACAAGCAATGCGCGCCGCCCTGCTCGCGGGCGCCGGCGTCGGTGCGATGCCGCACTACGTCGTCGCCGACGACATCGCGTCCGGGCGACTCGTGCGGGTCTTTCCCGATCACGCGCTGCGAACGGCGTGCGTATATGCGGTCTATCCGTCGCGACAGCATATCGATGCGAAGACCAGAACCTTCGTCGAGTTGCTCGCATCCTCATTTCAGAACCGCTTCGACGCAGCGCCGCATTCCGCAGCGGGTCTCGCCTCGACCGTCGATCGCTTTGCTATTGCTTAGGCTTGCGTATAACTACGTAAAAAGGGCGAATCGACATCCATCAGCACGCTACGCATGAAATGCAGCCGCGCGAGCAAGCTGCGCATGCGCAGGATCTCGTGGTCCGCGCCACGCATCGCTTCGATGCCGTGCATCGCGACTTCAATCTGGCGGTCGATCGCGCGAAGGCTCGCGTCGCGCGTGTTGTGCGACGGCGTATCGAGAAGTTGCATCAAACGCCGCATCGTCTCTTCCGTCGATGCGCGCCAGTCCGCAGCCACCATGCGAACCGCATCGACATCGCGACTATCGATGCGAAATTCGATGGATGCGTGCCCCAGTTCCAGCACGACCAGAATCCACGAAAGCGCTTGACGATACTGTGCCGTTGGCTGCGGAAGCAGCGCGCGTATCTGAGCGATGAGATCGAACGTGCCCGACTGGAAGAGCTGCCTCGCGTCGTCGAGCGGCGCGGTGCATGCGACGTTCATCTGACGTCGCAGGTCGCGAGTCAACGCAGCGACGCGCCACGGCTTCTCGACAGGAAACACGAACGTCCATGCGACCGCACATGCAAGCATCGCGAGCGTAAGCGCGATGCCGCTATTCAACAGCGGCTCGGGTGCGTAACGGATGACGCGATCCGGTCCGCCGAGGATACAGAAGAAGATGCAGAAACTGAGGCCGAAGCCGGTGAACTTCGGTCTTGTCGCGAGGAATGCGCCGAGCCCGAGCAAGGGAGTGAGGACGAAGCACAGCAGTGGAAAGCCGTCGATCGCCGGATACACGTAGTCCAGCACCAGATACGCCGCGAGCGTCGATACAGCCGCGCCCGATGCCATCTGCAACGAGAACCGGATGGGTGTCGGCGAATTCGATCCCAACGCCGACACGGCCGCCGCGCCGATGATCGCGTAGCCACCGGCGGGCCAGTCGCTCGACAACCACCAGGCGCCGATCGTTCCGAGCACCGCACACGTCATCAGGAACGTCACTGCGATCACGCTCGTGTTCGTGACAAAGACGCGCTTGATGTCCGACTCTTCGAAGACGTGCTTCTCGTAGACGAGCGATACATACGCACCGGCATAGTACGTCCAAGACGACACGTAGTCAGACAGCAATTGAACGGCAGCATCGAAATCCATCAGTGCTTGCGCGCTCACGGTGCGCGCGAGTTCCTCGCGATCCGCTTCCGCCCGCGCATTCAGACGCACGCCAAAAGCCGAGACGAGCGCGGCTCTGCGGCTGATCGTATCCTCATCGATCATTCCGGCATCGCGCGCGACGTCCAGCAAAGTCGCGAGTTCCGCGCAATAGGCGGCAACCACGTCGACCGCATGGCCACGACGCGTCGCCAGGAAACGATGCAGCGCATGCAGCCTCGTGCACAGATCCATGAACGCAGCATTGAGGCGCGCGAGACGACGAGAGCGCGATCGCACTTCGGGGTCTTCGAAAGAAGCGAATGCGCGCGTGGCTTCGAAGCCAATGACGCTGTCGATAAACTCGCCGTACTTCGTCAGGAAGCGTTCGTTGTCGATCTCGCCGCGCAACGCTTGCGCCGCGAACTTCGAGAACGATACGAAGCGCTCGCGACGGATACGTCTCAGCCGCGCGGACGACCATTGCGGCAGCACGATCGCGCTGACCACCCCGCTACAGACGATGGCGAGCAACACGGCCGCCGAACGGTTCAGCGCGGCGATGAAGAGCCCGTTCGGATCGGTCACGCTGGGAATGCCGATAAGCGCGCTCGTATAGCCCGCCAACACGAACGCATACCAGCGGAAGTTGCGATAGCGCAGCGCGGCGGCGGTGCAGAGCGACACCCACAGCGTCAGCGCACCGATATAAAGCGGCGGTTGCTGCGGGAACAGCGCACCGAGCATGACCGCGACGATGGTTCCGATGATCGTGCCGACCATCCGGTAAAAGCTCTTCGATAGCACCATGCCGCTCTGCGGCTGCATCAGCACGAAAACCGTTGTCATCGCCGTGCGCGGCGTGGGGATGTCGAGCTTCATCGCGATGCCCATGGCGATGAACGCGGCAGTAAGTGTCTTTGCCAGATGCAGCCAGACGAGACCATCGGTCGCCGCCCAGTGAGCAAGCCCGAGGCGCAGCGTGCTGCGTTGCGTACGACGGGATTCGATCGCCGCGTTTCGCATTACAACGCACTTTGCACACGCGCGATGACTTCATTCGCATATCGAACGATATGCCCTTGTGATAGCCCACTGTCGACGACGACCGTGCATGTCGTCCCCGCCGTCAGCTCGACGCCCTCCGGCACGCTGTCGATGCCGATCCGCACCGGCACGCGCTGCGCGAGCCGCACCCAATTGAAGACGGGATCGACGTTCGCGGTGAGGTCCATGCTTTGCGGATTGTCGCGGTCATAGATGCCCCGTGCGATGCTTTGCACATGACCTCGCAGCAGCGTTCCACTCATCAGGCGGATCTCCGCCGCCCGACCGACCTTCACTTCCGGCAGCTTCGTTTCCTCGAAGTAACCATAGACCCAGAACGAGTTTCGATCGACCACCGCGAGCTTCGGCGTCGAAATGCTCGCGTAGTCACCCTGCCATGTGTTCAGGTTCGTCACGTAGCCGTCGACCGGAGAAACGACGCGCGTTCGCGAAAGATTCAGCTTCGCAGCATCGAGCGCGGCTAGCGCCTGGTCGTAGGCAGCCTTCGCGGCATCGGCCTGAAGGCCGGAGTTCTGCTTGACTTCGTCGGAGACGACTTCATTGTCGAGAGCCGCGCGGCGCTTCGCATCGTCGCGACGCAGTGCCAGTTCCGCCCTGCTCGCGGCGACCTTCGCCTCGGCCTCGGCGACCGCGATGCGGTAATGCGACGGATCGATCTGCATCAGAAGATCCCCTCTTCTGACGAACTGATTGTCGTGCACCGGCACGCCGACGATCATGCCCGATACATCGGGCGCGATCGTGACGACATCGGCATGCACGCGGCCGTCGCGCGTCCACGGCGCATCCATGTAGTGATCCCACAAGGTCTTGCCGATGAACGCGGCTATCAGGAAGAGCGCCATTGTGCCAAGTACGCTCCAGACTCGCTCGATTCTCATTGCGCTCTCTCGTCGATCGCATAGGGAATGCGACCCCGCACCGCGTTGCCCGGCGCGCGGCCTCTTTTGCTCAGAGCCCCAACTCGCTGAGCCCCGGATGATCGTCCGGTCTTCGGCCAAGCGGCCAATGAAACTTGCGTTCGCTTTCGGCGATCGGCACGTCGTTGATGCTCGCATGACGATGTCTCATCAGACCATCGAAGCCGAACGCCCAGTTCTCGTTGCCATAAGAACGGAACCAGTTGCCCGCATCGTCGCGCCATTCATAAGCGAAGCGCACGGCGATGCGATTGCCGCCGAACGCCCAAAGCTCCTTGATGAGGCGGTAGTCCATTTCCTTGCGCCACTTTCTGTCGAGAAACGCGCGCACCTCCTCGCGGCCGTGAACGAACTCCGCCCGATTGCGCCATTGCGTGTCGAGCGAATAGACGTGCGATACGCGATCGGGGTCGCGCGAGTTCCATCCGTCTTCGGCCTGACGCACTTTCTCGAGAGCCGTCTCGCGCGAGAACGGTGGAAATGGAGGGTGAGATTCCGGAATGTCTTTCATGGCTCTCACCATCACTTGCGAATGAACGCGAGCAGTTGCTCGTTCACGATATCGGCATGCGTTGTGCAGATGCCGTGCGGCGCGCCGGGAACGACGACGAGCGTGCCGTCGGGGACGATCTTCGCGGAGAGCTTGCCGGAGTCGTCGAGCGGCACGATCTGATCGGCGTCGCCTTGCAGCACCAGAGTCGGCATCGTCATCTTCCTGAGGTCTTCGGTGAAGTCCGTTTCCGAGAATGCCTCGATGCAGTCGTAGGCGCTCTTGATCGAGCACTGCATGCCCGCGAGCCAGAACCAGTCGATCGTGCCTTGCGAAGCGTGCGCGCCTTCGCGATTGAAGCCGAAGAAGGGCGTCGCCAGATCCTTGAAGAACTGCGAGCGGTTCCCGATAACGCCCTTGCGGATATCGTCGAAAACGGAAAGCGGCAGGCCGCCGGGATTGGCCTCCGTCTTGAGCATCAAAGGCGGCACCGCCGAGATCAGCACGGCCTTCTTCACGCGCTTCGTGCCGTGACGGCCGATATAGCGGGCGACTTCCCCACCGCCCGTCGAATGGCCGATGAACACGGCGTCTTGCACATCGAGGTGATCGATCAGCTCCGCGAGGTCGTCCGCATAGCGGCTCATGTCGTTGCCGGCCCACGTCTGGCCCGAGCGCCCGTGGCCGCGTCGATCGTGCGCGATCACTCGATAGCCACGCTCGGCGAGATACATCATTTGCGCGTCCCACGCGTCCGCGTTGAGCGGCCAGCCGTGCGACAGGACGACCGGCTGGCCCGAGCCCCAGTCCTTGTAAAACAGTTCGGTTCCGTCTTTCAGTGTGAATGTGGCCATTGCAATAGCTCCTTGAATGCTCGATCAGGCGCGCCGCTCATGCAGTCGATGTTCGGCACGGCGCGTAACGCGGCGGGTCCGTCGCGTAGGGAAGGAGTATTCACGGCCATCGAAACCCGGTCTTTTCGATGCAACCGGTGTTTTAGCGTATGCACGGCGATGGCGAAGCGGCAACGCCCGCTTTCGCAATTCGTGCGGATCGCAAACGGCCCGGCTTTTATGCAAAACCCCTCGTATGCGAACGACGATCATCACGTTTACCAAACCAACGAATGGCATTGTTTGCGAGGCGAAGGAAATGAGCGAGAAGAAAGCAATACGCATCTATAGCGAGCCTGCGGGCGGCTGGGGTGCATTGAAGGCCACCGGCGAGGCGCTGAAGATCCAGGGCATTGCCGTGTCGGGCGCGCAGACGCTGCTGCGCATGAACCAGCCGCAAGGCTTCGACTGCCCCGGCTGCGCATGGCCCGATCCGAAACATACTTCGTCGTTCGAGTTCTGCGAAAACGGCGCCAAGGCGGTTGCATGGGAGGCCACCGCGATGCGCTGCACGCCCGAGTTCTTCGCGCAGCACAGCGTCTCCGAGCTTGCGGCATGGAACGATTACGACCTCGAGATGGCGGGCCGTCTCACGCACCCGATGGTCTATGACCCGGAATCGGACCGCTACGTGCCGATCGAATGGAACGATGCGTTCGCCCTCGTCGGCCGTCATCTCGACGCGCTCGAACATCCGGATCAGGCGGACTTCTACACGTCCGGCCGCGCGTCGAACGAAGCAGCGTTCCTGTATCAGCTCTTCGTACGCGAATTCGGCACCAACAACTTCCCCGACTGCTCGAACATGTGTCACGAGGCGACCAGCGTGGGCCTGCCGCAATCCATCGGCGTCGGTAAAGGCACTGTGCTGCTCGAAGACTTCGAGCATGCGGACGCGATCTTCATCTTCGGTCAGAACCCCGGCACCAACAGCCCGCGCATGATGAGCGACCTGCACGCCGCAGCCCGCCGCGGTGCGAAGATCGTGTCGTTCAATCCGTTTCGCGAGCGCGCACTGGAACGCTTCGCATCGCCGCAAAATCCGGTCGAGATGGCGACGCTCGGTTACACGAACATCAGCTCGTTTCTCTATCAGGTGCGCGTGGGTGGCGACGTGGCCGCGCTCAAGGGCATGATGAAGGCGATCGTCGAAGCCGACGATGCCGCCCTCGCCTGCGATCAGCCGCGCGTGCTCGATATCGAGTTCATCGAAGGCCATACGCACGGCATCGAAGCGCTGCTCGCCGATCTGCGCGCGACGCCGTGGGACGCGATCGAACGTCACGCAGGACTCACGCGCGACGAGACCACGAACGCGGCGAACATCTACATGCGCGCGAACAATGCGATCCTTGTTTACGGCATGGGCATCACGCAGCATCGCCGCGGCACGGAGGCAGTGCAGCAGATCGCGAACCTCGCGCTGTTGCGCGGCAATGTCGGGCGGCCGGGGGCGGGCATCTGTCCGGTGCGCGGACACTCGAACGTGCAAGGCAATCGCACGGT
This sequence comes from Caballeronia sp. AZ1_KS37, assembly GCF_023631165.1. Classification (NCBI taxonomy): domain Bacteria; kingdom Pseudomonadati; phylum Pseudomonadota; class Betaproteobacteria; order Burkholderiales; family Burkholderiaceae; genus Caballeronia; species Caballeronia sp. AZ1_KS37. Next base: position 241,723 of record NZ_JALQDP010000038.1, on the reverse strand, counting down.
CGGCATCACGGAGAAGCCGAGCGCGCAACTGATCGCGGGCATCGAGCGCGCGTTCGGCTTCACGCCGCCGCCCACGCATGGCAACGATGTAGTCGCCACGCTCGAATCGATGATGCGCGGCGAAGCGAAGGTCTTCATCGCGCTGGGCGGCAATTTCGCGGCGGCGATTCCCGACTGGGAACGCATGCAAAGCGCGATTCGCAAGCTGAATCTGACGGTGCATATCGCGACCAAGCTCAATCGCAGTCATCTCGTACATGGCAAGGACGCGCTGATACTGCCCTGCCTCGGCCGAACCGAGATCGACATTCAGGCGGACGGGCCGCAGTCGATCACCGTCGAGGATTCGATGTCGATGGTGCATGCGTCCGCCGGGCGCAACGAGCCCGCATCGCCGTATTTGATGAGCGAGCCGGCCATCGTGGCGGGCATGGCGCGCGCCACGCTCGGCGAGAAGTCACGCGTGCCCTGGGAGCATCTCGTCGCGAGCTATGACCGCATCCGCGACGCGATCGAGATCGTCTTTCCGATCTTTCAGGCGTACAACGCGCGCATTCGCGTGCCGGGCGGCTTCCATCTGAGCTCGCCGGCGCGCGAGCGCGTGTGGGACACGAACACCGGCCGCGCGAATTTCCTCGTGTTCGACGGTCTCGATGAAGATCCCGCGCAGGACGATCCCGAAGCGCTCTCGCTCACGACGATGCGCAGCCACGATCAGTACAACACGACGCTCTATTCGCATTCGGATCGCTATCGCGGCGTGTTCGGTCAGCGCGACGTGGTGTTCATGAACGCGCGCGAGCTGGCGAAACGCAAGCTGCGTGCGGGCGATCGCGTCGATATCCGGGCCATTGCGCAAGACGGTATCGAGCGCGTCATCCGCAACTTCAAGATCGTCGAGTACGCGCTTCCCGACGGGTGCTGCGGTGCGTACTACCCGGAAGTCAATCCGCTCGTGCCGCTTCATGCGTTCGACCCGCAAAGCCGCACGCCTGCCTACAAGTCGGTGCCTGTCAAGGTCGTGCGTAGCGGCGCTGTCGACGATTACGCCTCGAGCGCCACCGATCAACGACACGGAACCGAACATCATGCTTGATCACGTACTCGACCTGTCGCGCGCGCAGTTCGCGATGACCGCGATCTTCCACATACTCTGGCCGATTCTCACGATCAGCCTTTCCGCGTTTCTCGTGCTCGTCGAAGTGCTGTGGATCCGCACCGGCGACGTTGCGTATTACCGGCACGCGCGTTTCTGGAGCAAGCTGCTCGTGCTGAACTTCGCGGTCGGCGTCGTGAGCGGCATTCCGATGGAGTTCCAGTTCGGCACCAACTGGGCCGGCTTCTCGCAGTTCAGCGGCCAGTTCACCGGCAATATCTTGGGCTTCGAAGGCGCGATGGCCTTCATGCTCGAAGCAGGTTTCATCGGCGTGATGCTGCTCGGCTGGGGACGGGTGTCGCGCGGCGTGCACCTGTTCGCCACGTCGATGGTCGCGCTCGGCTCCAGCATCTCGGCGTTCTGGATCATGGTCGCCAACTCGTGGATGCAGACTCCGGCGGGCTATTCCATCGTCGACGGAAAGATCGTCGTGACGGATTTTCTCGCGGCGATCTTCAACCCCGACATGGTCTGGGGCGTGGGGCACATGTGGGTCGCGGCCATCGAGACGGGCATGTTCGTCATCGCCGGCATATCAGCGTGGAATCTCTACCGGCGGCGTCATCCGGAGTTCTTCGTGCGCTCGTTTCGTCTCGCGCTGCTGGTGCTGGTGTTCGTCGCGCCCTTGCAGATCTGGCTGGGCGATTCGAGCGGCGTGAGTGTGTTCGAGACACAACCTGCGAAGGGCGCGGCCATCGAAGGGCACTGGAAGACGAATGCGCCGGGCACAGGCGCGTCCTGGTCCCTGCTCGCCTGGCCGGACCGGGAGGCGCAACGCAACGACTGGTCCATCGAGGTGCCCGGCATGCTGAGCGTGCTCGGCACGCACTCGCTGCACGGACAGGTGAAAGGACTGACCGACTTCGCCCGCGACGATCAGCCGCCCGCACTGCCGCTGCTCTACTACGCGTTCCGCGTCATGGCGGGCATCGGCTTCGCGTTCATGCTGCTTGCGTTCTGGACCGCGTATGCGCTGCGCAAGACGCGCGGAAAGCTCGATGCGCTGCTCGCCCGGCGCAAGCTGTTGCTCGCGTGGGTGCTCTGCATCCCGTTGCCCTACGTGGCGGTGGAAGCGGGCTGGATCGTGCGCGAAGTCGGCCGGCAACCGTGGGTCGTGTACGGCTTGCAGCGCACGCGCGATGCCGTCTCGTCGGTTCCGGCCTCTTCGGTCTCGCTCAGTATCGCGATGTTCCTCGCCTTCTACGCCGTGCTGCTGTTCACGTTCTTCGTGCTCGCAAGACGCTGGCTGCGCGCCGGCCCCGATCTGGACATCATGCCGCCCGCCGCGATGGCCGGCGAGACGGCTCGATCGAAAGCGAACGCCGTCACCGGTTACTGAACTCAGGAGTCTGCAAATGGATAGTGCCGTTCATACGATGCTCGCCGATACATGGTTCGGCCTGATCGGGCTGATGCTCGTCTTCTATGTCGTCACCGATGGTTTCGATCTCGGCGTCGGCATCCTCACGCTGCTGCGCAGGCAGTCCGCCGACCGCGATGTCATGGTCCAGTCGATCGGTCATGTATGGGACGCCAACGAAACGTGGCTCGTCGTGCTGGGCGGCGCACTGTTCGGCGCGTTTCCCGCCGCCTATGCGCTGCTGATGGAGCATCTCTATTTGCCCGTCATGGCGCTGATCGCGGGATTGATCATGCGTGGCGCCGCAATCGAGTTTCGTCATAGCGTGGATCTCTGGGACAAGGTGTTCGGCATCGGCAGCCTGATCGCGGCGCTCTCGCAGGGCGTCGTGCTCGGCAAGGTCATCACGGGGCTCGCGCCCGGCAAGGTGGCGCTCGTGTTCGTCGTCGTCACGGCGATGGGCGTCGTCGCGGGCTACTGCCTGCTCGGCGCGACCTGGCTCGTCGGGAAGACCTCGGGCATGGTCGAGCAATGGGCGCGCAGGATGTCCCTGCTGAGCGCGATGTTCACGGTGGCCGCCGCCGCGCCGCTCACGCTGGCGACGTGGTTCAGGAGCGATATCGGTCATGCGCGGTGGTCGCAACCGGGCGTCATGCATCTGCTGATCGTGCTTGGACTCGGCGCCGTGGCCGCGTTGGCGTTCATCATGGCATCGCTCTATCTCGGCAGTTCGCGCGGGCCGTTCCGCGCATCGGTAGCGCTCTTCGTGCTGTCTTTCGCGGGACTGGCGATCAGCGTGTTCCCCGATTTCATTCCGGGCAAGCTGGGCGTTCTCGGAGCCGCTTCCGACTCGCCGACGCTCGCGTTCATGCTCATCGGCATCGGACTCGTCTTTCCGGTGATGATCGGCTACAACCTTTATCAGTATCACATCTTCCGCGGCAAGCTCGCGGGCGGCGCGCACGCGGGAGAGTGAACGATCTTCGTTGATGGACACGAAAACGCCGCCCTGGGGCGGCGTTGCATTGAAGTCGCGCCATTCGATCGGACAGCGCTCATGCCGCGTCGAGCGTCGTCTGCCAGTGCTTCGGCGTAGCGCCGACCAGACGCTTGAAGACCGTCGTGAAGTGCGCCTGCGAGCGGAATCCGCAGGAAAGCGCGACATCGAGAATGCTGTGCTTCGAGGTGCGCAAAAGCGCCTGCGCGTGATCGATGCGCTTTTGCAGCAGGTATTCGTGCGGGCGCATGCCGGTGGCGCGCCGAAATTGCGCGGCGAAATGCATCCGTGTGAGTCCGGTGCTCGCGGCGATGTCGGCCAGGCTGATGTTGTCGGCCAGATGCGATTCGACGAACTCCGATACGCGGTTGATGCGCCATTGCGGCAGCGCCGACGGCTCGCGTCCGCGCACGGCCGGCGCCGAGAAATGACGCGCGACGAGCCGCGACACGATTGCACAAGCGACGCTGTCGATGAACACTCTGCCAGGCGCCGCGCCTTCCGTCTTGCAGACGGCGAGCGCTTGTCCCAGACGTTCGAGCGCGGGATCGCGTATCAGCTTCGGATCGCCGAGCACGATGTCGCCCGCATGCGGCCGCTGGAACAGATCCTCGTAGCATTCCGCCAATGCCCGCTGCGGCACGAAGAGATGCAGCACATCCATCGCGGATTCGAACACGGCCGAGACGCGCGTCGCGGGCGCGGTCACTTGCACCACGCCGGCCGGCACGCGCCCGTGCAGCAGCTTGCGCCCCGCATGACGAAAGATCAGTTGCGCGCACCGGAGATTCAGGCTGACGCAATGATGCGTGCCGCTGCCTTCGTTGACGGCTTCGAGCGGCGCTTCGCCGTGATGCAGCCAGCGAGACATTGCCATTCGCTCGGACTGCGCATCCGCTGCGGGCTGCAGCACGCGCGGGCTTGGGCTGCGCCATCGGTCTTCGAGTTCGATCAGGGGCGCGCGCGGCGTCCCGGCTTGCGAAAGCAGGTCGAGCGTCATGATGTTTCCTTCTCTTGCTTGGATCTGACGGCGTGCCGAGGACCGGCACAGCGATGACTCAACGTTAAAGAAACGGAAACGGCCCGCCTAGCCGTACAAAAGGTTGACTGCCCCGCCGAATGGTTGAGCCGACCTATATCAAGGTTTGATGCCCGCGTCCGGCAATGCACTTGCACCGGGTCAACCCCGATTGTTCCGATGAAAGATCGTCTGCTACCTTCCAAATCATACGTATGATCTAGAGGGAGCTGAATGCCGACCTTGCACAGGCAAGTCCTCAATCAAATGGGCGAACAGATCTGCGCGGGCAAATTCGCGCCCGGCGACATCCTGCCGGCCGAAGGCGAACTCGCCGAACTCATGCAGGTGAGCCGCATCACGATTCGCGAGACGATGAAGTCGCTGTCCGCGAAAGGCATGCTGCAGGTGCGGCGCCGTCACGGCACGATCGTGTTGCCGCGCTCGCACTGGCAGTTGTTCGATCCCGACGTCATCACATGGCGCGCACGTTCGGGCGTGGTCGATGACGACCTCATCCGCGACCTGATGGAACTGCGCACGATCATCGAGCCGAATGCCGCGAAGCTCGCGGCGAAGCGCGCGACGCCCGAGGACCGCATCGCGTTGCGTCGCGCATTCAAGGCGATGGAGCGCGCCGTTGCAGGACAAGGCGAATACGTGCCGGCGGACCTCGCGTTCCACGGTGCGATTCTCACGGCATGCCACAACCAGTTTGTTCAGCAGATGCAAAACGCGCTCTCCGCAATTCTGCGCACGAGCTTTGAGTTGAGCTCGGAGATCGAGGGCGGCCCCGCCCGCTCGCTGCCGATGCACGAAGCGTTGTGCATCGCGATCGAACAAGGCGATGCACATGCGGCGGAGCAAGCCGTGCTCACGCTGATCGAACGCGCGGAAAAGGACTTCGACGATCGCGCGGCGCTTGCCCGCACCGTGAACGACACGCCTTCATAGCAATACATCATCGTTTGGCAACCAGGAACGCAGCCTCGCCAAAGAGGCTGCGCGGACGCGCTCGCGTCGACGTTTCGACCGCATCACATAAGGAACACGCATGAACAAGTTGTTCGATCTCAATGGCCGAACGGCCCTCGTCACGGGTTCGGCACGCGGCATTGGCTACGCGCTCGTGGAAGGACTGGCGAGGGCGGGTGCGCGCGTTATCGTCAACGGCACGAAAGCCGAAACCGTCGATGCCGCTGTCGGCCGTCTGCAGGCACAAGGCTTCGACGCACGCGGCCGCGCATTCGACGTCACCGATGAAGCGTCGGTTGCCGCTGCGTTCGCCGCGTGGGATGCGGAGGGCATCGAAGTGGACATCGTCGTGAATAACGCGGGCATTCAGTTCCGCAAGCCGATGATCGAGCTCGCGCTCGCCGACTGGCAACGCGTGATCGATACCAATCTGACGAGCGCATTCATCGTCGCGAAGGAAGCCGCGCGTCGCATGATCGAGCGCAAGCGCGGCGGCAAGATCATCAACATCGGTTCGCTTACGAGCGAAGGCGCGCGCGCGACCGTTGCGCCTTACACGGCCGCAAAAGGCGGCGTCAAGATGCTCACGCGCGCGATGAGCGCCGAATGGGCGTCATTCGATATTCAGGCGAACGCAATCGGCCCCGGCTACATCCTGACGGACATGAACCAGGCGCTCGTGGATAACGCGGACTTCGACCGGTGGGTCAAGAACAGCAATCCGTCGCAACGCTGGGGCAAGCCCGAAGAGCTCGTCGGTACGGCGGTGTACCTCGCGTCGTCTGCATCGAGCTATGTGAACGGGCAAATCATTTACGTCGATGGCGGCTGGCTCGCCGTACTCTGACATCGGAGACATCATGGACAACATCAAAACGGTCGCACCGCAAAGATGGTGGCATCTCATGCCGATCATCTTCATCACGTACAGCCTCGCTTATCTGGATCGCGCGAACTACGGCTTTGCGGCGGCTGCGGGCATCGACAAGGATCTGGGCATCACGTCGGCGACCTCGTCGCTGATCGGCTCGCTGTTCTTCCTCGGATACTGCCTGTTTCAAGTGCCCGGCGCGATCTACGCACAGAAGAACAGCGTCAAGAAGCTGATCTTCGCGAGCCTCATCTTGTGGGGCCTATGCGCCGCCGCGACCGGCATGGTGAGCAACATTCCGACGTTGATGGCGCTGCGCTTCATCCTCGGCATCGTCGAAGCGGCGGTGATGCCGTCCATGCTCATGTACATCAGCCGATGGTTCACGCGCACGGAACGCTCACGCGCAAATACGTTCCTCATTCTCGGCAATCCGGTCACGGTGTTGTGGATGTCGATCGTGTCGGGCTATCTCATTCGCAACTTCGGCTGGCGCGAAATGTTCGTGATCGAAGGCGTGCCCGCGATTCTGTGGGCCATCGTGTGGTGGTTCACGGTAAAGGATCGTCCCGCCGATGCCCCTTGGATGAGCGACAAGGAGAAAACCGATTTCGATGCCATCCTCAAGTCCGAGCAGGCGCATATCGCGCCGGTGCGGGACTACAAGGCGGCGTTCCGTTCGTCCATCGTGCTCAAGTGCTGCGCCATTCACGCGTTGTGGAGTATCGGCGTGTACGGCTTCATCATGTGGCTGCCGTCGATTCTGAAGTCGGCGTCGAAAACGATCGATATCGTCTCGGTCGGCTGGCTCTCCGCCGTGCCGTATCTCGCGGCCATCGTTTTGATGCTGCTCGCATCGTATCTGTCCGATAAAACGCGCAATCGAAAGCTCTTCGTGTGGCCGTTATTGTTGATCGGCACGGTCGCGTTCGTGGGTTCGTATCTCGTCGGCACGTCGAATTTCTGGCTGTCGTTCACGTTGCTCGTGATCGCGGGCGCCACGATGTACGCGCCTTACGGACCGTTCTTCGCGCTCGTCCCCGAGCTGATTCCGAGCAATGTGCTCGGCGGCGCGATCGGTCTCATCAACGCGTGCGGTGCGCTCGGCGCCTTCCTCGGCGCGTGGCTCGTCGGCTATCTGAACGGTGCGACGGGCAGTCCTTCCGCATCGTATGTGTTCATGGCCGCGGCGCTGCTCGCGTCGGTCGTCCTCATGATGCTGGTGCCCGCGCAGACCGGCCAGCGCTCGACACCCAAGGGAGGCACGGGCAGCAAGTCCGATTCCGTGACTTCTCTTCTCGTGAAATAACTCATGGCAACGCTCATCACCGACGTCAAGGTCATCCTGACCGCGCCTGAAGGCATTAATCTCATCGTCGTCAGGGTCGAGACGAATCAGCCCGGCTTGTATGGGCTCGGCTGCGCGACCTTCGCGTACCGGCATCTCGCGGTCAAGTGCCTGATCGAAGATTACTTGCGGCCCTTGCTGATCGGGCGCGATGCCGAGGCGATCGAAGAGCTCTGGCAATTGATGCATCAGAACGCGTACTGGCGCAATGGACCGATCGAAAACAACGCGATCTCGGGCATCGATATGGCGTTGTGGGACATCAAGGGCAAGCAGGCGAACATGCCGCTGTATCAGTTGTTCGGCGGCAAGGTGCGCGAAGGCGTGCCGATCTATCGTCATGCGGATGGCCGCGATCTCAACGAACTCTGCGACAACATTCAGCGATATCGCGAGCGGGGCATCACGCATGTTCGCTGTCAAAGCGGCGGATACGGCGGCGGCGCATTCGGCCGCGCGCCATCGAATGCGCCGGAAGGCGCTGCGGACGGCATTTACCTCGACAGCCGCAAGTACATTCGCGACACGCTCAAGCTGTTCGATGGCATCCGCAGCAAGATCGGCTTCGATGTCGCGTTGTGCCACGACGTGCATGAGCGTCTGAAGCCGGTGGAGGCGATTCGCTTCGCCCGCGAGCTCGAGCCTTTCGAGTTGTTCTTTCTCGAAGATGCGATCGCGCTCGAAGAAGGCGAATGGATGCGCCAGTTGCGCGAGAAAACCACGACGCCGCTGGCGCAAGGCGAGCTATTCAACAATCCGTATGAATGGCGCTTTCTGATTACGGAGCGGTTGATCGACTTCATTCGCGTGCATCTGAGTCAGATCGGCGGCATCACCGCGGCGCGAAAACTGCAGATCTTCGCCGAGCAATTCGGCGTGCGGACAGCCTGGCATGGTCCGGGCGACATGTCGCCGCTCGCGCACGCAGCGAACATTCATATCGACCTTGCATCGCGTAATTTCGGCGTGCAGGAATGGTCGGGCACCGAGCCGCCGAACTTCGTGATTCAGGAACTGAAAGGTCCGCGTGAGGCACTGCTCGATGTGTTCCCGGGACTTCCTCAGTTTCGCAACGGCTTCGTTCATGCCAACGAAAAGCCGGGCTTGGGCGTCGATCTCGATGAGCGTGAAGCGGCGAAGTATCCGTGCGAGCGTAACGTCACGCTATGGACGCAGACGCGCTTGATGGACGGCGGGTTGCAGACACCCTGACGGCTGCGCTCGATTGACTTCCTGCCGGCTCCATGGCTATTCTCGCGTCATGAAAACGTCGCGGCGCGAGCGATCGCGTCCCCGGAGATTCACTTGCGCTTCGACCTCCAATCGCTGAAGCTTTTCGTCGCCGTCTGCGAACACGGGAGCATCGCGCGGGCTGCGGAATTCGAGAACATCGCGGCTTCGGCGCTCAGCAAGCGCATGTCGCAGCTCGAAGACATCCTCAAGACGGCGTTGTTCGTGCGTAGCAACAAGGGGCTGGAATTGACCGTCGCGGCGGCAGCACTGCTGCAACACGCACGGACGCTGCTGCGCGACATCCAGCAGATGGAAAGCGAATTGCTCGACCACGCGGAAGGCGTTCGCGGTCAGATCCGGCTACACGCCAGCCTCTCCACCATCGTCCAGTACATCGCCAAGGATATCCGCGATTTCCTGGATCTCCATCCAGCTTTGCGCATCGACCTTCAGGAGAGCCTGAGCCCTGCTGTCGTGCGCGCCGTTTCCGAAAACACTGCCGATATCGGCGTGTTCGGCGGCACCACGGTAACTGCCGGCCTGCAGGTCTATCCGTACCGAAGCGACCGCCTCGTGGTCATCATGCCGCCCGATCATCCGCTGGGCCGTGCCGGCCGTCTCAAGTTTCGCGAGGTGGCGCGATATCCGCTCGTGGGGCCTCAGGAAGGAAGCTATCTGAATTCGCTGGTGTTGCGCGCGGCGGCAGACCTCGACCATCCGCTCAAGCTGTCTATCCGGGTCAATGGCTTCGAGCCGGTGCGCAGCATGGTCGAAGCGCGCCTTGGCGTGGGACTCGTGCCCGAGCATCACGCCGAGCGCTACGTCAGCTCGGCGCCGCTGGTTGCTGTCCTGCTGGACGAACCGTGGGCCGAGCGGCACTGGAAAATCTGCGTGCGTGAGGCGGAGTCTCTTCCCGCACCCGTCCAGCTCTTCCTCAAACACCTGCTCGCAAGCGCGCAGCAGCAGCCCGGCAATCACGAATAAGCTAGCCTCAATCCGGGTTCCGGCCACGACAGCACACCCAGACGCCCGGTGCCGGACATCGTGACATACGCTGTCTTCATGTCGGCGCCTCCGAAGCAGATGTTCGTCACCATGCCGTCGGGGACCATGACTTGCCGCATCACCTCGCCGGTCGGCGCGACCACGGTGATGCAACCCGTGACGAGCGTCGCTACGCAAATGTTTCCTGCCGCGTCCACGGCCAGGCTGTCGAATCGCTGGTAGCCCGGAAGCCCGCACACGAGACGTCCGCCGTGCGGCGATGGATACGGATGCTTGCGCGCCCGGCCGGGTTCCTCCAGGTCGAACGCCCATAAGCGCGCCGTTTCTGTTTCGGCGACGTAGACCACGCGATCGTCGGGTGACAGACCGACGCCGTTCGCGGTAGTAAGCGGATACGCGACTTCGACGATCATCGACCCGTCGGCTCGCGCGTAATAAAGACCCGCGTGATCGCGATCGCGCAGCCGGTTCTTGCCGAAATCAGTGAAGTAAAAACCGCCTTCGTGGTCGAACACGATGTCGTTCGGCCCGCACAGCGGTTGATCGCCGCAGCGGTCGTAGAGCGTCGTCAGCGTGCCCGTGCGCGGGTCGAACCGTTCGATCCGCCCACTCGTATAGCCTGGATGGATACCCGGCCGAGTGCGATTGAGCCCCGCAACGGTACGGAACAGGAATCCCCCGTTGTTGCAGATGTAGAAAGCGCCGTCCGGACCCACAGCGAGACCGTTCGGCCCTCCGCCTGTTTCCGCAACGACGCTCACGCTGCCGTCGACGGATACGCGGCTGATCGTCTCGCGCTCGATTTCGACCAGCACGACCGAGCCATCGGCCATCGCCACCGGTCCCTCGGGGAACATCAGGCCCTCCGCCAGGATGCGGATGTCGCTCTCCATGTCTGGTCTCCTCGGTTCAACGCTTGTCCGCATTCTCGACGAAACGGTTGTCGTATGTGGTCTTCAGGTCGATCGATGCTTTGCCGATTTCGGGATCGAATGCGGTCAGGACATCGTGTACGGTATGCGCGGCGGCGTCCGTCATCAGGCCGTCGCGCGAAATGCAGCTTCGCATGTTGGCGTACGCACGAGCGAAGACATCCTTTTCGGCCAGCGCATATTGCTGCGGCACGGCGGCGGCGACCTGTTCGGGCGTTGCATGCGCCATCCAGCGCTCGGCCTCGACGATCGCATTCGTCACCGCTTGCACGGTATTCGGATACTTGACGAGAAAATCTCTCGTCGTGTACATGGCCGCTTCCGGATAGTCGCCGCCCAGTGTCGCGCGCGTGCCGGCCGGGTCTCGCATCACGGCCAACGGAAACAGATCGCCGCTGCCCTGCAGAACGGTGGCGACCGGGTCGTTGCTCATCAACGCGTCGATCTGACCGCTGCGCGCCGCAGCGATCGCTCCGGCAGATGAACCCACGCCGATGATCGACACGTCGCCGGGCTTCAAGCCGGACTTGCTCAGCAGATAGTTCACGCCCATATGAAAGCTCGATCCGGGCGAACTCACGCCGATACGCATGCCTTTCAGGTCCGCATAAGTCTTGACCTTGTCGTGGCTCGCGCGCGTCGCACCGAACACCCATCCGGGGCACGAGGCCAGCGTCACGAACGAGACCAGCTTCTGCCCCTTGGCGGCCATGGTTATCGTATTGGAGTAGGCGCCTGCCACGATGTCGGCACTTCCGCCCATCATCGCCTGCAGAGCCTTAGCGCCTCCGCTGAACACGCCGATTTCGACATCCAGCCCGGCCTGTTTGAAGTAGCCCCGGCTGTCCGCAATGACGAACGGCAGGTAAGGAAAGCCGACGCCCGCCGCCGCCAGATGCAGCTTCGGCTTCTCCGGCACAGGCGCGCCGCTCGCGGCCGATGCAGTCGAGACGGCAGCGAAGATTGCCAATGCAATGGAAACCTGACGCCAAAGCGCTGTCACGATGGTTTGTCTCCGTCGAATATTTCTCGCGCGACCGTGCCGCGAAGCGTTCAACCCTGCACGACGTTCTGGCGCTGCTGCCCGAGGCCCTCGATACCCAGCGTCACGATATCGCCCGCTTTCAGATAGACCGGAGGCTTCTGCCCCAGGCCGACTCCGGGCGGCGTGCCCGTGGAAATAATGTCGCCCGGCTGCAATGACATGAACTGCGACAGGTATGAAACCAGATATCGCACGCCATACACCATGGTGACCGTACTGCCGTTCTGATAGCGATGTCCGTTGACTTCCAGCCACATCGGCAGCGTCTGCGGGTCGGGAATTTCGTCCGCGGTGACGAGCCAGGGCCCGGTCGGACCGAACGTATCCGCCGACTTGCCCTTGGTCCATTGGCCCTGACGCTCCGCCTGAAACGCGCGCTCGGACACATCGTTGATGACGCAATAGCCCGCGACATGGTTCATCGCATCGGCCTCGCCGACATACTTGGCCGTCGTGCCGATGACCACGCCCAACTCGACTTCCCAGTCGGTCTTGAGCGAGTCGCGCGGAATCTCGATCGAGTCGTTCGGACCGACGATCGCACTCGTGGCCTTCATGAAGATGATCGGCTCCGGCGGCACCGTGGCGCCGGTTTCCGCTGCGTGGTCGGAATAATTCAGGCCGATGCAGATGAACTTGCGCGTGCCGCCCACGCAGGGGCCCAGACGCGGATTGCCTTCCACGCGCGGCAACGACGCAATGTCCAGCGCTTTCAGGCGTGCGAGGCTATCCGGCAGCAGAGCGTCGCCGGCGATATCGGCAACATGGTTCGACAGGTCACGGATATGTCCATCGGCATCGAGAAGGCCCGGCTTCTCTTCGCCCGGTGAACCGTAGCGCAACAGCTTCATATGTATGCTCGCTTCAGTAGGTGGCGCGCCCGCCGGACAGATCGAAAACCGCTCCGGTGGTGAAGGAATTTTCTTCGCTGACGAGCCACGCGATCATCGCCGCGGCTTCATTCAGTTCGAGGAAACGGCCCCGCGGAATCTTGCCCAGCATGTACTCGATATGCTCGGGCGCCTGCTCCATCGCGCCGGGCGTGCGCGCAACGGCCGGTGTCACGCAATTGACCGCGATGTCGTGACGTGCCAGCTCCTTTCCCAGCGACTTCGTCATTGCGATGACCGCGGCCTTCGCCGAGCTGTAGGCCGCCGCATTCGGATTGCCTTCCTTGCCGGCGACCGAAGCGAGATTGACGATACGGCCGTAGTTCTGACGGACCATTTCCGGGACCACCGCACGGCAGCAATGGAACGTGCCGTTCACGTCGATCTCCATGACCTGCTTCCAGATATCGATCGGATAGTCGATCAGAGGCGCATTCGGGCCGACGATCGCCGCGTTGTTGACAAGGATATCGATACGTCCCATCGATTCCAGCGTTGTCGCGACAGCCGCTTGCACGCTCGCGTAATCGGCAATGTCGACGCGCTCGAAGTGAACGTCGTGCCGGCGCAGTTGAGTACGGGCCTGCTCGATGCCAGCAGGATTCACGTCCCAGACCACGAGTCGCGCACCGGACTCGAGCAGCCGGCGGCCGACTTCGAGACCGATGCCTTGGGCGCCGCCCGTCACGACAGCGACGCGGTCCGCCAGATTGATTGTGTTCGTCTGCAATTTAGTCCCTTCAGGTTGGATCGCGCATTCACGCGCTGGCGGCAACGGTCTGTCCGGCCACGGGGCGCCAGCGCAGCAGATAGTCTTCGATCATCGATACGGCCGTATCGAGCACTAGCGCGAACACGGTCAGCACCAGGATCCCCGCGATGACCGAGTTGATATCGAACACGCCTTCGGCCAGCAGAATCAGATAGCCAACGCCTTTCTCCGAGCCCAGATACTCGCCCACCACGCTGCCGACGAACGCGATGCCGATCGCGTTGTGCAGGCTCGAAAACACCCAGCTCGTCGCCGATGGCAGATACACATGCCTCATCAGTTGACGCGAGTTCGCCCCGAGCATCCGCGTATTGGAGAGCACGGTCGGGCTCACTTCGCGCACACCCTGGAACACGTTGAAAAAGACCACGAAGAAGACGAGCGTCACGCCCAAGGCGACTTTCGACCAGATGCCCAGCCCGAACCAAAGCGCGAAAATCGGCGCGAAAATCAGGCGCGGCATGGAGTTCATCGCTTTGATGAACGGATCGAACACGACCGCCAGAAACGGGCTAAGGGCAAGCCAGAGACCGCATCCCAAACCCAGAACCGTGCCGATTGCGAACGCAAGCATCGTTTCGAGCAGCGTCGTGTACAGATGGCGAAACACCGAGCCCGTGACGAACCACTCGACGATGCGACGCGCCACGCCTACCGGATCGCCGAAGAAGAACGGCGACAGCCATTTCTGATACGTGCCGAGCCACCAGATGAACAGGACGCCGAGCAGGATTGCGAGCCGCGTCGCCAGAACGGTGAAGCGATTGCCTGGACTAAACTCGATTGCGCGCATAGCTTTTCAGAACCTCGCCTCTAAGCACGTCCCATATCTGGGTGTGCAGTTGAAGGAAACGCTGCGTCATCCGGATCTCCGACATCTCGCGCGGCCGCTCGAGATCGATCTCGAACTCAGCGATAGGTCGTGTACCCGGTCCCGCCGATAGCACGATGACCCGGTCGGAAAGCGAGATCGCCTCTTCGAGATCGTGAGTCACGAACATCACGGACTTGCGGTCGTTCGACCACAGCCGTAACAGCTCGTTTTCCATCAGATGACGAGTCTGGATATCGAGCGCGCTGAACGGTTCGTCCATCAGAATGATGCGGGGATTGAGCGCCAGGGCTTGCGCGAGACCGGCCCGCTTGCGCATGCCGCCCGACATCTGATGCGGATATTTCTTCCCATGACCTTGCAGCCCTACTCGCTCGAGCCAGCCGCGGGCGACGCTCAAGGCTTCCTCGCGCGGCATCCCGCGAAAGATCAGGCCGATGGCAATGTTCTCTTCGGCGGTCTTCCACGGCATGAGCGCATCGACCTGGAACAGGTAGGCGGCCTGCGTGTTGAGACCGTGAGTCAGTTTCTTGCCGAACACGCTCAGGCTGCCCGACGAAGGCCGGGTAAGCCCGGCGGCGACGTTCAACAGTGTCGACTTGCCGCAACCCGTAGGACCGACGATCGAGACGAACTCGCCGTCTCGTATCGTCAGGCTTCCGCCGGAAACCGCGGTGTAGGTCTGCGCTCTCTTGCCGTTGCCGGCAAAAGTGCAGGTCACGTTGTCGAAGCGTAACGCTTCGCGCGCTTCCGCCTGTCCGCTGTCGAGCGGGACGCTATACGCGGCGGTGCTCATGGCTGGACCTCTGCCGCCTTTCTGACAAATCGATTGTCGTAGGTCGTGGCGAGGTCGATCTTGGCCGAGGCCACCGCCGGGTCGAAGGCCGCAAGCACTTCATGCACCGTTTGGGCGCCCTTGGCCGTGATTTCCCCGTTCTGCGCGATGCAGCGTCGGCTGTTCGTGAAGGCCTCGGCGTAGAGCGCCTTGTTGTCGCCCAGAAACTGCGGCGGCACGTTGTCGGCGACCTGTTGCGGCGTCGCCGTGGCGATCCACTTTTCCGCGCGCACGATCGCATTGGCGACTGCCTGAACCGTCTTCGGATTCTTGTCGATGAAGTCCTGCGTCGCGAATACGCTCGACTCGGGATAGTCCGCCCCGAACACCTTCACGTTGCCGTCCGCCGTACGCATGTTCTCGAGCGGTCTCAGGCTGCCGTCTTTCGTCAGGATCGTGGCACTGGGATCGTTGACGATAAGCGCATCGATTTGCCCCGCACGCACCGCCGCAACGGCGCCGGCCGCCTGCCCTACCCCGATGATCGATACGTCCGAAGGCTGCAGCCCCGCCTTGTGCAGGATGTAGTTGACCGCCATGTGCGTGCTGGAGCCTGGCGCGCTCACGCCGATTCGCATGCCCTTCAAATCCTTGGGCGACTTGACGTCGGTCTCGTGTTTCTGCGATACGCCGAAGATCCATCCCGGGCAAATCACTTGTGCGGCCACCACGACGAGGTGCTGACCCTTCGTCGCCATGGTGATCGTGTTCGAGTACGCGCCCGCCACCATATCGGAGCTGCCGCCCAACAAGGCCTCCAGCGTCTTCGAGCCGCCCGAGAATGCGGCGATGGTTACGTCGAGCCCCTCGTCCTTGAAATAGCCGCGCTGCTTGGCGACGAGCATCGGCAGGTATGTGATGCCCGTCGACGCCGCCGCGATGTGCAGCTCGGGCTTCTCAGGCGTGTCCTTCGCCACTGCCGTGGCCGATGCGCAAACGAGTCCCACGGCTGCGCACAGTGCAACTGCGAGTTTCAGCTTCATGGTTGTCTCCTCCCTTTCAAGGGATGTGGGTGCGAAAACTGCCCTGCAAGGCTGGCCTTGCGTGATCGTGACGCCGCGCTGCCAGCCGGTCCAGGCCGCGATCCGCCCTAAACGACTTCTTTCTGCAAGGCTTCGACCACTGCATCGCCCATGTCACGGGTGCCGACGCTTTGCGCACCTTCCTGATGGATATCGGCGGTTCTGTAGCCGGCGGACAGCACGGCCCGCACGGCCTGTTCGACGCGCTCGGCGGCGTCTTCCATCTCGAAGCTCTCGCGCAGCATCATCGCGAGCGACAGGATGGCAGCAAGCGGATTGGCGATGTCCTTGCCTGCAATGTCCGGCGCCGAGCCATGCACGGGCTCGTACAGCCCTTTGCGGTCGTAGCCCAGCGAAGCCGACGGCAGCATGCCGATCGATCCGGTCAGCATGGCCGCGGCGTCCGACAGAATATCGCCGAACAAGTTGCCCGTGACGATGACATCGAACTGCTTGGGCCGGCGCATCAGCATCATGGCGGCGGCGTCGACGAAGAGATGGCTCAGTTCGACGTCCGGATAGTCCCGCCCGACGCGCGTGACAGTTTCGCGCCACAATTGACTCGCCTCCAGCACGTTGGCCTTGTCCACCGAGCACAGCTTGTGGTGACGTCGACGAGCGGCGCGGAAAGCCGCGTGCGCGACGCGTTCGACTTCCGATTCCGAATAGCGCATCGTGTTGAAGCCGACGCGCTCGCCTGCCTCGTTGGTCTCGAAGCCGCGCGGCTGACCGAAATAGGCATCGCCGTTCAGCTCGCGAACGATCACGATGTCGAGTCCATCGACGACTTCCGGCCGCAAGGTCGAAGCGCCGATCAGTTCCGGGAACATATACGCCGGACGGAAGTTCGCGTACAGCGTGAGCGCTTCGCGCAACTGCAGGAGACCCGTTCCGGGACGACGCTCGCGGGGTATCCCTGCTTCGTCCGCGACGCCTACCGCACCGAACAGGATGGCGTCGGCCTTGCGCGCCACGTCGAGCGTGGGCTGCGGAAGGGGCACGCCGTGCGCCCGGATGCCGGCCTCGCCGATATGCGCCTCCTGGGTCTCTGCATGGGGCGCCACGACTTGCAGCACCTTGAGCGCCTGCGCCACTACTTCCGGACCGATGCCATCACCGGGCATGACTGCAATCTTCATCTGAACTCCTCCAGGTCGTTTTGGAAAGCGCGCGCCTCACCATGCATCGGCACGATTGCGCTCGAATGCATCGATGCGGTCTCGATGCGAAAGCGTGTAATCGATCTCGTCCATGCCGCGCAGCAGGCATTCCTTCGCGAAGGGCTCCATATCGAAAGGATGCGAAGCGCCATCGGGTAACGTCACGGTCTGCGCGGGCACGTCGATGGAGATCCGGCTGACTGCCCTGCTGCCGAGGCTTTCCAGGAGCGGAAGCACGACGCTCTCCGGCAGCACGATCGGAAGCAGCCCGTTCTTCAGGCAGTTGATGAAGAAGATATCGCCGAAGCTCGGGGCGATCACCGCCCGGATTCCGTAGTCATACAGCGCCCAGACCGCGTGCTCCCGCGAAGAGCCGCAACCGAAGTTGTGGTTCGCCACCACGATGCGCGCCTCGCGAAACGACGCCTGGTTGAGCACGAACTCAGGCTTCTCGGCGCCATCCGGACCGAAGCGCAGCGCACGAAAGAGGAACTGGCCGAAATCGTCGGAGCGGGGTTTTTGCAGGAAGCGCGCGGGCAGGATCTGGTCCGTATCGCAATCGATGCCGGCGATCGGGACGGCGACCGCATCGAGGTGAATCAGGCTTTCCATTTCATGCTCCCAGGAGACGGCGCACATCGGTCAGACGCCCTGTCACGGCAGCGGCAGCAGCCATGGCCGGACTCATCAGATGCGTGCGCACCCCCGGTCCCTGACGGCCCACGAAATTGCGATTCGAAGTGGAAGCGCAACGCTGCCCGGGCGCGGCGATATCGCCGTTGGTTGCAAGGCACATCGAGCAGCCGGGATAACGCCACTGAAAACCGGCTTCCTTGAACACGCGGTCCAGTCCTTCCGCCTCGGCCTGCGCCCGTACCTCGTGCGAGCCCGGCACGACCCACGCCTCGACGCCAGATGCGATGCGGCGGCCGCGCGCCACCTCCGCCGCGCTGCGCAAATCCTCGATGCGCCCGTTCGTGCACGATCCGATGAACACCCTGTCGATCGCCACGCCTTCCAGCGCCGCGTTCGGAGGCAACCCCATGTAGTTCAGCGCTTTCGACATCGCCGCGCGTCGATCCGGGTCGGCTTGTCGCGCGGGATCGGGAACGCGTCCGTCGATGCCGCAGGCGTATTCGGGCGTCGTGCCCCACGTGACCATAGGGGCGATGTCGGAGACGTCGATGTGTATTTCCCGATCGAAGGGCGCGCCCGGATCGGTGAACAAGTCGCGCCATTGCGACATCGCGCTGTCCCACGCATCGCCATCGGGTGCGTAGGGACGCCCCGCGATGTACGCGAACGTGGTTTCGTCCGGTGCGATCATGCCTGCTCGCCCGCCAGCTTCGATGGTCATGTTGCAGAGCGTCAGCCGGCCTTCCATCGACAGGCCGGAGATCGCGGAGCCCGCGTACTCGATGACGTGGCCCACGGCGCCGGCCACGCCGATCCGGGCGATCACGGCGAGAATCAGGTCCTTGGCGGTGACGCCCGTGCCCGGGCTGCCATCGAGTGTGACGCGCATGTTGCCCGACTTGCGTTGCCACAGGCATTGCGTGGCGAGCACGTGAGCCACCTCGGTCGCGCCGATTCCGAAAGCAAGCGCGCCCATCGCCCCATGTGTCGATGTGTGGCTGTCGGCGCAGACGACGGTCATGCCGGGCAAGCTCAACGCTTGCTCGGGCCCGACCACGTGAACGATGCCGCGACGGGAATCGTCCATGTCGAACAGCGTGATCCGAGACTCGGCGGCGTCGCGCTGAAGCGCCTGAATCATGCCGCGCCGCTCCGGGTCGGCAACCGCGGACAGGTCGTTTGCGACGCTGGAAACGTAATGATCCGCCGTGCCGAAGATGCGCTCGGGGGAGCGTGGCGTCAGGCCGCGCTGACGCAACAGATCGAAGGACTGCGCGGTGACGTCGTGAATGAAATGGCGGTCGATGAACAACAGATCCTGTCCGTCGTCACGCGACATGACCCGGTGACGGTCCCAGATCTTGTCGTAAAGCGTGCGCGGGCGACCCGCTCCTTGTTCGAGTTGCATCGCTTCGTCTCACTCCGTGAATGCGCCGTTTGCGAACGCTTGCGTATGCTCGGCGGGTCGGTGTTGTGAGAGCATCATGCGCCAGACGCACTGCGTTGTACGTGCTATTTCGGCAAGGCACCATCGTGAAACGCGATGCCGGGGCGGCCCCTGCGGTAGACGACGCGATAGTCGAGGTGCAGCCCCGGCTCCATGCTTGCCAGATTCCGACTGTGGACAGCGGCAAAACGGCAGGCTGGAAGCGGCGAGATATGCCCGGCGGCGGGTTCCGATGCGTTCAGTCGACAGAAGATTCGAGCTCCGAACCGCTGCGAAACCGCGCGGGCGACACGTCGTGATACCGCCGCCACACGCGCCGAAAATCCCGGACGGATGCGAAACCGGATTCCTCCGCCACGCGCTCGATGTTGTAGTCCGACTGCGCGAGCAAGCGCTGCGCGCTCGCCACCCGCAGACTCTGCTGATACTCCAGTACGGTGACGCCCGCGTGCTCCGCAAACAGGCGGCTCAGATGCCGCTGGCTCACATGCGCGGCACGCGCGAGTTCGGCGACGCTCCAGTCGCGCGCAGGGTTTTGCGCGATGGCATCCTGCGCGCGATGCACCGCCGGATGCATGTGATTCCGATGCGCAAGCCACGGCGAAAGCTGCACGTCGTCGCCTGCACGGCGCTGATAGACCACCTGACGGCGTGCGATATCGGCGGCGCGCTCGGCTCCCGCATAGTGCTCGATCAGATACAGCGACAGGTCGATACCCGCGGTGATTCCGGCGCTCGTCAGCACGTCGCCGTCATCGACGAACAGGCAGTCGTATTGCACGCGCGCGGTCGGTTCCGCGCGCGCGAGTTCATCGACGAGTCCGAAGTGCGTGGTGCAGCGCCGTCCCGCAAGCAGCCCCGCGCGCGCAAGCAGGAGCGCGCCGGAACAGATGCTGGCGATGCGCGTGTCTTCGGCCGGGGCGCATCGAAGCCACTGCGCGACCGTATCGAACGGCGCGTTCGCGCCCGGCTCCGGCGACTCCGTGCTGCCGACGACCATGACGAGACTGTTCCGCGGCAGCCTGTCGGGCAACGGTTCGATACCGTCGATGAAGGTGCCGAGCGACGTCGCCGCGCGCTCGAGCGGGCCGCAGTGATGCAGCGCGAACGGCCCGCCGGCTTCGGCCGCCATTCGCATCGCCTCGGCCGGGCCGGCATAGTCGAGCATCAGCACGGGCGGCGTCAGCACGAACCATACGGATATCGGCGGAATCATGCAGCTTTTGCCGTGCGCCACGCAGCGAGCGCGTCGTCGGTTGTGGCGATGCGCGCGAAGCGTCCCTGCAGCACGAGTTCCGTATGCGCCTTGATCTCGGACGTCGAGTAGACGCGGCCGCTGATGGCGTGAGTCATCGGAAACGTGAGGGTAGCCTCGGTCACGTAGTCGACGGCATAGCCGATGTCCGAGGCGACTCGCGTCGTCGTCTCGCAGCACTGTTCGGTGCGGATGCCCGCGATCACCAGATGATCGATCTGGCGCCGGCGCAGCCACAGGTCCAGGCCGGTATCGGTGAACGCGTTGTGCGTGTGTTTCTCGAAGACGACATCGGGCGAAGCGGGCAACCAGTCCAGCGGCTTCACAAAGCCCGATTCCTTCTTGAACGGTCCGGCCTTGCCGACATGGAAGATATGAACCACCGGAACGCCGGCTTCGCGCGCGCCGCGGTCGAGGCGCAGTACGGCTTCCTTGAAAGCCGGCAGATCCGTGTCGGACCAGTCGGGCATGTGGCGAAACGATTCCTGAACGTCGATGATGACGAGAGCGGAGCGGCGTTGGTCAGCGGTCATTTTTGGCCTCGATGATTGAACGTGCAATCATCATAATGCCCCGTCAACCGCGCAGGAAAGAGCATTATGCGTCATCTTTGCGGACAAAATCCGCCATCACGAGCCCATAAGTTCGTCGGGCAGCATCGCGAGTATCCATGCCGCTGCGTTGCGACCGGATGCGGCCAGCCCTACACTTGGCTACGCGCATCGCGCGCGGGAGCAACGTGTCATGGTCGAAGTCCTCGTCATTCTCCAGTTATCCATATCGGCCGCCGAGCGCGATGCCGTCATGCGCGCCGCCCCGCCGACGCAATCCATCTCGAACCGCGTCTACGTGAGCACCGCGGATGCTTCGGCCGTTCCACGCATCGCGTCGATGCACGGCGTCGCCAGCGTGCTGACGCACGCGGAATCGTCGGTGAAGCAGTCGAACGGGCTCGACGATACCGAAGCGCTTTTCGTCGATGCATGGATGTCGCGGCTCGGCCAGGTCAAGACGCGCCGTGGCGATCAGCTCGACTGGGACACGCCGCCGATGCAACCGCCCGATCCGAAGCGGTGACGCATCGGCCGCGTGGACCCCTAGCCCATCGCGCTCAGGAAACCGATCCGCCTCCGAGTGCTTCCATCGTGAGTTCCGGTTGCGGCGCGGGCGCATCGCCGGGTTGCGGACTGCCGCCGAAGTATCCGCCGCCGAACGCGTTGCCGCCGCCGGCGGTAGGGGTGCGGGTCGCGGTCGAAGTCGACGCGAGGCCGCCGCCGTTCGACGAACCGCCGCCGACGCCCGCGAGCCTGCCCGAATCCGGGGCCGATACCGCCGTGCCCTCGCCGTTCACGCTCCCCATTCCATAGCCCGCTTCCCCTGCCAGCGTGGCTGCGCCGGGACCGCCCTTGCCATCCTCGTAAGAATCGAACGCCGATGCCGATGCGCTCGCCATGCCGCCGTAAGAAGCCGCGACCGATGATGGCGTCGGACTCTGCGCGCCGGAGCCCGGCACTACGTCGAGATCGACGAGCCGCATGCCTTGCGCCGATACCTCTTCCCATTTCGCGACGAAGTGCTGCCAGTCGGCGCCGGACCACAGGTAGTACGCATCCGCGCCGGGCAGCCAGACGCCCGAGAAGCGCTGACCTTGCGCGGACTGCGTAATCTCGATATCGACGAGACGCAGATTCTGCAGGGCGAGCTCCTGCCACTTCGCGACGAAGTTGTTCCAGTCCGCATTGACCCAGAGATAATGACCGCCCGTGCCCTGCCGCCACACGCCGAAGAAGCGCTGCTCGTTGCCCACATCGACGATCTTGAGATCGATGAGACGAAGGTTCTGATCCGCGAGCTGCTGCCACTTCGCGACAAAGCTGTTCCAGTCGGCGTTGATCCAGAGATAGTAACCATCGTCGCCGGGCAGCCAGACGCCCGAATACAGCAGCGTGCCGTTGACGTTCTGCACTTCGAAATCGACGAGCCTCAACCCCTGGGCGCCCAGCTCCTGCCATTTGGTGATGAAGTCCGCCTGATTCGCGTTGACCCAAAGGTAATAGCCGCCCGTGCCCTCGCGCCAGACGCCGTGGAATCGCTCGGAACCGTTCTCGCGCGTGATCTTGAGATCGGCGAGACGCAGATTCTGCTCCGCGAGTTGCTGCCATTTCGCGACGAAACTGTTCCACGATGCGTTGACCCACAGATAGTGCGCGTCGTTGCCCTGCCGCCATACGCCGGTGTAGGTCTGTGTAACGAGCGGAAAGCCGAGATGGAACGGCGTGTGCACGCACATGTTCCAGGTGTTGCCCTTCATCAGACAATCGACGCCGCCCCCTGGCGCGCAATTCGCGCAGTTGGCGTTCGGTTTGAAGTACACGCCCCACGATCCGCCGCAGTTGCAGCCGCTCGCCGCGTATTCGTCCGGCGCGCCGAAAATGTGCCCGCTTTCGTGCGCGAATACGCGGTCGATGTTGTCGGGGCCCCATCCATCGTTGTCGTAGTTCATCACGAGACGCGGGCCGCCGATCGACGCATAAGCAAAATGCCCGAGCGGATACTTGGTGAAGAAGCCGCAATACGTCCAGTCGGTGCCGAGATCGGTGCGCAGCTTTTCGATGTACGCCGTCACCGCGCCCATGCCCGTGCCGTAGCCGAGCTGCGTCATCGCGGGATCGCGCCACAGCGTCTCTTTTTCATCGAAAGTCAGCGTGTCCGCGCCGGGCTGCACCTCCACCGCGACGATCTTGATGTCGTACTTGAAGGTCAAGCCTTCCGGGTTTTGCGTCGCCAGCCAGCTCAGTCCGTTCTGCACTTCGGCGACGACCTTCGTACGCTCGTCCTGCGAAAACTTGAGATTGTCGTTCGGTCCTTCCACGATCACGATTCCCACCGCGACCGAGCCGGTCAGACGCTGGCTCGTCGGCGCGCCCGCCTGCGCCATCGCCCTTTCGGCGCGCTCCCTGGAGTCTTCGGGCGGCGTACACGAATACTGCATTTCCTCGCTGGAATCCCACGATTCGCCCTCGCGCGGACGCGATGACTTCGCGGTCCGATACGCGCTCGATTCGCGCAAGGCGAACGCGTTGTAGCCCAACTGCTCCGTCGCCGACAGCGAGTCGACCACCATCGCGGATGCCTGCAGCGATTCGTACGCCAGCGCCTTTGCCGCGGGTTCCGCCGATTCCTCCATCACGATCACGCGCGAACCGTAGACATGCACGACACGGCGGCTCGATGTGGATTCGGGATGACGCCGCGCCTCGGCGAATGCGCCTGTCTCGGGCAAGATCACGACACGTTCACGAATGTTGATATCACCGGCCATTTCAACCTCCTTTGAAGAGATAGGGATTTCCTGGAAGGCCATTGAGTAAGGGGTCTTCAGGAAGCGCGTGTTGAACACGCTCGTCGTCTGCGCGCCATCAGGTCAGCTCGCAGTGATCGGGACGCCGAAGAAATACAGCCTCGATCGAAGGGACGCGCCGTGATACGGCGCCCATGATTCGCGTTCTTCGTCAGAATGGGCGCAACGGTTCTTTGAGGGCCGCATTGCGAAGATCGTCCGCTTACCTTGCAGCGCGCGTTTTTATCGGCACCTTAGGTAAGACGCGTTCGCTCGGCCCGATTGAAAGCCTAGTAATCTTTCGATGCGATTTTTATTCTTTTTTCGCGCCGTTCCAGTGGCCTTTCGACGCGGGAGGCCGACTCACACCCGGAGGATCAAACGATGACGAAGTACCTAATCTCCTTCCCTGCATCGGCGATGAACGTCTCCGATGAAGACATCGACGCGGTCGGCGAAGCGGCACGCGCGGTCATCAGAGAGGCGAAGGAAGCGGGCGTCTATGTGTTCGGCGGCGGTATCAATGGGAACGTGACGCCGCAGATGGTCGCCGCCGACGGCACCGTCACGAACGGGACGTATCCGCAGACGAAAGAGTTCGACGGCGGCTTCTGTGTGCTGGAACTTCCATCGCGCGAAGCGGCCGTCCAATGGGCCGCTGACATCGCCAAAGCCTGCCGCTGTGCGCAGGAACTCCGCGAGTTCGGGTACGACCCGGAGAGCTGACACGCTCAACCAAGTCGACGACTGCCGCCACCTTGTATCGCAACGTATCGGCGGCGGCTGCGGATACGCGCGATTACACAACGCCTCGATTTCGACACGCACGGGATACGTCGGCGCGCTTCAATACGTCCATCGCGCAGCAGTGAGCCGCGCCAGCAGCGGGATTCGACGTATTACGTATGCAACGCGATCCGAGCCGAACGATCGTGTTCGAAGCGCAGTACGCGTGACGGAGTCAGCCGCCGAAATAGCTTTGCCTTCATCAGGAGTTCTCATGTCATATAACAAGACGCTTCCCAAGTCGCCGTCGCGCCGCCGCTTCGTCGAGGTTGCGGCGGCCGGTATCGCAGCGGCATCGCTGAACAAGCTCGCGTTTGCTGAACCGAACTCATCGATCGTCTCAGTCGCGAAGACCGCGAATAACGACAAGGAAGCGATTCGTCCGCTTCGCGTGCATGTTCCCGAAGCGCAACTCACCGATCTGCGCCGCCGCATCAAGGCAACGCGCTGGCCCGAGCGCGAGACCGTTTCCGACGAATCGCAAGGCGTGCCGCTCGCGATGATGCAGGAACTCGCGCGCCACTGGTCCACGGACTACGACTGGCGCAAGTGCGAGGCGAAACTGAACGGCTATCCGAATTTCATCACCGAGATCGACGGGCTGGACATCCACTTCATCCACGTTCGCTCGAAGCACGAGAACGCGATGCCGCTCATCGTCACGCACGGATGGCCCGGATCGGTGATCGAGCAATTCAAGATCATCGATCCGCTGACCAATCCCACGGCACACGGCGCGAGTGCGTCGGATGCGTTTCATCTGGTGATCCCGTCGCTGCCGGGCTATGGCTTCTCGGGCAAGCCGACGGCGACCGGCTGGGGACCCGAGCGCACCGCACGCGCCTGGGTCACGCTCATGAAGCGGCTCGGATACGACAAATTCGCGGCGCAAGGCGGCGACCTCGGCGGCGTGGTCGCCAACGTGATGGGCAAGCAGGCGCCGCCCGAGTTGCTCGGCATTCACGTCAACTTCCCGGCGACCGTTCCCGCCGATATCGCCAAAGCGCTGCAGGCAGGCGATCCGCCACCTGCGGGCCTCAACGATGAAGAAAAGCACGCGTACGAGCAGCTTGCCAGCGCCGCAAGAAAACGCCGGGCGTACGCGCTGGAAATGGGCACGCGCCCGCAAACGCTCTACGGCATCGCGGATTCGCCGACAGGTCTTGCCGCATGGCTGCTCGATCATGGCGACGGCTACGTGCAGCCTGCGGCGGCGCTGACTTCGGCGGTGTTCGGGCGCGACGTCAACGGCGAATCATCAGGGGCGATGACGCGAGACGACATTCTCGACGACATCACGCTCTACTGGCTGACGAACACGGGTGTCTCGTCCGCGCGCTTCTACTGGGAATCGCACTTCAACTTCCTTGCGGCCGCCGACGTATCGGTTCCCGCGGCCGTGAGCGTGTTCCCGCGCGAGAACTATCAGGCGCCGCGAAGCTGGACGGAGCGCGCTTATCACAACCTCATCTGGTACAACCGGCTCGACAAGGGCGGACACTTCGCGGCGTGGGAACAGCCGGACCTGTTCGCCGGGGAAGTGCGTGCGGGGTTGAGGTCGTTGCGCACGTGAGCGCGTGCTGGGCCACATCGCAAGACGAACGTTCGGCGCGTCGACGGCATGTCCGCGATCGCATCGCGCTTCGTGATCCACGCCTAATAAGCGATGCGCGTAACCACGCTGAAGGACATATCGTTCTGTTCCAGGCGTGCAGTCATTGCCTCGCGTGCGTCCGCATTGGTCGGAACGTCCAGGTAGCTCTTGCCCGCAAAGCCCGGCTCGAAACTTACTTCGGCTTCGTCGGCAATCGCCTGAAGAATCTCGTGCTCGGCGGATTGAACGAGCTGGTCGTCATCGGTATGGCTTACTGCGAAGCAGGTGAGCATCGTTTGACCCCTTGCGATTGTGCTGTGACGCTGATGCGTCTCGACTGCGAAACGGGCGAGCGCCTGCGTGGCGCACAAGTGCCGACGCATCTATTGTCGCCTCGGATGAGCGACATGATTACTTGACAAAAAGTCAGTGGTGCCGAGATCGAAACAGGCGGAATACAGTCAGCTTCCTCGTGAATTGCCGGGCTAGAATTTTGGGCTCGTGTACGGCCGATGGCACCGATCGGCCGATTCGCGACATCGCGTGAATGAAACAGCGGCGAGCGGTACTTTCGAACCGCTCGCCGCCCGCCATACCGCCATTCGTTGCGCCGCGTTCCTTACTTCTGAACGACGACAGCCTTGTTGAACGAACCGCCCTGCGTGATCGCAGCCGCATTGCCGATACCGCTCTGAGTCACGGAGCCGTAGTTGGCGTTGCCGATCTGGACGATCGAAGCCGTGTTATACGCACCGGCTTGCGAAGCATCCGCGGAGTTGAAGTAGCCGACTTGCGTCAGCGTCATGTCTTCGTGCGAGCCCGACTGCTTGCCCTTCGCTTCGTTGAAGCCGCCGCCCTGACCGGCCAGCAGCGTCGATTCGAACGCGCCTTGTTGCGTCAGATCCATGTTGTTGTTCGAACCGACCTGCACCGCGGCTGCCAGGTTGCTGCCGCCATCCGTCTGATGAACGGCCGCCGTGTTGCGATCGCCCGCCTGAACGACATACGTGTGATCGTTGGCTTCGCGATACTGATCGACGTATGCCGTGTTGTAGGCCGAGCCGGTTTGCAGGATCGTCGTCGTTTCGTTGGTCGCGTTGCCTTGCGTCACCTGCGCATAGTGCGGTGCGCCTGCGCCGCTCTGGTCGATGGTGGTCGTGTTGCCGCCGCCGTTTTCCGAATGCACTTGCGCGCGGGCGAAGTCGGCCTGCCTGATCGACACGTTGTCGCCGATTTCCGAAACCTGCTCGATCTTGCCGTCGTTATGATCGCCGATCTGATCGATGCGAGCCGAGTTGTAGCCGCCATTCGTCTGCGTCACGGTCGCGATGCCGTTCTTGTTGCCTTGCAGGATGTCGACGCGGTTGCCGATCGTGGTCGTCTGCGTGACCGTCGCTTTTGCGCCGTCGCTCACGCCTGCCGTCTTGCCGGTGCCTTGATCGACGTTGACCGTGTTCCAGCTCGAGCCGGTGCGATCGATGGTCGCCGAGTCGTTCTTGCCGAATTGCGTGACCGTGTCCTTGTCGTACGACGAAGCCGTCTGCGTCACGTTCACCGTGCTGTTGCTGCCCGTTTGCTTGATGGTGGTCTTTTCACCGATCGCCTGCTGCTGCGTGAGCGTCGCGCTCAGCTTCGATTCGCCCGAAACGCGTGCCGCGTTTTGCTGGATGTCGGTCACGTTGGCGCCGCCGTTGCTCGAAGTAACGGTCGCGCTCGAACCGTCGCCGTTCTGCTGGACCTTCACGCGGTCATGGCTGGACGCCGTCTGCGTCACGCCAGCAGTGTTGCCGTTGCCG
Source organism: Caballeronia sp. AZ1_KS37 (assembly GCF_023631165.1). Lineage (NCBI taxonomy): Bacteria > Pseudomonadati > Pseudomonadota > Betaproteobacteria > Burkholderiales > Burkholderiaceae > Caballeronia > Caballeronia sp. AZ1_KS37. The sequence goes on along the minus strand of NZ_JALQDP010000038.1, from coordinate 213,418 downwards.
TACTGCTCGACGATCGCGCCTTCGCCGACCGACGCTGCAAAAGCCGACGTCGATGCCAATGCTGCCAGACCCATAGCGATGATGATTGCCTTCACTTTCATTTTTATGCCTCGTTGACTTGATGTTTTTTGCACGTAGATTCGTAACCCTAACGGACGTCAACCCCCGCTGACGCCCGGCCCTGCACACTCACACACCTACCTGTACTGCGTGGTCTCCTCGCCTGCCTACTTCATCAGAACCGCAGCCCGGGCGCCGCCCGTCTGCGTAACCGATAATCCTGAACCGTTCCTGCTCTGCAAGATCGAAATCTCGTTGTTGTTGCCAAGCTGCGTCACCGACGACGACATCGAATTCCCGACCTGCGTGACCGTTGCTTCGTTACCGCTGCCGTTCTGCATCGCGATCGACCGGTTGTACTGACCCGACTGATATCCGGCGTAAAGATTGGCGGCGCCGCTTTGCTGAAGCACGGTCCAGTTGTCGTTGCCGGCCTGCGCCGTCGCCGCCGCGTTCGCGATGCCGATCTGATTGGCCATCAAGCCGTTATGTCCGGCCTGAATCGCGTCGAGACGATTACCCTGGCCGTGTTGCGACACGCGAGCGACTTGCGTCGCGCCGCCGAAGCCCGGTTCCGGCGGACCGAAATCCGAGACCGACGACAGGTCCGCCGCATACACCGCGAGCGAGACGACCGCGCCGAGCGCCGCGCACACAGCGACCTTCGATGCGCGCATTGGCGCACGCGATGCTTTCATGCTGATCTCCTTCGCTGAGACTGATTAACTGCCGATGGTCTTCGGCGGATCGATTCTCACCGGGCTATACGACGGGTTCACGTCTTCCATCGTCTGCGCGTAGCCCTGGTTTTCCTGCAGATATCGCTGCATCGTCGGGTCGTACCAGTCCTTCGTGTCCTTGAGCGCCCACGACTGGTTCGCGACGCCTTGCACGATCAGATGCACGAGCGCCGATTCGATCGCTTCGTTCACGCACAGCTGCTGCGGCTCGTTGCGCGTCATGCCGGCTTCGGCCTGCAACAGATCCTTGAAGCCGATGAAGCGATACACGCCGGTATCGACCTGAATCGAATAGATGGTCTTGGTCGTCGACACGCTGTTGAGTATCGTGCCGTTGCGGATATCCACGGCGCGCAGGTTCACCGTCACTTGATCCACGCGATATTGTTGGGATGCCGAAATACCAAGATACGCGATGCCCGCGCCGCCCGTGCGAATGTTCGTGTCGTAACCGACGATGCCGCCTTCCAGCACGATGCTCGCCGGTGCGAGCGCGCCGATCTGCGGTATCGCGTTCTTTTTGTCGTCCGGCGTTTCCAGCGCGCGCATGATCTTGCGTTCGGTCAGGAGGTCCTGAAGGTTTTCGCGCTCGACGGGCGTGAACCAGCCGGAATCGCGCATCGCCTTCACGAGAAACGAAGCGCCGCCCTGCGTCACCTGCGACGAGAACGAGCTGTCCGGCGACGGCTTGTACTGGCCCGTCAGATCGCGAAAACCGTACACGGCCGCGACGATGCGCCCTTTCGGCGGCGGCAGGTGCGTGAGGTCGCGCGTCACGCGCGTCGGCGGCGTGAGCGTCGCGTTGCCCGCCGAAGGCATCGGCGTCGTGACGCAGCCGGTCAACAGCATCGTTGCAAGGAGCGTGGCGCCCAGTGCCGCGCGCGTCGCCAGTGTCGTGATAGCTTCTTTGTTCATGTCGTATGCGCGCTCGCGTTACTGTCCGTTGCCGACGACGAAGGTCGTCGAGGCGCCCGTGGTCTTGTCGGTCGTCGTCACTTGCAGATTGCCGCCGGTAACTTGCGTGATCGCAATCGAGAAGTTGCCCGTGTTGATCGTGCCGGGATGCAGCGTGCCGTCCGTGCCGACGATCGAGCTCGATATCGACGACGCGACGCGCGACAGAATCGCCTGCTGCAATTGCGTGTTGAACTGGTCGAGCGTGGACTGGCTGCTCGTACCGAGGTTCTCCGTCGACGGATCCTTGTACTTGTTCTGCGCGTTCGCCTCGTTGAGCAGATTCGTCCCGTTCAGCGGATTGCCGCCGAAGTTCGGATTCACCGGTTCATACACAAGCGATGTGGCTTGCGCGGCGATAACCGGCATCGCAAGCGCGCAAGCGAGCAACGCGCGTTTCAAGAGCGCATTCGTTTTCATTGCGGTTTCCCCGTATTTTTTGGCCTTACTGCATCGATTTTCTTACGATGCGATTTTTTTATAGTTCGTCCATCGCCATGTCGGCGTCGCGGAACAGCAGACGGGTCAGGTCCGCCTGCATCACGTTCTGAAAGGCGATCTGCGCCGCGCCTTCGGCAATCGGCTTCACGTTCGAGCGCGCAATCGGCAGGAACGCCTGGAAAACGCGACGCTGGCCGTACTCCACCCACACGAGACTGCCGTAGCGCGGCGACGGCCGCTCGTGCACCGAAACGATGTAGCGCTCGGACAGCGGGATGGCGCCCCAAGCCTGCGCGAACCAGGTGTAGAAGTCCTGCCCCGCGAGCGTCACCGTGTCGGTCGTGACCACGCCGCCGAGCGTATCGTCGAGCGCTTGCTTGCCTTCGATATCGACGGTGCGCGAGCGTGCCGTGCCGGCGAGGGTGGCGCTCTTGTCGAGCGACGATGCGGCATTCACCGTGCCGCGCGGCGTGAGAGGCGCGCCATTGGCGGCCGGCAATTCGCCGGTGTTGCCGACCGGACCGGGCGTCGGCGTGCTGGGCAGCGAGATGAGCGGTTGAGCCTGAGACGCCGTGTTCACGTGCGCGGCCGGCTGCGTTTCCGCATCCTGCGCATTCGCATTGATCGCGACGATCGAAACCCCGATGCACACTGCGATGACCCGCCCTTTGACAGGCGCGTTGTTCTTCTCACGCTGCATGACTTCCCCGTATGTCTTTGGCCGCTATGGTGCTGCCTTCAGACGGTCTGTTTTAAACGCTTCGTTTTTATTTGTACGACGAGACGGATTCTCCGTAATAACCGGTAATGGCTATGTTGTCCGCGCCACATTCATGCCAAGAAAATCGCAAGCAACGACGCATCGGCTCAAAGCGTTGCGCCGATGTTTTCGCGCGTCTACCCAAGGAAACGTTTGCTGGCAACCAAGGATGACGCCCGATGTTGGTGCAGCCGATACATCAAACGTGCGCCGCTTTCACCGCGGATGGGCAATGCGCTCCGTCCGAACCTGCGCAACGCCGCCAGCAGCCATAAAAACTGTTGGCACGATTCCCGCTTAGAGGGGATGGCAAGGAGCCGGCGCATCATCCGGTTCATCGAACAATCTGGAAATGGACGGCTAGGGTTCCGGTCTGCTTCACGCGGATGCTGGTCCGAGAGCTGTCGACCTCAGGCGAGGTTACACGGCGGGATAAAAGCCCGGGAGAGAACGCGATGAGTCGCGCTGCTCCCTTGCCGTCGCCAACCGTCTCCTTCGAGGTCAACCTCATGCGCAAGCTCGCTCGCTTTCTTGGCATCGCCGCACTCTCCGTCGCCGCTTTCGCGTCCAGCGCCGCATCCGCCGCGCCGCGCAACGACTTCAAGGTCTGCTGGACTATCTACGCGGGCTGGATGCCGTGGGGCCAGGCCAAGACGCAGGGCATCGTCTCCAAGTGGGCGAACAAGTACGGCATCAATATCGATGTCGTCCAGCTGAACGACTACGTCGAGTCCATCAATCAATACACGGCCGGCAAGTTCGACGGCTGCGCGATGACCAACATGGACGCGCTCACGATCCCGGCTTCGGGCGGCGTGGACTCGACGGCGCTGATCGTCAGCGATTACTCGAACGGCAACGACGGCGTGCTCATGAAGGGCAAGGGCAAGCAGATCGCCGATCTCAAAGGCCAGCAGATCAACCTCGTCCAGTTCTCGGTCTCGCATTATCTGCTCGCACGCGCACTCGAAAGCGCGCACATGAGCGAGCGCGACCTCAAGGTCGTCAACACGTCCGACGCCGATATCTCCGGCGCATTCGCCACGCCCACCGTGCATAACACGGTCACATGGAATCCGATGCTCGCCGACCTGAAGGCGCAGCCGAACGTCACCGAAGTCTTCGACTCCAGCAAGATTCCCGGCGAGATCATGGACATGATGGTCGTCAATACGAAGACGCTGAAGGACAACCCGGCGCTCGGCAAGGCATTGACCGGCGCATGGTTCGAGATGGTCGCGCTGATGCACGGCGATTCCCCCGAAACCACGAGCGCGCTGACTTCGATGGCCAAGGCGTCCGGCACCGATCTCGCCAACTTCAAAGGCCAGCTCTCGACCACCGCCCTCTTCTACACGCCGAAGGCCGCGCTCGAATTCGTGACCAGCCCCGACATGCCGAAGATCATGACGCGCGTCGCCAAGTTCTCGTTCGATCACGGCCTGCTGGGGCAAGACGCGAAGAGCGCGGATGCCGTCGGCATGGCGTTCGACAAGGGCGTCGTCGTCGGCAACAAGAACAACGTGAAGCTGCGCTTCGATCCGGCCTACGTCGAGATGGCGGCGGCCGGCAAGCTCTGAGCGCTTCAGGTTCTACTACATGGCGGTCAACATGCGACTCATCAATCGACATCCGAGCAGGACCGGCGCGCTGATGCTGTTACTGCTGCCGTTCGTCGTGCTGCTCGCGGTGTATTTCACCGGCTCTTCGATGCGGCTCGCCGACAATCCCGACGACAAGCTGTTGCCGAGCGCGACGCAGATGAGCGATGCGATGAAGTCCGCCGCCTTCGCCGAAGACAAACGCACCGGCGAGTATCTGCTCTGGACCGATACCGCGTCGAGCTTGCGAAGGCTCGGCATCGGGCTCGTCGTGAGCGCGGCGATCGCGCTCGTTGCGGCCATCGCGACGGGATCGTTTCCGCTCGCAAGCGCGACGCTTTCGCCGTTCATCACCGTCATATCGATGGTGCCGCCGCTCGCCGTGCTGCCGATTCTCTTCATCGTCTTCGGTCTCGACGAACTGTCGAAGGTCGTGCTGATCGTCATCGGCATCACGCCGATGATCATTCGCGATCTGCACGCGCGCGCCGCTGAAATCCCGGCCGAGATGTGGATCAAGGCGCAGACGCTCGGCGCGAACAGTTGGACGCTTGTTCTGCGGCTCGTGCTGCCGCAGCTTCTGCCGCGTCTGCTCGTCGCGATCCGGCTTTCGCTCGGCGCCGCATGGCTCTTTCTCATTGCAGCGGAAGCGATCGCATCGACCGACGGGCTTGGCTATCGCATCTTTCTCGTGCGGCGCTATCTGTCGATGGATCTCATTCTTCCCTACGTCGCGTGGATCACGCTGCTCGCGTGGCTCACCGACGAACTGCTGCGTCGACTCACGCAGTGGTGCTTTCCGTGGTACGGCGGAGGCGCGCGATGATCGTCGTTCACAACGTATGGAAAAACTACGGCGATCAGGTCGTGCTGGAACGGCTGAATCTCACCGTGAAGGAAGGCGAATTCTGTTCGATGGTCGGCGCGTCCGGCTGCGGCAAGTCCACGTTTCTGCGCCTGCTGCTCGGACAGGAACGGGCGACGCGCGGCGAGATTCTGCTCGACGGCGAACCGTTTCCCGCCGAACCGGACGCGCATCGCGGCGTCGTGTTTCAGCGCTACTCCGTCTTCGATCATCTGAGCGTGCTGCGCAACGTGATGCTCGGTCTCGAACTGCCGCGCGCGAAATTCACGGGACGGCTCTTCGGCGCACAACGACGCGCCGCACGCGACGAAGCCGCCGCGATGCTCGAACGCGTGGGTCTTGGCGCGGCGCTCGACAAGTATCCGCAGCAACTTTCGGGCGGCATGCAGCAACGGCTCGCCATCGCGCAGGCGCTGATGATGAAGCCGCGCGTGCTGCTGCTCGACGAACCCTTCGGCGCGCTCGATCCCGGCATCCGCAAGGACATGCATGTGCTGTTGTCGGAGTTGTGGCGCGAATCGAAGCTCACGATTTTCATGGTCACGCACGACCTCAAGGAAGGCTTCACGCTCGGCAGCCGCGTGCTCGTCTTCGACAAGGTGCGCGTCGATCCGCAAGCGCCCGGCGCGTACGGCGCGCGCATCACCTACGACATTCCGCTCGACCGCACGCGCGCCTCGGCATCGGCGGTGCATATGGCGCAGGCCGCGGTGCAGGGCGCATCCAGCATCGAACTCGTCTCCGACTAAAGGAAGCTCTACGCCATGACAGTGTTACTCGAAGAAACGGTCCCCGGTGGCGGTCATGCATCGCTGATCGTCAAGCGCGGACAGTCGCTCTGCATCACCGATATTCGCGGCGGCGCGAACGTCAGCGTGATGATGGTCAACGCGGCCGAAAAGAGCGAGCGGCTCAATCTGCCGGATTCGCTGAAGTGCCAGCACACCGCGAAGCTCACCACGGGCCATTGCCTCTATTCCGACATGGGGCGCGTCCTGGCCGCCATCGTCGCGGATACATGCGGCTGGCACGACAGCATCGGCGGGGTATCGAATGCGCAGGAAGTGTTCGAACGATACGGCGCGGGCCGCTATCAGGAGTTGCGCAACGGCTTCTATCGCAATGGCACCGACAACTTGCTCGTCGAGATGAGCAAGTGGGGCCTCGACGTTTCCGACCTGCTGATGACGCTCAATCTCTTCAGCCGCATCGACGTGACGAGCGATGGCGCGCTCGCCTTCGTGCCCGGCAATTCGAAAGCGGGCGATTACGTCGAACTGTATGCGCCGATGAACACGCTCGTCGTGCTGACCGCGATCCAGCATCCGCTCGACCCGCATCCCGAATACTCGCCGAAGCCCGTCAAGCTGGAACTGAAGGAATCGCATCCCGAAGTCGCGGAAATCTGCCGTACCGCATGCGAAGAGAACGTGCGCGGCTTCATCAACACCGAACGCTTTTTCCTTTGAGCGAACCTGAGAGATGAGCAACATGACCCAAGCGCTTACCGTCAGTGAAAAACATCCAGAAAGCGCGGTGTATCGCGAAACGCTCGCCGCGGGCGAACCGTGGCTGCATGAAGTGAAAGCGGGGCAGACGCTGCGCATCGTCGATCTGGAGGGCAATCAGGCCGTCGATACGCTCTTCTACAGCCTTCACGATCCGCGCGAACGCTTCGATCCGCAACGCACGTTGCGTCGGCAGCAGAGCCTCTATCTGACGTCCGGCTCGGTGCTGTATTCGAATCTCGGCAATCCGATGCTGACGATCGTCGCCGATACCTGCGGCCGTCACGACACGCTCGGCGGCGCATGTGCGCAAGAGAGCAACACGGTGCGTTATGCGCTGGAAAAGCGCTACATGCATAGCTGCCGCGACAACTTCCTGCGGGCATGCGCGCACGACGGACGGCTCGCGAAGCGCGATATCGGCGCGAACGTCAACTTCTTCATGAACGTGCCGGTGACGGCCGAAGGCGGCCTGACCTTCGAAGACGGCATCTCGGCGCCGGGCAAGTATGTCGAGCTGCGCGCGGAGATGGACGTCATCGTGCTGATCTCCAACTGTCCGCAACTGAACAATCCGTGCAACGCCTATAACCCGACACCCGCGGAGCTGATCATATGGAACTGAAGCGCATTCGCAGCTGGATCTATCACGTCATGCTCGTTCGCTCGGGACGCTGCTGCACGACCACGCGCGAACAACTGAACCGAAGCTATCGCTGAAGCGATCGCGGCCGCGGACGACCGCGGCTCGCCATGCTCACGGCGGGACGGCCCGCCTCCGAACGACCCTTCCCTTTCCATGTTCGAGAAGATCCTGATTGCGAATCGCGGGGCGATCGCCTGCCGCATTCTCAGAACCTTGCGCGCGCTCGATGTCACCGGCATCGCCGTGTATGCCGAAGCGGATCGCGCTAGCCGCCATGTAAGCGAAGCCTCGATTGCGCATTCGCTCGGCGACGGTCCCGCCGCGACGACCTATCTCGACACGGCGAAGATCCTCGACATCGCGCGTGCCGAAGGCGTGCAGGCGATTCATCCCGGCTACGGCTTTTTGTCGGAGAACGCGGCGTTCGGCGAAGCGTGCGAAGCGGCGGGCATCGCGTTCATCGGACCGACGCCCGCGCAATTGCGCGCGTTCGGCCTCAAGCACACCGCCCGCGAAATCGCCGCGAAGGAAGGCGTGCCGATGCTCGAAGGCACGGGCCTCCTCGACGACTTGCCGTCCGCGCTCGCTGCGGCAGAGCGCATCGGCTATCCGGTGATGCTGAAGAGCACGGCGGGCGGCGGCGGCATCGGCATGCGCGTGTGCTGGAACGCGGGCGAACTCGGCGCGCATTTCGACGCCGTGCGCCGTCTCGGCGAGAACAACTTCAGCGACGCGGGCGTGTTCCTCGAGAAGTACATCGAGCGGGCGCGGCATCTCGAAGTGCAGGTCTTCGGCGACGGCCAAGGCGACGCCATCGCATTGGGCGTGCGCGACTGCTCGGTGCAGCGGCGCAATCAGAAAGTGCTCGAAGAAACGCCCGCGCCATCGTTGCCCGAAGGCGTATCGGCTGCGCTGTGCGATGCCGCGATCCGTCTCGCGAAGGCCGTCGATTACCGGTCGGCCGGCACGGTCGAATTCGTCTACGACAGCGCGGCGGAACGGTTCTATTTCCTCGAAGTGAACACGCGTTTGCAGGTCGAGCACGGCGTCACCGAGCAGGTCTGGGGCGTCGATCTCGTCCGCTGGATGATCGAACTCGCCGCTGGAACGCTCGCGCCGCTTTCCTCGCTGATGGCGGGCCTGAAGCCGCGCGGCCACGCGATCCAGGCGCGCCTGTACGCGGAAGATCCGGGCCGCGACTTCAAGCCGAGCCCCGGCCTCGTGACCGATGTCGCCTTCCCCGAAGCCGATGGCCGCGCGCTGCGCATCGATACGTGGATCGAAGCCGGATGCGAAGTGCCGCCCTACTTCGATCCGATGCTCGCGAAAATCATCGCGTGGTCGCCGACGCGCGACCAAGCGCGCCACGCGCTCGACGAGGCGCTCGCGAACACGCGGCTTTACGGCGTGGAGACGAATCGCGACTATCTGCGGCAGATCATCGGCGACGCGCCGTTCGCGTCGGGCGAGCCGTGGACGCGCTGCCTCGAAGCGCTGAAGTATCGCGCGAGCACGATCGACGTCGTCAGCGGCGGCACACAGACGACGGTGCAGGACTATCCGGGCCGGCTCGGCTATTGGGCGGTCGGCATTCCGCCGTCGGGACCGATGGACGACCGCTCGATGCGCCTCGGCAATCGTCTCATCGGCAACGCCGCCGACGCCGCCGCGCTCGAAGTGACGATGAGCGGCCCGACGCTGCGCTTCAATACCGATGCGGTGATCGCGATCACGGGCGCTGACATTCCCGTCACGCTCGACGATATCGCGCAGCCGATGCACACCAGCATCCATGTCGCGGCGGGCTCGACGCTCGCGCTCGGCACCATTCGCGGCGCGGGCGCGCGTGCCTATCTGTGCGTGCGCGGCGGCTTCGATGTCGCGTCGTATCTCGGCAGCCGCAGCACGTTCACGCTCGGCCAGTTCGGCGGACACGGCGGACGCGCGATCCGCGCCGGCGACGTGCTGCACGTCTATCCGCTCGGCGACGCGCAAGCAGGCGCGACGCTCGGCGATGCGCTGCGCCTCGAACCTGTTCGCACGATCCGCGTCATCTACGGCCCGCATGGCGCGCCCGAGTATTTCAGCGCGGCGTATATCGAACGCTTCTTCGATACCGAATGGGAAGTGCACTTCAATTCGAGCCGTACCGGCGTGCGCCTGATCGGGCCGAAGCCCGAATGGGCGCGCGAGGACGGCGGCGAGGCGGGCCTGCATCCGTCGAATATTCACGACAATCCGTATGCCGTCGGCGCGATCGACTTCACCGGCGACATGCCCGTGATCCTCGGCCCCGACGGCCCGAGCCTCGGCGGTTTCGTGTGTCCGGTGACGATCATCGAAGCGGACTTGTGGCAGATCGGCCAGTTGAAGGCGGGCGACAAGGTGCGCTTCGTTCCCGTCGAGATCGGCGAAGCGCGTGAGGCCGCGCGGCGGCGGCGTCGTGAAATCGAATCGCTCGATATCGAACGCGGCGAAGTGACCGAACGACGTGCGGCGCTGACCTCGCCCATCGTGCTCGATAGCGGATCGGGCCGCGAAAGACTCGTCGCGCGCGTGTCCGGCGATACGCATCTGCTGCTCGAAATCGGCCCGGCGGAACTCGATCTCGTATCGCGCTTTCGCGGTCATGCGCTGATGCAGTCGCTCGAATCGCAGGCGCTTCCCGGCGTGGTCGATCTGACGCCGGGCATCCGCTCGCTGCAGATTCATTACCGGCCCGACGACTTGCCGCTCGCGCCTCTGCTTGCGATCGTCGAAGAAGCGTGGGCGCAAGTGCTGCTGCAAGGCGATCTGCGCGTGCCGTCGCGCATCGTGCATCTGCCGCTTTCGTGGGACGACCCGGCGTGCAGGCTCGCGATCGACAAGTACATGACGACGGTGCGCAAGGATGCGCCGTGGTGCCCGAGCAATCTGGAGTTCATCCGGCGCATCAACGATCTCGATTCCATCGATGCCGTCAGAAAGATCGTCTTCGATGCGAGCTATCTCGTGATGGGTCTCGGCGACGTGTATCTCGGCGCGCCGGTCGCGACGCCGCTCGATCCGCGTCATCGTCTGGTGACGACGAAGTACAACCCGGCGCGAACGTGGACGGCGGAGAACTCGGTCGGCATCGGCGGCGCGTATCTGTGCGTGTACGGCATGGAAGGTCCGGGCGGATATCAGTTCGTCGGACGCACGCTGCAGATGTGGAACCGCTACGCGCAGACCGCGGATTTCTGCGGCCAGCACTATCTGCTGCGCTTCTTCGATCAGATCCGCTTCTACGAAGTGTCCGCCGACGAACTCATGCGCATTCGCGCGGATTTTCCGCTCGGGCGCTATCCGCTGCGCATCGAGGAAACGGAGCTGTCCTTGCCGGACTATCAGGCGTTTCTCGCAGACGAAGCGTCGAGCATCGATGCGTTCCGCACGCGTCAGCAAGCGGCGTTTCAGGCCGAACGCGAGCGCTGGCGCGAAGCGGGCGCATCGGAAGACGCGCAGGATGCGCCACTCGTCGATGACACCGAACTCGCACCGCTCAAGGCTGGCGAACTCGCCATCGACAGCGAGATCGCGGGCAGCCTGTGGCAAGTGAAAGCGGCCCCTGGCGATGAAGTCGCGGCGGGCGACGTGCTGCTCGTCATCGAGTCGATGAAGATGGAGATTGCCGTCTGCGCGCCGTGCGCGGGCACCGTCGCCGCGATCCATGTCGCGCCGGGTTCTCCGCTGCGCGCGGGACAGCGCATCGCGGTCATCGAACGTCACTGAATCTATCCAACGGAAAACCATGTCGACATTCGATCTGCGTCTCTCCACGCTGCGCCGCGAATATCGCGAAGGCTCGCTCACGCCGCGCAAGCTCATCGCCCGGTTGCGCGACAAAGCCGCCGCGCTCAATCCCGAGTTCAATCTCTTCATCCATCTGCTGACGGAAGAAGAGATGGCGCCTTTCGTCGATCGGCTCGAAGGCCACGATCCGGACAGTTTGCCGCTCTACGGCATTCCGTTCGCGATCAAGGACAACATCGACCTCGCGGGCATCGAAACGACGGCGGGCTGTCCCGCGTTCGCGTACACGCCCGATGAATCCGCGACGCTCGTCGGCCAGTTGATCGCGCTCGGCGCGATTCCGCTCGGCAAGACCAATCTCGACCAGTTCGCGACCGGTCTCAACGGCACGCGCTCGCCGTATGGCAAGTGCCGCAACAGCGTGCATCCCGGGTATCCGTCGGGCGGATCGAGCGCGGGGTCGTCGCTTGCGGTCGCGCTCGGCGTCGCGAGCTTCGCGCTCGGCACCGACACGGCCGGATCGGGACGCGTGCCTGCCGCGCTGAACAATCTCGTCGGCCTCAAACCGACGAAAGGATTGCTCTCGACCGCGGGCGTCGTGCCGGCATGCCGAACGCTCGACTGCGTGACGTTCTTCACGGCAACCGCCGCCGAAGCCAGCGAACTGCTCGCGCTGACCGCGCGGGACGATCCGCGCGACGCATACAGCCGACGCAATCCGCAATGGAACGCGGCGCGTGCGTTCGGCACGCCGCACGCGTTCCGTTTCGGCGTGCCCGCGCAACTGGAGTTCGCGGGCTGCAGCGAAAGCCCCGCATTGTTCGCGCAAACGCGTGCGCTACTCGAAGCGGCGGGCGGCGAAGCGGTCGAGATCGACTTTCAGCCGTTCGTCGAGGCCGCGCAATTGCTGTATCAGGGACCGTGGGTTGCCGAGCGCTATAGCGTGACGGGCGAGTTGATGACGACGCAGCCGGATGCCGTGCTGCCCGTCATTCGCGATGTGCTGGCGAAAGCGCCGGGCGCGACTGCCGTGGAGCTGTTTCGCGCGCAGTATCGGCTTCAGGATCTGAAGGCGCTATGCGATGCATCGCTCGATACGCTCGACTTCGTGCTCACGCCGACGTATCCGCGACCGGTGACGCTCGCTGAACTGGAGCGCGATCCCATCGGCCCGAATTCGCTGCTCGGCTACTACACGAACTTCATGAACCTGCTGGACTATGCGGCGGTGGCCGCGCCCGCCGGCTTCATGGAGAACGGATTGCCGTGGGGCGTGACCGTCTTCGGCCGCGCGTTCACGGATCAATATCTGCTCGGCGTCGCCGATCTGCTTCAGCGCAGAAGCGGCATGCGCTGCGTCGGGGGAGGCGAAGTCGATGCGAGTCCGCACGGCGCGGCGGCCAACGATCGCATGACGGTCGCGGTATGCGGCGCGCACATGCAGGGCTTGCCGCTCAATCGCGATCTCGTCGCGCGCGGCGCGCGTCTCGTGCGGGCGACGCGCACCGCGCCTTGCTATCGGCTATGCGCGTTGCCCGCATCGGCCGACGGCACGCGCAGGCCAGGCATGTGGCGCGTCGCGGACGATGGCGTCGGCATCGCCGTGGAGGTCTGGGAGATGCCGAGCGCGGAATTCGGATCGTTCCTCGCGACGATTCCTTCTCCGCTCGGGCTGGGCAAGGTCGAGCTGTCGGACGGTTCGTGGACGGCCGGTTTCATCTGCGAGCCGTACGCGGTGCAATCCGCCGAAGACATATCGGCGTTCGGCGGATGGCGCGCGTGGCTCGACGGTCGGCATCTTCAAGCCGCGCCTGGTTGATCGATCGGATTTGTCAACGCGCAGTCTGTAGCGAGCGCAAGGCCCGGCAAAGGAAAAGCGGATTCATGTCGCCAGAGAGGAATCTTGCGCGACGTCGCGGTGAATCCCGCACGCCTTTTTGAGCGAAGCGCCGAAGATGAGCCAGAGTGCGAGCGAGCCTGTCGATACGCCTCCCAGCACGAAGAACGCCGTTGCATAACCGAAATGCTGCGCGAGCACGCCGCCCAGTGCCGGGCTAAGCGCAGCGCCCATGCCCTGCACGGTCATCACGACGCCCTGCCCCACGTTCACCCGTCCGGTTCCCCGCAGCAAGCGCACGACCAACGCGGGGACCGCGACGCTTTGCAGACCCGCGCCGATTCCGTCGAGCGCCTGCACGGGCCACACGCCCCATGCCGCGATAAACATTCCCGCCACGAGTCCGCGCGCCGGCAGCGCGAGAAACGTGATCAGGATCACACCCCAGTAGCCGATTCGCTGGATGAGGCGGTTCGCGAAGATCGCCGCGACGACCATCACGAGTTGCGCAATCACGATGGTCTGCGCAGTGAACGCACTCGGATCGCCCTGATGCGCCGCCACGACCGCGAGCCCGTAAAGCGGCAGCATCGCCGCGTTGCCGAGATGGAACATCGCCAGCGAGGCGGCGAGGAGCAAGATGGGCCGGCACGTCAGCAGCACGCGAAATCCGCTCGCCTGTTCATGCCCGGTCGGGGACGAACTGCTCAAGCCGCGCGCGCTGTCGTGATCGATCGCATCGCGCCGGATGAGCAGCGTCGAAATCACCGTCATCGCGCCGAACACGCCCGCGAGCACGAACACCGCGCCGAACCCATAGCGCCATCCGAGCCAGCCGGACAGCGCGGCGCCTACGACGTTTCCCGCGTGATTGGCCACCTGATTGCGGCCGAACTGCCTGTCGAATCCTTTCTCGCGCACGATTCCCAGCGTGATGCCGGCGACGGCGGGACCGAGCGCAGCGCCCGTGACCGCGGTGAATATCTGCGATGCAGCGACCATCCAGTAGCTGTGCGATACCCATAGGACGAGCGATGCAAGCGTCGTCATCACGCCTGCGATGACGATGACGCCGCGCTTGTGATGCGTCGCATCGACCAATGCGCCAGCCGGGGACGTGGCCAGCATGCCGGCGATGCCGCCCAACGTCATCACGGTTCCGATCGCATCCGCATGCCAGCCGTGCGCCTGCAGGAAAACGCCGAGAAACGGCCCGATGCCCGCCTGCACGTCCGCCATGAAGAAGTTCAGCCCTTCTAACGCGTATGAGGGATTCATGGTTCACCAATGACGTCCGTTTCGTTGGGCCTTGGTCGGTTCCGAGCGCGGGCTTCGCTTTGAGACTTTGGGATCGCCCTCAACCGTTTTCGGGCGCGTCGACGAGTTGGGCGATTTCATCGACCTCGATCGTCCGACCATGCCTGTTCCTGACGCCGTGCCCCCAGGCGTGGACATGCGCGCCCGGACTCAGGTAATCGGCCAATTCGGCCGCGGCGTGCGGTGGCATGCGCAACGAGGTGCCATCGTCGAGCAAGGCGCCGCGCAATTCGCCTTTCGGTCCGAAGAGCGACAGCAGGACCTCGCCCGACGCTTCCATCGCCTTGCGCTCGACATGCGGTCTCTGATGCGTTTCGCCGTTAGCGTGCGGACCTTCGTCGCGAATGAGCACACCGCTTTTCGATGTCAGCGAGACAGCGGCGATGATGTCCGCGTCTCGCGGCTTTATCCCGCGCACGCGGATCTGATCGCCCGGCGCGACATGCCGCGCGAGTTCCTTCGATAGATGCGGTGGAAAATGAACCTGACGCGAGCCGAGCACGAGGCCGTCGATTTCTCCGTGTGAATTGAGCAGAAAACGTGTCACCTTTCCGCGGGTCTCGGGAAGGCTGGCGGGATCGATCCAATGCATGTCGCTACTCCTGAATGAGCGTGAGTGGGTAGGTCAGGCTTGCGCCGATCAGGGCGCTGTCGGCGGACGGTCGTAAATCTGCGTGAGATTGCCCGGCGAACCGAACGACGTCGCCTGAAGCGCCGTGCCGTATTGATTGCGCGTGCCATAGCCGCGCGCCGAAACCGTGGCTCCCGTTCGAACCAGGCTTCCGAACTGCTGTGCGACCGGAGGCGTGAGTTTGATGACCGTGCCATCGGAGAGAATCACGCCGTCGGGCTCGCCACGCGGCGCGGTCGTCACGTGCGCCACCTGCCCCTGCGCACTGAGGCGCGAGAGACCGGCGCCGCGCAGTTCCCGCGGAAGTGGTAGCGCGCCGGGCATCGGCGGCTGATCGATCAGTTGCTGTCCACTTCGCGTGTCGGCGATGCGTTGCGCGATGAAGTTGCCGCCTTCATCGCGCCAGCCGCTCAACTGCACGCTGTCGCCTTGTCGAACCGTCGAAGTCAGTTGCGCGCTCATGTGCGGCGGGAACCGTACGAGCGTCCCGTCGCTGGCGAGAAAGCCGTCGACATCGCCATCGGGATTCGTCAGAAAGCGCGCTACGGTCGCTTGCGTCGTGGACATCGAGGCCGCGTTGGAGATCGGTCTCGGGGCCGGGCCCGGAGGCCGAGGCGGCGGCGCGTCTGCGGAGACCGGCGGCGGGGGCGGCGGCGCCGTCACAGCGCTCGTTTGCGCTGCGCAACTCGCGCTCATCACGAGGGCGGCGGCAAGGCTCGTCGCGCCGAGCAGGCGAACGGCGATTCGTCGATTGGCTGGCTGGGTCGATTGCATGTTTCACTCCTTTCGCGTGGCGCGGAGTGTTCTGCAAGTGCTATGCCATTCGAAGAATGCTGAAGACTTCGACGTCTTGCGCGAACGAAGATCGTCGATGTGTCAACGAAACGGACATCGCCTGTCCGATTCGTTGACACTCGTTTCCCTACGACGACGCGTCGGACATTCCGAGACTCGTCATCCGCGTATAGAGCGACTGACGGCTGATGCCGAGCCTCCTTGCCGCCTCCGCGCGGTTGCCACCCGACGCAGCCAGCGCGTGAGTAATCAGCGCGCGTTCGAGCCGCGCAACGGCTTCCGTAAGCGGAAGCTCGAGCAGCGCTGGCGGAATTGCCTCGCCGGTTTTGTCTTTTGCCGCAACGAGAAACGCGAAATCTTCGCGTGTGAGCACTTGCCCCGGCGCAAGCGCACTCGCCCGCTCGATCGCGTTGGCCAGTTCGCGCACGTTCCCTGGCCAAAGGAAAGTGGCCAGAAGGCGCTGGGCATCGGCGGAGAGATGCTTGCGCGTCGCTTCGGTCGATGCAGCTTCCAGAAAGTGCTCGGCAAGCGGCAGGATGTCGGCCACACGCTCCCGTAGCGGGGGCATGTGCAACGGGATCACGTTGAGGCGAAAGAGCAGGTCCTGTCTAAACGTGCCCGCCTCGACCATCGCGGCAAGATCGCGATGCGTTGCCGCGATCACGCGCACATCGACCGATATTGTCCGGTTCGTTCCGAGCGGCGTGACTTGCCGTTCCTGTAGCGCGCGCAGCAGTTTCGCCTGCATGGAACGCGGCATGTCGCCGATCTCGTCGAGAAACAGCGTGCCGCCGTGCGCCTCTTCGATCCGGCCTTTGCGCTCGCCCTGAGCGCCGGTGAACGCGCCTCGCGCGTGCCCGAAGAGTTCGCTTTCGAGCAGGTCTTCGGGAATGGCCGCGCAGTTCACCGCGACGAAGGGACCTTCCGCGCGCGCCGAGGCGCGATGGAGCACGCGAGCGGCCACTTCCTTGCCGGTCCCGGTCTCGCCGGTGATCAGCACGGTCGAGTTCGTTCCCGCCGCGCGGCCCAGGCGCTTCTGCACGTCGCGCATGGCTTCGCTTACGCCGAGCAGTCGCGGCTCGCGAGAAGTCACGTCGTCGCTGAATGCGGGCGTGAGGGGGGAGCTTCGCTGCGCCGATAGTATCCGCTCCAGCAGCGCGACGATCTCATCGCGTCCGACCGGCTTGGTCAGATGTTCGAACGCGCCGAGCCGCATCGCGCCGATGGTGTTGTCGCTCGTGGCGTGGGCCGTCAGCATGACGACGGGCACGGCTTGCAGCTTCGCGATCGCACGCAATGACTCGAGCACCGCAAGACCGTCCGCGCCCGGCAAGCGGAAGTCGAGAAAGATGCACTCGGGCGCCGGGTTCGCGCGCAGCCAATGCAGTGCCTCTTCGCCGGAGCGCGCCTCGATCGCCCGGTGGCCGAGGTCTTGCACGGTTTCCACGAGTCCTTCGCGGAAGGCATCGTCATCGTCGGTGATTAATATGGTCGCCATGGCAAGTCGATCACGAAGCACGTCATGTTCGAGTCGTCGTCGAGATAAGCACGTCCGCCGTGCGCCGACGCGATCTCCCGCACGACGGCAAGGCCCAGGCCGGACCCGTCGGGCCGCCCCGTCACGAATGGCTCGAAGATCCGTTCGCGCTCGGCCGCGCCGACGCCGGGACCATTATCGATGACCATGAGCCGAAGCCGCTTCCCGTTCGCCGACTCGACGCCGCGTGCGCGGAGCATTACCTGCGTGCCAGACGGCGCGTGCCTCAGCGCGTTCAGGATGAGGTTGTCGAGCGCGCGCGCCAGTTGCACGGGATCGAAGATCGGCATGCCTGCGTCTTGCTCGACGTCCACATCTTTGCCGAGCGCGATGCCACGGCGTTCGGCGCCCGGCTCATGCGTATGAATAATGTCGTCGAGCCATGCGTGCAGGCTGACCTCACGCGTCTGCAGCGAAACGGGCTGCGTCAGCGCGAGCAGGCTCGTCACCTGCGACTCGATACGGCCCACCTGCTCGATGATCGACCTCAACGCTGCTTCGCGGCGCGCAGCATCGCCTGCCAGCGCGTTCTCGGCCTTCAGACGCATGGCGCCAGCCGGATTGCGAATTTCATGCGCGATTTGCGCCGCCATTTTGCCGAGCGTGCTGAACCGTTCGGCCTGTGCGAGCTGGGCGTTCAGTGCGTCTGCGTCCCGCTTGAGCTGCTCCGCACGCGCGACGTAGCGGTTGAGGGCTTCGACGATCTGATCCAGATCACGCTCGCCCAACCGTTCCAGCCGTTCGCCGCGCTCGAACTCGCCCTCTGGCGCAAGCGCGCGTTCAAGCCGGGTCAGGTTGTGCTTCCAGCGCTTGAGCGTCAGCGCCAGAAACACGGCGAGCACGACGATGACCGAGAGCACGCCGGCGAGGATGGCCGCTGCGCGCTGTCCGTATGGCCCGAGCGGCGGCCGCGCGCGCGTGAGCGTCCAGGCCAGCAGGCCCGCGTGGCGCGGCACGGGGCAAGCGATCGCGATGACGGCGTCCGTTCCGCTCGAAACGACATCGGCGCGCATCTGTCGGATGCTGGCTGCGTGCTGAAGCGTGCGCAGGATAAGCGGTGTCTCCGCTTCGGGAACGTCTCGTTTCATGCCGCTCCCGCCATAGGTCGGAAAGGCATAGGCCAGGAAGCCGTTCGGCGCGCCGGATGCCGGCTCTTTCGCCCAGAACCCGCCTTCGATGCCCTCGGTCCGTATCAGAACCAGATCGAGCACCGCGTGCATGAGATCTACATTGGTTTCGTCGGGATGCTGCATGGACATGTCGTAGCGCGAGGCCACCGCCTCGCATGCTGCAGCAGCCTGCTCCTTCGCGACGACCACGCGTTCCCCAAGTGCCGACGAAAGCGTGAGCCATACGGCACCGCTCAAGAGCCCGCACAGAACGGCGACCAGAAGCCAGAGCGTGAAGAGTTGAGTTGAGAACGACGGTCTCGGCATGGACGGTTTACCGGCGAGCCAAAGTGAGCGCGTTGGGAAGCAAGTATTCTGCCATCTGTAAAGGCCGTCCACTTTCGGCGCTTCGTCGCGATTATCACGATTCGAATGTTCGGCACTGGTATGGAAGTCGTCCGCGTCAGAAAACGCCAAGCGCCCACGACGGACCCGATGTGGGCGTCTCGAAGGGGCACGCAGGTGGCATGCCGTCATTCGATTTGCGCGCTCAGGTTGGGCCAAGTCAATATTTTTACGCGCAGTAGGTCTCAATGTCGGGTTAGTCCGCTGCGCTAATAGTTGCCATCTAACGCTTTTGTTTGACGCATGACCGTGTTTCGTTTCGAACATCGGCGCCTAGCGCACGATGATGACGAACAGCTCTTGTTGTCGAATTCTGTTCCGACCAAGCCGCGAAGGCAGGTGCGGTCGTATCCTGAATCCTTTCGGATTTCGTATTGATGTTTATGGCGTGTCGCTTGTCAATTGGATTTACCGACTGCCTAATGTTTTCGCGCAATGAAGCGCGGACAGTCAGCGATATAGAAGGACGGCGCGCTATCGAAAACGCGTCGTCGGTGCATCTTTCGGGGAAGCAGGCCGATGACGTGCGCCTTCTGCTGAGCGGAATTGGAGGCATCTATGTGCCTCATCACGCGCCACCCTCGGAACTTTTGCGACTGTTGCGCGACGCGGTTGCAGGCGGGCGGATCGTGGTCGTGTCGTCCCGACGAGAGCGCTTATACAGCGGGGGTTCAGCGGAACAGCCGCCGCGACACCGCCACGCGACGGTGACGCCCTCTCAACTTTTTGGTCGGGCTCGTGCGTCTTCGTCAAGCAGTTATTTCGAACGCGCGCCTCGAACCTGGGGCAAACTAGCTGCCGAAGATGGGCCTGCAATTTTTAGAGCGAACCCGGGTGACGTGTTGCCCGACGGCCGTATCGCCACAGCAATTCGAAGCCGCAACAGCGAGTCCCACGGCGGGACCGATTGGCTCAGCGCCGCGCAACAGGCGCTCGGGGTGGTCGTGGGGGGGAGGCGGCACCCTTGCGTTGGGGTTCGATGGGAACGCATCACCCTCCGGCGACGCCCCTTTTGAGTATGCTGACGACTCGCCGTTCCTAGACAGTGCGCTCCAGCTCGCAGGTCACCGCGCTGTAAGCGAAACTGATGAAGCCGATTGCTTCAGCGCTTACGAGAATGACCTGGACCGCTGCCAGTTTGTTCGTGCGATGACGCAAGACTTACGGGCGTATGCGAAGTGCACGTCGGACGCATTCTTCAACTACCAAACCTGTAGAGGCTTTTGATGGCAAAACCACCGCGCGTGAGCATCGTCTTTTATAACCCCGATACGCAGCAAATTCAGATCTGCATGGTGAACCAAGACGAGGTTCAGCGATCGATCGATCGTGAAATCGCGCGAGGATCGGCAATGAACCTTCCGCTCGGTGCAGACGATGAGAGCCAGTCGCCGGTCACCGACGAGTTGCTACACCAGTTGGGAGGTTTGGCCGTACTGAACCTTGGCGCTGCCCATCCGGAACTACGCGCACGCTTTCGATTCACCACCGCCAATCCGATGAATTGGAACGCGGTAGACCGCGGTCCTTCTGCGGAGGACGAAGCGTGAATACTTCGCGACTGCGGCCGCGATGCATCGTGATTCGCGTTTGACGAGAGGGGCGCGTCGAGTCCCGCCGTCGCGGCAATGCCCCCGATACGGAGAACTCGAGCGACACCACGGACGAGAGTTCCGTCACGCGCACCTCGCAGATCGGCAGGATCCTGGCACCCAGCGCGCGCAACACGCCAAACGCCCGACCGCAAATTTGACGATGTCCTCGTCGTCGTTAGCATGAGTCAGACGGGGGTCAGCGTTACATTAGGAAGACGGATTAGGCGCTCTGCTGCCGCGGATGCAGCAGAGCGCCTCAACCGCCGTCCTTCATCTCGCGCAGATGCTTGTAGACCGTCGCGCGGCCCATTCCGAGCACCTTGGCGACATAGTTCGCCGAGCTCTTGCCTTTGAATGCGCCCTGCGCGTGCAGCGCCTCGACGAGCTCACGCCGATGATCGCGCGTGAGCGAGTTGAGCGCGATCTGCCGCTCGCGCAGCCAGCCATGCAGGAAGGTGTTGATGCGCTCCTGCCAGTCGTCCTTGAAAAGCTCGACAGGCTGCGCGACGACGCCCGCGCCACGCAAAAAGAGATCGAGCGTCGAGCGCATCTCGTCGAACGCCGCGATGTTGAAATTGATGCACATCACGCCCGCGGCATTGCCCGCGTCGTCGAAGAGCGCCGTGCTCACGCAGCGCATGCGGCGTCCGTCCCAGTTGAGCTTTTCGTACGGACCGACGAGGCGCTCGCGCGCGGTCTCCTCGACATCTTCGAGCGCCGAGTCGTCGCCGATCTCGCGCTTCGAGAGATTGTTCGACAGGTACGCGATGGTCTGGTCGGAGAGATCGTGGATCACCACTTCCGCATAGGGGAAGAAGAGCGTCGTGATGCTGTCCGCGATGTGCGCGTAGCGCGCGAGCAGCGATTCGCGAGCGGCGTCATCGGGCTTCGGCGTCTTGCGTCGGGGCATGGAAGTCGGCATGAGTTCGGAACGGCGAATGGCGATGATACCGCTAGGCCGCCGCGCGCTGCTTCGCGAGATGAACATACAGCGCGTGCGCGACCGCGATGTCCTCGAGGCCGAGCCCGATCGAGCGGAAAAACACCGCGCGCTCATGCGAAGGTGCGGGACACGCGCCGCGCGCAAGCTCTGCAAGATCGCCGCGAATCGCATCGGGCGACCAGCCGTGACGCTCCCGCGCGATCACCATTTCGCCGGCGCTCGCGGGCGTCGTCCGCCGATAGTCGCAGTAGACATCGAGCGCGTTCAGCGCGGCCGCGTCGATCTCGTGCGCGCGCGCGACGTTCGTGCTGATGGAGGTAATAAGCGCAGGCTTCGTGAGCGCATCGAGCGCGAGCACCGGCGTGCCCGATGATGTGCACAGCATCACGACATCCGCATCGCGCACGCACTCGTCAACCGACGCCGCGACGCGCACACGCGCATCGAGCGCCCGCAGCGCGTCCGCACGCTCGCCATCGCTTGCGAGGCGCGGGGAATGGATGCGGATCTCCGACCATCCGCGCAACGGCGCGACATGCCGCAGATGCGCGAGCGCGACGCTTCCCGATCCGATGACCGCGAGCCGCTCGCTCGATACGCGCGCGAGCCGGTCGACCGCGAGCGCCGTCGTGCCCGCCGTGCGCTCGGTGGTGAGGAGCGCGGAATCGCACCACATCAGCGGCGCGCCGGTGCGCATCGACATGAGCGCGGTCCAGGCGGTGACGATCGGCGCGCCAGGCTGCGCGATGTAGGGCGAGAGCTTCGCGCCGAAGACCTCGTGCTTCGCCAAAACGCCGAGATAGGTGATGAAATCGCCGGCATCGCGCGGAAACAACGTGAGCGTCTGCGGCGGCTGAACGGCTTCGCCATCACCGAGCGCGGCGAACATCTCTTCGAGCGCGCCGCGGATATCGAGCGAAGGCAGCGCCCGCCTCACTTCCTCTTCGTGAACGATGAAAGGAATCTGCGCGCCGGGCGCGGCCTCGCGCGCTTCTTCGGGCAAGGAAATCATTCGAAAACCTCCGGTTCGTGGCCGTTGAGCGATTGCTTCGTGACTGCTTAGACGTAGACTATTTTGTCCATTCTAGACTTTTATTTTATTTTTCGTCTATATTTCGATTGGGCGCGCGGGCATCTCCGCGCGCCTGGCGCAAGACAGAGACGGTGCGGGTTCACAAACGACCTTGGTGACGACAATGAACTGGAAGATGATCTGCTTCGCGGGCGCGGCGAGCCTCGCGTTCACAATTGGACTGGCGCACGCGGAGTCGCAGACCTTGCGATTCGGCGTCGAGGCCTCCTATCCGCCGTTCGAGAGCAAGACGCCGGCGGGCCAGCTCGAAGGCTTCGACATCGACATCGGCAACGCTGTGTGCCAGCGCATCAAGATGAAGTGCGTATGGGTGGAGAACAGCTTCGACGGGCTGATTCCGGCGCTGCAGGCGCGCAAGTTCGACGCGATCAATTCGGCGATGAACATCACCGACAAACGCAGGCAGGTGATCGACTTCACGCCGCCCGTCTATGTCATGCCGATCCAGATGGTCGCGCGCCGCGACGCGAAGCTGCAGCCGACACCCGCGAGCCTCAAGGGCAAGTCCGTGGGCGTGCTGCAAGGCTCGACGCAAGAGGATTACGTGCGCAAGCACTGGGCGAGCGAAGGCGTGCAGGTCGTGACGTACCAGAGCCAGGACCAGATCTTCGCGGACCTGAGCGCCGGACGGCTCGACGGCGCGGTGCAGGAAGTGCAGACCGCCATCGACGGTTTCCTCGCGAAACCCGAGGGCAAGAACTTCGATTTCGCGGGCGCCGCCCTCACCGACCCGTCCACGCTCGGCGAAGGCACCGGCATCGGCTTGCGCAAGGACGATGCGGCGTTGAAGGCGAAGGTCGTCGCGGCGCTCGACTCGCTGAAGAAAGACGGCACACTGAGCGCTTTGTCGCAAAAGTACTTCAAACGCGACATCATTGCGAAATAGGCACTTCATCAGGCATCGGAAAAAATGGCTCAGGACGTGATCGTGCTCGGCGCGGGCATCGTGGGAGTGAGCGTGGCGCTGCATCTGCGGCAGCGCGGATGGCAAGTGACGCTCGTCGATCGCCGCGCGCCCGGCGAGGCGACGAGCTTCGGCAATGCGGGCCTGATCGAGGCGTCGTCGGTCGTGCCTTATGCGTTTCCGCGCGACTGGGGCACCGTGCTCAAGTTCGCGATGAATCGCTCGACCGCGCTGCGCTACGACCTGCGCTCGCTGCCCGCGTATGCGCCGTGGCTCACGCGGTTCTGGTGGGAATCGGCGCCCGCGCGTCTGGCCGCCGCCGCGCGCGACATGCTGCCGCTCATTCAGCGAAGCGTGGCCGAGCATGAGGCGCTGATCGCGCGGGCGGGTCTCGCCGATCTCGTGCGGCCCACCGGCTGGCTCGAAGCGTATCGCTCGCGCGAGCAGTTCGAGCGCGAAGCAAGCGCCGCCGAACGGATCGCGCGCGAGCACGGGCTCGGCTTGAAGGTGCTCGATGCCGAGGCGCTGCATCGGCTGGAGGCATCGCTCGATGGCGGATACGCGGGCGCGATGCACTGGACCGATCCGCGCAGCGTCATCGATCCGGGCGCGCTGACGAAGGGCTATGCGGCGCTGTTCGAGCGCGAGGGCGGACGCTTCCTGAGCGGCGACGCCGCGACGCTCGAACCATCGGGCAGCGGCTGGCGCATCATGGCGTCGAGCGGACCGGTCGAAGCGCAGGCGGCGGTGGTGGCGCTCGGCGTATGGTCCGGCGACCTCGTGCGCCGGTTCGGATACCGCATCCCGTTGATGGCCAAGCGCGGCTATCACATGCACTACGCACCCGACGGACGCGCCGCGCTATCGCGGCCGGTGGTCGATATCCAGAACGGCTACGTGGTCGCGCCGATGCGGCGCGGCTTGCGTCTGACTACCGGCGTCGAGCTCGCGAGCCCTGACCGGCCGCCGAGCCCCGTGCAACTCGAACGCGCGGAGCGGATCGCGCGACCGGTGTTCGGCCTCGGGGCGCGCATCGACGAGTCGCCGTGGCTCGGGCTTCGGCCCTGCACGCCGGACATGCGGCCGGTGATCGGACCGGCGGATCGCCATCGCGGGCTCTGGTTCGCGTTCGGGCACGCGCATCACGGCCTCACGCTCGGTCCGGTGACGGGCAGGCTTGTCGGCGAGCTGATGAACGGGGAAGCGTGCTTCACCGATCCAGTTCCGTATCGCGCGGGCAGGTTCTAGCACTTGTCGAGCGGCGAACGTTTCCGATCCGGCGCAGCATCGCCCGCGCGATCGAGCACGCCGTCATGGCCTACCCCGAAGCGCGTTTCTTGGCCCTTCAGACTGCGCCATCGCATCGGTAATGTATGTGTCATGCATTGTGGAGAACACGCATGGACACATCGATCGTTTTTCGACACCTCGATACCCCCGAAGACTGGACGCGCGCCTTCGACGTAATGAAGGAACTCCGGCCGCACCTTACGGACCCCGACACGTTTTGCGCACAACTGCGCCGTCAACGCGAGGAAAGCTATCGGCTGCTGGCCGCCAGTGACGACGAAGGCGCGATTCTCGGTCTCGCCGGGTATCGAACGCAGACGAACACGCTGTACGGACGCTTCGTTTATGTCGACGATCTCGTCGTCACGGCGCGTCTGCAAGGCAGCGGCATCGGTGCCCGTTTGCTGGACACCGTCCGCGGGATCGCACGGGACGAACACTGCGCCCGCTTCGTGCTCGACACCGGCCTGCATATGGCGCTCGCACAGCGCTTTTATTACCGCAACGGCCTGCTCGCCAAGGGCATGCATTTTGTGCAGACGCTGGCTGTGCCCGGCGAGGAGCGCGCGCGATGAAAGTGCTCTTCATCAACGCGAGCCCGCACGGCGACGCGAGTCACGGCTACCGGCTCGCGCTCGAAATGATCGATACGTTGCGCAAGCGTGCGCGCGTGGATACCGTGAAACGCGATCTCGCCGCAACGCCGCTGCCTCCGCTCACGCAGGACTACGCGCGCGCCATCACGTCGCGCCATCCGGACGAAGCGCAGTTCGACATCTCCGAACAATTGATCCGCGAAATTGAAACCACCGACACGCTCATCATCAACACGCCGATGCACAACTTCACCGTGCCCGCCGCGCTGAAGCTATGGATCGACTACGTGCTGCGCATTCACCGCACGTTCGTTTCGACGCCCGAAGGCAAGGTCGGTCTGATGCGCGACCGGCCCACGTTCGTGATCGTCGGTTCCGGCGGATTTCATGGCGGTGAGCTTGCGCGTCAGCGAGACTTCCTTACGCCGTACCTGCGTTACGCGCTCGGTTCGATCGGCTTGCAGGACCTGCGCTTCGTGACGCTCCAAGGCCTCGTGCGCGGCAGCGAAGCCGTCGCACAGGCGCTCGATCTCGCGCGCGAGGACATCGCGAGGCACGCGCCCTTCGCATCCGACGGCGACACCGTCACGCCCTAACCGTCATACGCCCGGCGAAGCATGCGCGCGAGACGCGCCGCTTCGCCGGCATCGGCGACATTCGCGAAGCCGACGACGATACCGCGCAACGTTTCCTTGCTTCGCCCGTTGAGATACCACGCGGACAGCGCGAGCACCGCGAGACCCGCCTCCCGCGCGCGGGCGGCCATCGCCAGATCGTCGACGGGACCGTCGCGATCCGCACGGAAGATCGCGACGAGATGCATGCCGCCCGTCGGCAACCCGATGCTCACGCGATCTCCGAACGCCTTCTGTATCGCCGTCGCAAGCCACTCGCGCCGTTGCGCATACAGCGCGCGCATGCGCTTCAGATGCCGCGCGAAATGCCCCTGCGCGATGAAGTCCGCCACGGCCGCCTGATAAAGATACGGCGAGCCCGCGTTCATGCTCGCCGTGACCTGGCCGAAGCGCTCCACGGCCCGGCCGGGCGCGACCACATACGAGAGCCGCAGGCCCGGAAAAAGCACCTTGCTGAAGGTGCCGCAATAGATCACGCGATCGTCGCGATCCAGGCTCTTCAGCGCCGGCAACGGGCGGCCCGCGTAGCGGAACTCGCTGTCGTAATCGTCCTCGACGATCCAGCCCTGCGCGCGGCTCGCCCAGTCGAGCAGCTTCATGCGCCGCGCGAGCGACAGTGTGACGCCGAGCGGACTCTGATGCGCTGGCGTGACGAACGCGAAACGCGCATCGGCCGCGAGCGCGATGCCGGCATCGACGTCGAGCCCTTCGTCATCCGTCGGCACGGGCACGAGCCGCATGCCGGCATCGAGAAGAAAGTTACGCGCGAGCAGATAGCCGGGCTCTTCGAACCACGCGCGATCCCCCGGTTTCGCGAGACCGCGCAGCACGAGTTCGAGCGTCGCGCGATAACCGTTCGTCACGAAAACCTGCTGCGGATCGCACGCCACGCCGCGCGACAGGCCGAGATATGTCGCGATGCGTTCGCGCAACGGCCGATATCCGGCGGGGTCGGGATAGGCAAGCGTGGCGAGATCGCCGCTGCGCGCGCGATGCGCGACGAGACGGCTCCATACCTTGCGCGGAAAGGCATCGAGCGCGGGCAGACCGGGACGCAGCGGCTTCGCATCGTGGCCGATCTCGGCCGCCGGTTCGGCGCGCGTTGCGCGTGCCGTGCGCGGCGCGTTCCCGCGCTCGCGGTCCTTGCGCGCGCCCGACGGCGTCGCGGCTTCGGGCAGCGACGACGACACGAACGTGCCCGCGGCGCCGCGCATCTGCAGATAGCCTTCGTCGACGAGAATGGTATAGGCTGTTTCGACGGTGCCGCGCGCAATGTTCAGTTGCGTCGCGAGGCCGCGCAACGCGGGCACGCGGTCGCCGGGTTTCAGATGACCCGCCGCAATGGCCGTCTTGAAGCGCTCGCAAATCTGCAGGTAAATCGGCGCGGCCTCATGCCGGTCGATTGCTATCTTCAACGCATGGTCGGCTGATGGCATGACATGTCTCATGGACTAGTTCGATCGACGATTCTTGTCCCTTTTCGCTAAGCCATGATTCTCACACAATGACTTCACGTTCACTGTCTTTTCACTTTAAGCACGAGGTGCATCATGAAGATCGTCGTCATGGGAGGTTCGGGTTTGATCGGCACGAAAACGGTCGCGATCCTGCGTTCGAAGGGTCACGAGGCCGTCGCCGCTTCGCCGCGCAGCGGTGTGAATGCCGTAACGGGCGAAGGATTGCATGAAGCGCTTCGCGATGCGCAAGTGGTGATCGATCTGACGAACGCGCCTTCGTGGGCGCCGGACGACGTCATGGCCTTCTTCCGCGCATCGGCGACGAATCTCGGCAAGGCCGAGGCCGCGGCGGGCGTGCGGCATCATGTGGCGTTGTCGGTCGTCGGAACGGACCGCATGCCGGACAACGGCTATTTCCGCGCGAAGGCCGCGCAGGAGAAACTGATCGCCGAAGCGGGCGTGCCGTATTCGATCGTTCGCGCGACGCAGTTCTACGAGTTTCTCGGCGGCATCGCCGATGCCGGCATGCAGGACGGCAAGGTGCATCTGTCGCCGGGACAGTTTCAGCCGATCGCCGCGGACGATGTCGCCGCGATCGTCGCGGATGTCGCGCTCGGCGCGCCGCTGCTCGGCATCGTCGATATCGCGGGGCCGGAGCGTGCGCCGCTCAATCGGATCATCGGCCGGTATCTGAAGGCGAAGGGCGATGTGCGCGAGATCGTCGTCGATCCGGACGCGACGTACTTCGGCGGCACGATCAGCGAAGACTCGCTCGTGCCGACCGGCGAAGCGCGTCGCGGCGGCATCGGTCTGGATGAATGGCTGGCACGCGCGCACGCGTGAGTGTGACGGCGGGCGCCGCCGTGCCCGGCGCCCGCTTCGGTTGCGCTTTTCGGATGGTCAGAGATATTCGACGTTGCCGTCGACGCTGATGGCTTGTCCCGAGATGTTGCGCGCCGCCGGCGATGCCAGGAACAGCGTCATCGCTGCGATATCGTCGACCGTGACCATGCGGCGCAGCGAAATCTTCTTCAGGTACTGCGCTTTCATTTCATCGAAGCCGACGCCCGCCGATTCGGCGCGCGCGGCGATCACCTTGTCCATGCGCTCGCCCTCGACGACGCCCGGCAGGATCGCGTTGACGCGGATATTGCTCGGCCCGAGTTCGACGGCCAACGACTTGACGAGACCGACGATCGCCCATTTCGTCGATGCATACGGCGTACGGTACGCATAACCCAGCCGGCCAGCGACGGACGACA
The DNA here is from genome assembly GCF_023631165.1 of Caballeronia sp. AZ1_KS37. Lineage (NCBI taxonomy): Bacteria > Pseudomonadati > Pseudomonadota > Betaproteobacteria > Burkholderiales > Burkholderiaceae > Caballeronia > Caballeronia sp. AZ1_KS37. The sequence goes on along the minus strand of NZ_JALQDP010000038.1, from coordinate 184,663 downwards.
TCGCGATGATGCCGGGGCGATCCGACGTCTCCTTGAGCAGCGGCACCGCGCGACGCAGAAAATAGTATTGGCTGTTGAGATTCGTCGCGATGGTTCGCTCCCAATCGTCCGGATCGATGGCTTCGATCCCGGCAGTCGGACCCGCGATGCCCGCATTGTTGATGAGCAGGTCGAGCCCGCCGAGCCGCGAGCGCGCGTCGTCGATGACGCTATCGACTTGCTCGCGCGCGCCGACATCGGCGACACCGGCATGCAGCTTCGGATTGCGCGCTTTGGCGCCATCGACCGCCTGCTGGTTCACGTCGCAGATATAGACTTGCGCGTCGGCTTGCACGAATGCGTTCGCGATTGCAGCGCCGATGCCGGCAGCCGCGCCCGAGATGAGTACGCGCAAGCCCGGGACCGGTTTGAGAAGCTCAAAAGTATTCATGTTCGATATCGACATTCGTTCGGTTCATCAGCGAGCGGGAGAAGCATCGGCGACAGGACGCTGCGCGGCGTGAATCGATTTCGCGAGCAGCGGCACCAGCAGCAAGCCCAGCACCGAGGCAGCCACGACGACGTTGAAGCCCGCATCGCTTCTGCCGGTCATCGTTTCGGCGAGCCCGAAAAGATAAGGTCCGACGAAGCCGCCCAGCAAGCCGATCGTGTTGATGAACGCGAGGCCGGCCGCCGCTTGCACGCCTTGCAGCCGCTTCATCGCGACGGCCCAGTACGACGGCAGAATGCCGCCTGCAAAGAAGCCCGTGATGCCCAGCAGCGTAATCTGCACTGCCTGATTCCGGCTGGCGAGGAACGCACACGCACTGACGACGACGCCCGCGGTCAGCACGCCGAGAAAGCCGCATTCGTTGCTCACACGGCGATGAATGCGCGGAAGGGTCAGCACGCCGAGCAGAAAGCCGATGCCGACACTGCTCGACAGAACGCCGACGAGAATCGGCGAGCTCACATGCATCTGCGCGACGATCGACGGCGTGAAGAAATACAGGCCGACGAACGCCACCTGATTCAGGAAGTAGATGAGCGCGATCAGCACGGTCGTCGGGCGCTTGAGCGCGGCGAGCCAGTCTGCCGTGGTGAGGTCCGCGTGTCCGTGCGTGTCGATGACCGCGTGCGTTTCGAGCGCCTGCGCTTCCTGCGCGGACAGCCACTTCACTTCGGACGGACGATTCGGAAGCTTGAAGAACAGCACGATGCCCAACACGATGGTCGGCAAGCCTTCGAGCAGGAACATCCACTGCCAGCCGTGAAGACCGCCGATGCCGCCGAGCTGCATCAGACCCGCGCCCAACGGATTGCCGATGATGAGCGCGATCGACGGCGCGGTGTAGATCCATCCGACGGCAACGGCGCGGTCTTTGGGCGCGAACCAGAGCGTCACCATGTACATCAGCGCGGGAAACAATCCCGCTTCGGCGACGCCCAGCAACACGCGCAATATGTAGAAGGACCACTCGCCCTGAACGAACATCATCGCGGTCGAAAGCGCGCCCCACGTCACCGCGATTCGCGCGATCCACGCGCGCGGCCCGACGCGATGCGCGATCAGATTGCTCGGCACTTCGAGCAGCGCATAGCCGATGAAGAAGATGCCGGCGCCGAGTCCATACGCCGCGGCGCTGATGCCGAGGTCGGCAGCCAGAGCGCTCTTGGCGAGCGCCACGTTCGTCCGATCGATGAACGACAGGAAGTAGATTCCGCACATCAGCGGAAGCAGTCTTGCCATGGCCTTGCGAGTCGCAAGCCAATGCGTTTCTCCGAGGCTGTGGTCAACGGTAGCGGCAGTCATGATGTCTCCAGATTTGACTTCTTCGAGTCAGAGCGAAACGTTGTCGCGCCCTTTGAGCCCGAGCATGGCTCGCGCATCGGCGGGTGTCGCGATGTCGAAAGACAACTCTTCGAGAATGCGGCGAATCTTGCGGACCTGTTCGGCATTCGATTTCGCCTTCACGCCTCGCGACAGGTAGACGCTGTCTTCGAGGCCGACTCGCACGTTGCCGCCCATGATCGCGCCCATCGTCACCAGTGACATCTGATGACGCCCGGCGCCGAGAATCGAAAGATGGTAGTTCTCGCGTCCGAAAAGACGGTCGGCGGTCGCGCGCATCATCGAAAGATTCTCGGGATCGTGGCCGATTCCGCCGAGAATGCCGAACACGGATTGGATGAAGAACGGCGGCTTGATCAGCCCGATATCGATGAAATGCGCGAGGCTGTACAGATGCCCCACGTCATAGCACTCGAATTCGAAGCGCGTTCCATAGTCGCGGAATTCGGTGAGGATGTTTTTGATGTCGCGGAACGTGTTGCGGAAGATCATGTCCTCCATGCCTTCGACATAATCCTTCTCCCAGTCGAAGCGCCACGAAGACATCCTCGCCGCGACGGGATGAAGCGAAAAATTCATCGAGCCCATGTTCAGCGAGCACATTTCCGGCTTCGCCACGCGTGCGTAAGCGAGGCGCTCGTCGAGCGTCATGCGCGTGCTGCCGCCCGTCGAAATGTTGATGACGGCGTCGGTTTGCGCGGCGATCGCGGGCACGAATCGCCGGAATATTTCGGGCGATGGCGTCGGGCGGCCGTCTTCCGGATTGCGCGCATGCAGATGAAGAATCGCGGCCCCGGCCTCGGCGGCTTCGAGCGCCTGATGCTTGATGTCATCGGGCGTGATAGGCAGATATTCCGACATCGACGGCACATGCGCCGAACCGGTCACGGCGCAGGTGATGATGACTTTGCTGCTCGGATTGCTCATTGAATGTCCTTCGAAAACGCGCTCGATGGGCGAGCTTCGGCAATGCCCCGGCGCGCCTGAACGAGGCAAGCGCGGGAGGACGCCGTTGGAAAACGTAGGGCGGAACGGGAAACGACCGTGCGGCTGGCTTAAGCCGGCGGCGACGAACTGACGTGAAGTTGGCGTTGCATAGCTGTCTCCGATGGATTCGCGAGTCGCGCATTCGCGATGCGGACTCGTCTTGTTACGGTGATAGTAGTGGGATACGATGCGCTGCGAAAGGTCATATTCGGACAAGATGGTGTCCCCGCAGGACACACGAGGAGGCGCTGTGTCGTCGAGACTGCCACTGTTGAACGAGCGCATCTATGCGCCCTACAAGATCGCCGCGCTGGTGGACGTGCTCGCTGAGCAAGGCATTGCGCCGGCGGACAGCCTGAAAGGAAGCGGCGTTGCGCCCGAGGAGATCTACGATGCCTCGGTGATGACGTCCGTCCGGCAGTACGCCGCTGTATGCAGCAACGCCGTCGCGCTTTCCGCCGATCCGCGAACGCCGTTCAAGACGGGCGCGCGGCTGCATCTGGCCGCGTATGGCATGTACGGCTACGCGCTGATGTCGTGCCTGTCGCTGCGCGATTACTTTCGGCTCGGCGTCAAATACCATCGGCTCGCGACGCCGACCATCACCATCGAATGGCACGAACATCCGGACACGTCGGTATGGACGTTTCCCGACGCGTTCACGTCGCCCTTCCCGCATGACGTGCAGCAGTTCCTGCTCGAACAGCAGTACACGCAGCATGTGACGCACTTGCAGGATGTCGCGGGCAGAAGCTGTCCGCCGATGCTCGCGCGCTTCTCGTATCCCGCGCCGCCGCACGCCTCCATCTATCCGGAGTATCTCGGCTGCCCATGCGAGTTCGACGCCGACGAATGTCAGCTCATCTACGACGGCGCGATACTCGAACTCAAGCCTCATCTCGCGGACAGGCACTCCGCCGCGCTTCTGCAGGAGACGTGCGACAGGCTCATCGGACAGGCGAAGACATCGACCGGTGTTTCCGGCGAGGTCTATCAGGTTCTCATGCGCAAGCCGGGCGAGTTTCCCGGCATGGAGACCGTCGCTAGCGCGTTGAAGATGACGAGCCGCACGCTGCGTCGACGGCTCGAGTCGGAAGGCACGTCGTTCGTCGCCATCGTCGACGATGTGCGGTGCTCGCTCGCGACCGAGTATCTGAAGACGACGAAACTGAGCACGGACGATGTCGCCATGCTGGTCGGCTTCACCGACACCGCCAATTTCCGCCGGGCGCTGAAGCGCTGGACCGGCAAAGGCCCCGCCGAAATTCGCGAGCAGGAGTGACGCCGGCCGCGCAGGCTTTTCATTCGTTACTTCAGACAAAAATGGGTTCGACGGCGCACATACGTAACCTTACAGAAAGATAACAATGCACTCACTTCGCGGCAGTGGCGAATGAGCGAAGGCTGAACCGAGGAGTGTGCGAAATCCGAATCCGTCGAATTGCGATCGATCGCATCGACCGGATCGAGCAGTCGCGGACTCGAAAAAAACATCAACACTCGTGTGCCAGGGGGACCGTCGGATGCTGCATTCTCACTTCTTCGATTCTGCTGCGAACCAGCCGGACAGCCCTGCGTTATGGGTCGATGAGCGTCTTTACAGCTACCGCGAGATTGAAACCCGGGTCCGTCGCTTGTCGGCGGGACTGGCGGCGTTCGCACGAAGCACTTGCACGAGCCGATGCCTGCTGTTTGCATATCGCAGCGTCGGCGCGTATGTCGGCATCCTGGGCATTCTCGATGCCGGCATGGCCTATGTGCCACTCAACCCGAAGATGCCGGCAGCGCGGATCGCGGCGATCATCCGGCAATCCGGCGCGCCGTTGATGCTCGTCGATCGGCGTTGCGCCGAGTCGCTCGATGAAGTGCTGTCCCTGCTCGACGAACCTCCGCAGATTGTCCTGCTCGACGCAGACGCGGAAGAATCGCAACTTCCATCCCCTGCTTTCTCGCTCATGCAGAGCCGAGGCGCCGCGCACGACATCGCCTACATACTTTTCACGTCCGGTTCGACGGGATCGCCGAAGGGCGTGCCGATCACGCATGCGAACGCCGATGCGTACGTGAACGGCCAGTTGCAACTGGTCGACAAGGTGCGCGATGCGCGTTACATGCAGCTATGCGAGCTGAGCTTCGATCCGTCCGTGCATGACATGTTCGTCTGCTGGGCGAACGGCGGCTGCCTATATGTGCCCGAAAACGTCGATCCCGTCGGTAACGCGAGCTTCGTCCAGACGCACCGGATCACGCATTGGTGCAGCGTGCCATCGGTCGCCGGCATCATGCAGCAAATGCGCAAGCTGCCGGCGGGCGCATTTCCGAGCATTCGCGTGTCGATGTTCGGCGGCGAGCCGTTGCCTCGCTCGCTCGCGCAGGCGTGGATGCGTGCCGCGCCGAACAGCCGGCTGCTGCACATGTACGGGCCCACGGAAGCGACCGTCGCCTGTACGTGCTTCGAAGTCACGCCCGAATTCCTGGACGATCCGCAGCACACGGTCATACCGTTGGGCCAAGGCCTGCCCGGCGTGGAACTCATGATCGTGGATGCCGAGCTCGAACCGGTCGCCCCGGGCCAGACGGGCGAATTGCTGATCGCGGGACCGCAGCTTGCCGAAGGCTATCTGTCGTCCGACGAACCCGGCAATAGCCGGTTCATCGCGATGAACTATCCGGGCAAGACCGCGCATCGCTGGTATCGATCCTCCGACGCCGCGCGCGAAACGACGCCACACGGGATCGTGTTTCAGGGCCGTCTCGATACACAGGTGAAAATCCGCGGCCACCGGCTCGAGCTGGAAGAAGTCGAACATGTCGTGCAAGCGGCCAGCCACGCCGCGTCGTGCGCGGTTGTCCCGTGGCCGCTCGACGAAGTCGGACGAGCAACCGGCCTCGTCGCGTTCGTGACGAATCCGGAAGTCGAGACCACGCATGTTTTGCGGGCGTGCCGGCAGCGTCTGCCGGTCTATGCGATGCCGCAACGAATCGTCATCATCGATGCGTTCCCGCTGACGGTGAACGGCAAAATCGACAGAAAGGCGCTCGCGGAATATTGCGCACGCGGCGAGGTCGCGGCGTGAGGCGTGGGGCGATGGGCTCGCGTCGTTTCAGTCGATCTGCTCCGTCGCGGCCAGCGTGCCTGTCGTAAGGCCGATACGAAGCATTTCTATCAGCCGTTCGATGTCGCCTACGGTGTTGAACATCGCGAGCGACACGCGGATGCCGCCACGCTCCGGCGAGACGCGCACGTTGTTTCGAGCGAAGTAGTCGGTCCACTTGTCGACCGGCAGTTTCAGCACGTATATGTGATTGCGCTTGCCACGCGCTCGCGGACCGACGACGCTTACACCCAGCGCATCGAGGCGTTCGAGCAGCAGATCGCCGAGCGCCAGCACATGCTTCTGGATCGCCGCGACGCCTACGCTCTGAATGAGGCAAATCGCCGCGGAAAGTGCGTGCAGGTCCGGGAGATTGACGTTGCCGAATTCGAAGCGCCGCGCGTCCTTGCGTAAAGCCATGTCGTCGGGACGGGCGACATAGTCGGCTGGCGGATTCGCCATGCTGGACATCGCAAGGTAAGCCGGCTGCAATTCGTCGAGACCGTCGGCGATATAAAGCACGCCGAGTCCTTGCGGCACGAGCAAGCCCTTGTGCGTGCCGGCTGCCAGCACCGAAATGTTCAGCGCCTTGACGTCGAGCGGAATGACGCCGACGGACTGCATCGCATCGACGATCAGGTAAATGCCGCGCGCCTTGCACAGCCGTCCGATGCTCATCAGGTCATGGACCTGGCCCGCATGGAACGTCACATGCGAAAGCGAAACGACTTTCGTACGCGCATCGATATACGGCTCGAACGTCTTGGCGGTGGCAATCTCGTCGTCCGGCAACGGCGCGAACCGCACTTCGATGCCATTGCGCTTGAGGTTCAGCCACGCATAGGCGTTGTTGGGATGATCGCCTTCTATCAGCACGACGTTGTCGCCGGCCCGGAGCGGGACCGCGTTCGCCGCGATATTGAGTCCTTCCGACGTGTTCTTGGTGAATGCGATTTCGGTCGGCGCCGCGTTGAAGAACGTCGCGACGCTCTCGCGTGTTTCCTCGACACGTCGCAACCAGACCGGCTTCGGACCGGCCATCTCGAAGCCTTCCGACAAGAAGGCTTCGAGCGCTTCGCGCACGCTTAGCGCAAGCGGCGTCTGGTGGGCGGAGTCGAGATAAAGCTGCCTTGTGGTGACGGGGAACTGCTCGCGGACAGCGGCGAGCTTTGCAGTCGGGATCATGAGCGATGTCTCATTTCAGGTTTTCTTTGCGAGGGCATACACGGCACGGCACGAATCCGTCGAGGCATTAGACGATCGCCGAGAAGCGATGTCAAATACATTCCGATACGTGGAACTACCGAGTTCCTATTTATGGAATCGTTAGACGGAGATGCTAAACTGGCCGCATGTCTCCCACCGTCGCGAACCTTCCTGTCACCCTCCCGGCCCGCAATTCGAATCGAGTATCCTAGGGAACCGCTTTTCGCCTGATCCGCGAAGGATGCGCGGCACAGGCCCAAAAAACCAGAAAACCCAGCACACATGCGCAAGGAAGAACAAGCCATCGTCGAGACGTCCGAGCCGGAGGTCTCTCCCACCGAGCGCGCGTTTCACATCATCGAAATGGCTGCGCAAACCGGTCGCGTGACGACCGCCGACATCATCACCGCGCTCGGCATTCCGAAGACCACTGCGCATCGCCTCGTCAGCAATCTCGAAGAGTTCGGCTTTCTCGAACACGGCATGGAACGCGGCCGGTATCAGGTCGGCCCGCGCCTGCTGGAACTCGCGACGAACATCCTGGCGGCGTCCACCTCGCATGGGCCGATCCACGCGCTGCTGATGGAACTGTCGCGACGCACGGATGAAACGGTGAGCCTCGGCGTCATGCGCGGCTCCGAGGTCGTGTATATCGACAGCGCAATCGGCAATTCGCCGTTGACGCTCAATTTTCAGAAAGGGCATCGCGCGCCCGTGCACTGCACGTCCAGCGGGCGCGTGTTTCTGGCGAACATGGAGAAGAAGCAGCTCGACGCTTATCTGCTGAGCGGACCGTGGGAACCGATCACGCCCTACACCATCGTCGATCCGGAACGGCTCAGGCTCGAAATCGACCTCGCGCGAAAGAATGGCTATGCGACCAACGATTCCGAGTTCGCGATCGGCGTGGTCGGCGCCGCCGTGCCGATCTCGGGGCCGCACGGCCGCCTGATCGCGTGCTTGAGCATCTCGGCGCCCAAAGCGCGCAAGTCGCTGGAAGACATTACCTTGCTGGTGCCGACCTTGCAGGCAGCGGCGCTGCGAATCACAAAGATTCTCGGCGTGATCGACGGCGGAACGACCGCCGAAGACAATGCCGATACCGATAGCAAGGCGACGCGCCGCAAGCGCTCCTGATCAACCGCCCGTCACGCGACCGATCTCCGCGCCGGCGGTGACGAAGCGGATCGCGCGGCGCATGTAGAACACGCCTTTCGTGCGGCTTCTGAGCGTCGTCGTTGCGCCGGTGATCGGGTCGACGATGTCGCAGATCGCCTCCCCGACCTCCACCACGTCGCCGATGTTCGCCGCGTACACCACGATGCCGCTGGTCGCGGCGTAGAAATGCTCGCTCGCCGCTTGTCGCGTCGCCGGATGAATCAAGGCGGGGCATGGCGACGGCGTATCGCGGATAGCGCCCCGATCGACGAGATAGGCAACGATCGCTCGCGCATGACGCCGCGCCGATTCATACGTGACGTCGCGCTCGCCGGCGCACTCGACGATGGCGGCGACAGCGCCCTCGCCAACCGGATACCGGTCGCCGAAGCGCGCTTCGACGTCGGCCCACGCCAGGCGCGTCCAGTCGATGAAAAGCCCGAGATCCGCGCCGTCGAACAGCATCTGCGCCCGCGATTGCAGATGGCGCGCGAGCGGTTCGACGCGCGGCCACGCGGCGGTGTCGGCATAGACGTGGACGACCGCTTCCAGCGAGCAATGAATGTCGAGAACGATGTCGGCATCGCAAGACAGCTTCAGCAGGGTCGAACGCAGCGCGTCGAATTCCGTCGTCGGCGCGCAAGCATCGAGCGATGCGCGCATTGCGTTCTTTATCGCGCGCCTGTTCGCGTCTTCGTCGCTGCCGAGACGGCCTTCCAGATGCGCGCAGATGTCCGAGGGGCGCGCGACGCCGCGATTGAAGTTCGCGGCGCTATTCAGCTCGAAGCAGCCGAAGAACTGGCCGAAGACATGCTGACTCAGGCCGATCGGATTCGCTATCGGAACGAGCGTGACGGTCGCGTCGAGCTTGCCCGCGGCTTCGAGCGCCTGGAGTTCGTCGCGCAGGACGTGCGCCGTGAGCATCGCGGGCGTTTCGTCGGCATGAAGCGATGCCTGCAGATAAACCTTCATGTCCGCGTCCGGCGGCCCGAACGTCAGGCTTACGAGATCGCGCTGGGTACCGATGGTCGCTGCGAGTAACGGCGTCCGCTTGAGTAGCACCTTTCGTCTCCTTTCTACGATGACGCGCGAGGTTCCGGCTGCGCAACGAGATTCTAAACTCGCGCATCTGAAAAATGCCGTTTTACGGTTCTAAGTAGTTCCACTTATCGGAACTTCATTGACATCGAATTTGGCATGCGCTCAAATGTGCCACATCGGACACACAAGGGACATCGTCCATGAGTTCTCTTCTACACGGATATGGCGCGCTCGTTCTCGAAGGCGCGCTGCAGACCGTGCAACTGGCGGTCTGTTCGCTGGCGCTGGCCTTCGCGATCGGCTTGCTCGGCGCCTGCGCGAAGCTGTTCGGCAGCCGATGGATCGCAAAACTGGCCCGTCTCTACACGACGATCGTGCGCGGCGCGCCGGATCTCGTGCTGATGCTGCTGCTCTACTACAGCATCCAGATTCTGCTGAACGGCATCACCGAGCGTTTGCATTGGACGCAGATCGATATCAAGCCTTTCGCGGCCGGTGTGATCGTGCTGGGTCTGATCCACGGCGCGTACTTTACCGAGACGCTCCGTGGCGCTTTTCTGGCGATTCCGCGCGGGCAACTCGAATCGGGCACTTCGCTCGGCATGTCGTTCGGCCATGTCCTTGCGCATATCCTGTTTCCGCAAATGATGCGCTATGCGCTGCCGGCGCTCGGAAACAACTGGCAAGTCATCGTCAAATCGACGGCGCTCGTATCCATCATCGGACTCTCGGATGTCGTCAAAGCCGCGCAAGACGCAGGCAAGACCACCACGCACTACTTCTTTTTTATCGGCGTGGCCGCATTCGTTTATTTGCTGATCACGACAGCATCCAATCTCGTATTACGTCACCTCGAAAATCGATATGACGTCGGCGTGCGCAAGGTAAACGTATGATCGACATCTTCCGCGAATACTGGCGGCACTATCTTTATACCGACGGCTATCAGTTCACCGGATTGATCGTCACGATCTGGCTGCTGCTGTTCTCCGTCGTGCTCGGATCCGCACTGGCGGTGCCGATGGCCATCGCGCGCAGTTCCGCGAACCGTTTCGTGTCGCGCGCGGTCTGGCTTTACACCTATCTGTTTCGTGGCACACCGCTATTCGTTCAGTTACTGCTTTGCTATACGGGCGTGTTCAGCCTCGACGTGATTCGAAATCACGAGCTCACGAACGCGTTCTTTCGGGACGGAATGCATTGTTCGCTACTCGTTTTCGCATTGAATACATGCGCCTACACGACCGAGATTTTCGCCGGCGCGATCAAGGCCACGCCTGCGGGCGAGATCGAAGCCGGCGTGGCCGCGGGAATGTCGACGTTGCAGCTTTATCTGCACGTCATTCTCCCCTCCGCGCTGCGGCGCTCGTTACCGAGTTATAGCAATGAAGTCATTCTGGTCTTCCATTCGACTTCCGTTGCGTTCGCCGCAACCGTGCCGGATCTGCTGAAAGTGGCGCGCGACGTGAATTCCGCGACCTATCAATCGTTCGCCGCATTCGGCATTGCGTTTCTGCTCTATTCCGCGATCACCTTTTCGCTGGTCTGGCTCTTTCGCCAGGCGGAAAACCGTTGGCTCGCTTACCTGACACCGCAAAAATGACTAACGATGTCTGCATCGATTCGTCGCGTTCACCTGAAAAAGTCGTGGTCGCCGATCTTCACAAAAGCTTCGGCACGCACGAAGTGCTGAAAGGCGTGTCGCTCAGCGCGCGCGCCGGCGACGTCATCAGCGTTCTCGGCTCGTCGGGCTCGGGCAAAAGCACGCTCTTGCGCTGCATGAACTTGCTCGAACATCCGTCGGCGGGCCGCATCTTCGTCAATCAGACGGAAATCCGCATGAAGCAGGACAGAACGGGCACGCTTAAGCCGGTCGACAAACATCAGTTGCGGCGCATTCGGTCCAAGCTCGCGATGGTGTTTCAGCACTTCAACTTATGGCCGCATATGACGGTGCTCGAAAACGTGATTCATGCGCCGGTTCACGTACTCGGACTCGGTCGGCGCGAAGCCGAAGAATATGGCCGGGCCAATCTCGACAAGGTCGGTTTGGGCGTCGATATCGCCGGCCGTTACCCCGCGCATCTCTCGGGTGGCCAGCAACAGCGCGTCGCAATCGCCCGCGCACTGACGATGGATCCCGACGTTCTGCTTTTCGACGAGCCGACTTCCGCTCTCGATCCCGAACTCGTGTCCGAAGTGTTGAAGGTCATGCAGAAACTCGCGGCGGAAGGACGGACGATGATCGTGGTGACGCATGAGATGAACTTCGCCCGCAATGTTTCCAGCGAGATCATTTTTCTGCATGAAGGACGAATCGAAGAGCAAGGAAAACCGGCGGACCTGTTCGCCAATTCCGCAAGCAGCCGACTCCGAAGGTTTCTGTCCGCGGCATAGCTTTTCTTTCTCTTTATCGACAACAAGATCATCAGCCGGAGACTTCTGTAATGAAACGATTCGTGTCGACCCTGCTGTTTTGCGCGGCCGCCTTCACCTCATCGTATGCAAGCGCTCAGGATGCGTCGACGCTTCGATACGGCGTGGATCCGTCGCATCCGCCGTTTTCATCGCGCGACTCCAGCGGCAAGCTCGTCGGATTCGACATCGATCTCGGGACCGAAATCTGCAAGCGCATGCACGCAAAATGCGAATGGGTTCAGAACGACTTCGATGGCATGATTCCCGCGCTTCAGGCCAAGAAATTCGATGCCATTCTCGCGTCCATGTCGATTACCGACAAACGCAAACAGGTGATCGATTTCACATCGAGGTTATATAAGACGCCGAACAAACTGATCGTGCGTAAAGACACGAACCTCGAACCCACCGCGGAATCGCTGAAAGGAAGATCGATCGGTGTCCAGCAGGGCACCGTTCCCGAATCCTATGCGAAGGAACATTGGGCGCCCGCCGGCGCGCGCGTCGTTTCTTATCCGAATTTCGATCAGGTATTCGCGGATCTCGCCGCTGGCCGTCTCGATAGCTGCTTCACCGATGCAGCCGTCGGCGAGTACGGATTCCTGAGAACGCCGCAAGGCGCCGGTTTCAAGTTCACCGGCGGCAATGTCTATGCGAGCAACGGCGCGGGCATTGGAATCCGCAAGTCGGATATCGAACTGAAGGAAAAGATGAACAAGGCGATCGCCGACATGCTCGCCGACGGCACCTATAAACAACTCGCAGCCAGGTATTTCCAGTTCGATCCTTACGGCAGTTGAGAGGTTATCGTCTCGACGCCGGCATCAGCGGATCCCGACGTCACACTTGCCGAACGGGGATGATTGCAGTGAAACATGTGCCATCGGCGAGCGATGACGATACCTGCAGATCGCCATGGTGAGCCTGCACGATTTGCTTGCAGATGAAAAGACCGAGACCGAGACCCCCGCCTCGCGGTTGATCGGCGGGCCGCCAATATGGCTCGAACACTTTCCTGATGTCCTCGGGCGCAATGGCATCGCCACCGTTCTTCACGGCGATGATCAATTTACCGGCCTCGACTTTCCCATTTACGGTAATAGGCAAGTCCGCCGCGCCATGCGTGATTGCATTGCCTAACAGATTGGACAATAGCTGCTGCATACGAACCGAATCGCAGTGGACGGTTCCTTCAATGGCGATGCTGTCTTCTATCATCAAGCCGGGATGACCCGCCTTTGCCTCGGAAACGATATCGCGCAAAAGCTTGCCGAGATCGGGCACCGGCGCGATGTGGGCGCCCAGTCCGGCGCCCAGGCGTCCGCGCGCGAAGTCCATTACATCGTCGATCAAACCCGCCATTCGGCCGGCGACCGCCTTCAATCGCAATCCGAGTTGAGTGATCTCGGTGGTTCCACCTTTGATCGAAAGATATTCGGCAATCGAATGCACCGCTGTTAGCGGATTGCGCAGGTCATGTCCGAGAACGGCGATGAACTGCTCACGCAATTCCGCGGTCTCGCGCGCGTGCGATAGCGCAGTTGCCGACGCAGAGCGGTTTTCCTCCAGTTCGAGCTCAAGCGCGATGAGCTTGGCGTACGCCTCGAACATGCAGACCGTGCGGACATCGGACAGATAGTGCGGACGCGGATCGATCGCGCATAGATTGCCGAAGTACCGGCCGTTGGATAGAACGATCGGCACGGAGATATAACTTTGAAGGTTATAGATTCTGGCCGTGTGATGACCGCAGTAACGCGGATCGTTCCCGAAGTCATCGATGACGATCGATTCGCGCGCTTCTCGCGATTCGAAGCATAGCGTCGTCTTCAGATCGAGTTGACCGCCGACTTCCAGACCGAAGCCAATGTCGTCGTGAACGGCGCACGCTGTCCATGTATTGTCTGTCACGCGCGCGACCGCGGCGTAGCCCATCGATGTTCTTTCGCAAATCGCCTTGAGCATCGAGCCCACGGCACTCACGCGGCCGATAGCCTCGATGTCGTCCTTCAGTGCGTCAGGGCCGTCTTCCCCGGTCAAAGTTATCATGTCGAATGCTGCTGAGATGTGACAAGGCCGTATTATGCGCCGCGAACATTTCTTTTTAGCTCCGAAAGTCCTGCCCAATGCGAGACATGCTGACTTCTTTCTTCTGGAGCGGCGACGCGATCCGCAGTCGTCGCGTCAGTGACATCGTTCTATCCGGCACGCTCGATCTGCCTGCGCCTCCCGCGTCGATGCTCGCGGATTGGCAGAGAGAAACCACGAAGCGTCTCGCGCTGCAACCCGGTGATGTCGAGCCGATGCATCTCGCGCGGACGCAATTTCGCTGGCCGGATTACAAACGCTGCGTGCAGGCCATGTCCGACTGGACCGGCGCGCTGGGGCTTCCCGCGGTGCTCGACGATAGCGACATGGCGTTGATGGCCTGTCGTGGCGCCAGGTATCACCATGACGGCGAGCAGTATGGCGGCGCCGCTTTTTGCAATCTCTTCCTGAGCGAAGACAAAGGTCTGGACTTGCACTTCCCCGCTATCGGACAACGCATTGCGCTGACGAGGGGAACGGCCGTGATCTTCGATACGGTCCAGCCTCACGGCGTCATTCAGCGCGACAGCGACCGCTTCTGCGCCGCCGACTTCCCCCCGGACCACGACTTCACCCAGATTTTCCTGACGTGGGAACTTCCCATCGAAGACGCCGATATCGGAAACGCGCTGAACGTCGTCTTCGATAGCGACCGCTCGAACGCGCTGCAACTCGAGGAAGCGCAAGTCTGGCTGAACGGCTCACGAACCGCCGTGTGCCCGGAATCGGGTTGCTGGGTGCGCGTCTGAGTCGCGATCGCGTCTGCGCTAAATCGCAAAAATCATCGTTGACGCTCTCTTGAAATCCTCCTATAACCATCCACATGGATGGTAACGGGAGGTTTTTCACACTATGGCAAAAGAAGTGCCGGATCGCTCGCGAGGCAGCGAAACCGAAAAAATCACGATCAATCTCGGTCCGGTCGACTTGGGCCAGATCGATCTGCTCGTCGAGGAAGGCTTTTACTCGAACCGGACGGATCTGATCCGCACGGCCATCCGCAATCAGTTGTCGATTCATGCGCCGGCTCTGAAGGACACCGTGACGCGCCGCGAACTCGTGCTCGGCCTTCAGCATTTTTCGAAACAGGATCTCGAGGCGGCATGCGCGGCCAATCAGCGTCTGCGGATTCAGGTGCTCGGTTTGGCGAGCATTGCCATGGACGTCTCCCCCGAACTCGCGCTGGCAGCGATCGACTCGATTCTGGTTCGAGGCGCGCTCCATGCGTCACCGGCAGTCAAGGCCGCATTGGCGGATCGAATCCGCTGATGCGCCTGACGCCTTCCCGCTAACGGAATGAACATGAAACTCAACGAAGGTTTTTTGGACTCGATGAAAGAGGCATTCGCGCTCTTTCGCAGCAACGATCCCGCCGCGGCCGCGGAAATCGTCAAACGCGCCATGCGCGGCGAACGGACGGACACGGCAACCGCGCACCCTAACCCGCAGGACGACACGACGACCGCGCGATTCGCCGATCTCTTGCAACCCCGGCGCCACGCCGGCAAGACGCGGACCGATCCGGACGTGCAGGATCGCGGGCACTTCAGCACGCGTCGTTATGTCGGCGCCGCCGGTCAACGCGATTACAAGGTCTACGTTCCCGCTCATTCACGTCGCGATCCTTTACCGCTGATCGTCATGCTGCACGGCTGCACCCAGGACGCCGACGACTTCGCATCCGGCACGCGGATGAACGCGCTCGCCGAAACGCACGGCTTTATCGTCGCTTATCCGATCCAGCCGCAGAACGCGAATACGTCGAAATGCTGGAACTGGTTCAGGCACGGCGACCAGCAGCGCGACCACGGCGAGCCGTCGCTGATCGCGGGCATCACGCGAGAGGTGATGGCCGATCACGACGTCGATCCGAAACGCGTCTTCGTTGCGGGGCTTTCGGCCGGCGGCGCAATGGCGGCGATCGTGGCGCAAACCTATCCCGACCTTTACGCGGCAGCAGGCATTCACTCGGGCCTGCCCGTGGGATGCGCGCACGACTTGCCATCGGCGCTGGCGGCCATGCGCGGCGGCAAGGCCCGATCCAAGGCGCGCAAAGCCGGCCGGGCGGACATTCATCACGCGCAGGCGTCGCAATGCCCGCTGATCGTCTTTCACGGCGATGCCGATGCTACCGTGCATCCTTCGAACGCCAACGAACTGGTACGCGAGTTTTCTGCGAGCGAAGCGACACCCGCCCGCGCGTCGAGCGGTGACGGCCGGGCGCGCAAACATACGGTCCGGCACATGACGTCGCAAGCCGGGGTGGATGCAGAACTCTGGATCATCCACGGCGCGCCGCATGCGTGGTCCGGTGGCTCGTCAAGCGGAAGCTATACCGATCCGTCCGGCCCCGACGCCAGTGCCGAAATGCTGCGATTCTTTCTCGAACATCCGCGCCGGCAGTGAGCGGTCGCCTTTGCGCCCTCGATCGGCGGCGTCCGACCGGTTGCCGCCGGTCGGATAACGAAACGCAGCGCGCACCGCGTCACGCGCCAAAGGCCTTCGTCAAAGCCGGCACGCTCAACACCGCCGTGTAATAGCCCATGAACTGCACGCCGGTATTGAAGCCGAAGTTGCGCGACAGCAATCCGCCGAGCAAGCCCACGCTCAGAATCACGAGCAGACCGAGCAGTTGCCCTTCCCACACGCTGATTACGACGATCAGACCGACGAACGTCGCGATGATCGCCTCGTGACTCAGCTTCCTCGCGACGAACGACGCCGCGCGATGCGCGTAGTTCATCGACAGCGGATACGCGACGAGCGCCGCGAGCACGACCGCGAGCAAGCCGAAGCCGAGGAACTGCCACGTCGTCATCAACGTATGCAGATTGTTGATGTGGCCCGTCGCCGTATCGACGAAAAAGCGCGGCGGCGCGTTGAATAGCGGCGCGGCCGGTCCCGCCGCGACAGGACTCAGCGGCAGACCGAACGCGATCAGCGGAATCAGCGCTTCGGCGATGTAAGTCGCTTCGGTCACGCCGTTGCGCGCGGAGATCACCGTCGTCAGGCGATGATACGCATGCTTCACACGCGAGCCGACGAGTTCGCCGAGCACGACCGTCATCGCGACCGGGCTGAACACGAATGTCGCGCTCGATATCGCCGCGGTGGCCGCGACCCAGCCGCGTTGCTGGCCGTCGAGCACTTTCATCGGATTGGGGAAGTAGCCGCTCCAGCCCTTCACGTCGGGCGCGAGCGAGAACGTGCGGACGCGTTCGCGGCGCATGCGGGCGCGATCGGCGGGCGAGAGTATCGAGAACAGATCGGCGATGAGCGGCCCGATCGCGATGCCGAGGAAGTAGCTCACCGAGAGCTTCACGCCGTATTTGCCCGTGAGCGCCTGAAGACCGACGATCACCAGCACGAACGGCACGAGCAGAAACACCGAAGCCCATCGTCCCGACGAAAAGAACGCAATGGCGACCGATGCCGCGAGAAACACCCACGGCGCGGCCTTCGTGATGACCGGCCCGAACGGCGCGAGCAGCACGGCGAACAGCACCGCGAGCGGCACGGCGACGAACGCCGCGACGATCGCGCCCGAGATCATCTTGCGCAGGGCGATATGCGGCACGCCGAGGTTGCGCAGCATCGTCGCCTGTTGCAGCAGGGGCGTGGCGAGCGTGTCGCCGGGAATGCCGAGCAAGGCGGTCGGAATCGCGTGCGTCATGTGCTTCGACACCGCGCCCGCCATGAAGAAGGAAAATACGCCGACAGGCGGCACGCCGAGCAGCACGACGAGCAAGGTGAGCGGCGCGAGCGTCGTGGTTTCATCGGTGCCCGAAATGAGGCCGATGCCGGAGAACACGATCGCGCCGATGAGTCCCATGCCGAGCGCGACGAGCAGTTGAGTGACGAACGGTTCCATCAGCGCGCTCCTTCGCGTTGTTCATCGCGTTGTTCATCGCGTTCTTCATATTCGGCGAAAAGCTCGTACAAACCGAGCTCCTTCATTTCCGCGACGACCGAAGGCGGCAGGTCCGCGACGCGCCCGAGTCCGCCCGCTTCGTTCGCGAGCTGCTTCAGCACTTCCTCGCGGCCCGCCGCGCCGTGCGCTTCCTCGACCACTTCGCGCTTCGGCTTGAAGAGCTTCGCGCAGACCGCGCCCGCGATCAGGCATCCGGCGAGGCCGACGAGCATCGCGTAAGCGCGGGCCATCGCGGCATCGGGCACATAAGCGGCGAGCACGCGATTCGCGATGGCGAACGCGCCGTAGCTGATCGCGATGCCGAGCACGACCGACCACGCGAGATGCCGCGTATCGACGGTATCGCCCCATATTTCGACGAGCTGATACTCCGTCGTTTCGGCGCTTTGCGAGAGCGCCCGGCCGCGCTCGTGCGCGGCGAGTTGCTGTTCCATGTCTCCTCCTTGAATGGAGTGATCAGATGCACTGCTTTTCTTGTCGCTGACGCTTGGCCTCGAGTGCGCGCGCCACGCGCGATGACGTTTCGCGCTTCAATGCCGTCGAAATGAATGCGCCCGCTTGCACAAGTCCGTTCAGATCGATGCCCGTCTCGATGCCCATGCCCTCGCACAAATAGACGATGTCCTCCGTTGCGGCGTTGCCCGTCGCGCCCGGCGAATACGGACATCCGCCGATGCCCGATACCGAGCCATCGAACACCGCGACGCCGCGTTGCAGCGCCGCGTGCACGTTCGCGGCGGCCATGCCCCACGTATCGTGGAAGTGACCGGCGAGCGCATCGACGGGAATGTGTTCGATGCACGCGTCGAGCATCGCCTGGGTTTTTCGCGGCGTGCCCGCGCCGATGGTATCGCCGAGACTGATCTCGTAGCAGCCCATGTCGAAGAGCTTCCTTGCGACGCGCGCGACGGCTTGCGGCGCAATCTCGCCTTCGAACGGGCATCCGAGCACGCAGGATACATAGCCGCGAATGCGTACGTTCGCCTCGCGCGCCGCCGCGATCACCGGTTCGAAGCGCGCGATGCTTTCGTCGATCGAACAGTTGATGTTCTTCTGCGAGAACGATTCGGATGCCGCCGCGAAGACCGCGATTTCATCGACATGCGATGCGAGCGCGGCGTCGAGGCCCTTCATGTTCGGCACGAGCGCGGCGAGCGTCGTGTGCGTGGCGCACGCCTTGTCGCGCACGCGTTCGAGCACGTGCGCGCCATCGGCCATTTGCGGCACCCATTTCGGCGATACGAACGAGGCCGCTTCGACATAGCGCACGCCCGCATCGATCAGGCGCTCGATGAGTTCGGCCTTCACATCGGCCGATACGGGCGACGGCTCGTTCTGCAAGCCGTCGCGCGGACCGACTTCGACGATGCGTACGCGCTTCGGCAGCTCATTCATCGCGCGGCCCTTGCAGAAGACTCATGCCGTAATCGACGCTCACGTTGCGCGCGGCGACCATCTTCTTCACGACCCAGTCGATATCCGTTCCACTCGCGCCCGCTGCCAGCGC
Organism: Caballeronia sp. AZ1_KS37; assembly: GCF_023631165.1. NCBI lineage: Bacteria > Pseudomonadati > Pseudomonadota > Betaproteobacteria > Burkholderiales > Burkholderiaceae > Caballeronia > Caballeronia sp. AZ1_KS37. The sequence continues at coordinate 165,401 of NZ_JALQDP010000038.1, read as the reverse complement.
GATGTTGCGCGCGTGCAGCGCCATGTGGCCGCGCTGGATGCCCTCCGTCGAGAGCGCACGCAACGCGCCCATGTTCTGCGCGAGACCGACCGCGACGGCGATCTCGCCGAGTTCCTGCGCCGAGCCCACGTTCATGATCTTCAACGCGAGACGCGCGAGCGGATGCGTCTTCGTCGCGCCGCCGACGAGTCCGACGGGCATCGGCATTTCGATCGTGCCGACGAGGTCGCCGTCGTTCGCCACTTCCCACGTCGTCAGCGACGTATAGCGCCCGCCGCGGCTCGCGTACGCGTGCGCGCCCGCCTCGACCGCGCGCCAGTCGTTGCCCGTCGCGACGATCACCGGATCGATCCCGTTCATGATGCCCTTGTTGTGCGTGGCGGCGCGGTACGGATCGATCGCCGCGAACAGATACGCATCGACGACGCCGGCGATCACGTCCTCGCCCGCGTATTCCTTCGTTTGCAGCGTGGCCGCACTGTAGCGAACCTGCGCGCGCGCGAGGCGCAGATCCGCGAGATTCGACAGGATGCGCAGACGCACCTTGCCGCCCGTGATTTCCTCCATGCGGCCCGCGACGGTTTCGGCCATCGTGTTGACGGTGTTCGCGCCCATCGCGTCGCGCACGTCGACGATCAGATGCGCGACGATCATCGCGCCGCGCGGCGTGTCCGGAAACACGTGCACTTCGATGTCGCGGCAGCCGCCGCCGAGACCGATCAGCACCTTGTCGCGCGCGTTCGCCATTTCGATCAGCTCGTCGCGATGCTTGAGAATCGCAAGCCGCGCGCCATACGGGTCCGACACGCCGACGATCTGCACTTGCGCGCGCATCAACGGCCCGGTGCTGGAGGTGCGAAAGCCGCCCGCCTCGCGCGAGAGCTTCGCCATGAACGACGCCGCGGCGACGATCGACGGCTCTTCGACCGCCATCGGCACCAGCACGTCGCGGCCGTTGATCTGGAAGTAGCCCGCCACCGCCATCGGCAATTCGAACGTGCCGACAACGTTTTCGATCATGCCGTTCGCAGTTTCGAGCGGCAGCGCGCCGGGTTTCGCGAGGAGCGCGTGCTCGGCGTCGTCGAGGTCCGCTGCCTGCGCGATGTGCGAGAGGCGTTGCGCGGGCGACATCGCGCGGAAGTTCGGCAACTTCGAATCGATCATGTGTCTTCCTCTTCTGTCTGGATGTGTGTCGTGAGTGTTCGCTTTCGATGCTTGCAGCAACGCACCGGGTGAGCGAATAATAGGCTGACTGTACCCATTTCAAAGGTACAATTCCGACAAACAGTGACCTTGCTGTACCCATTACAGCAGGATCATTTTCAGAACAGGTCGATACGATGCGGCATGAGAAGCTGAGCCTGTCTGCGACACTCGCGGACAATCTCGCCAGACAGATCACCGAAGGTGTACTGCGCGCGGGCGACAAACTCCCGTCGATCAGGGAATACGCTGAGGCGAACGGCTGCGCAAAAAACACCGTCATCAGCGCGTTCGACATGCTGACGGCGAACGGTCTCATCGAGCCGCGACGCGGCGCGGGCTTTTACGTCGCGAGCGTGGCGAAGCCGCAGCAGCATGACGAAGATGCGCCGACGCTCGATCGCGCGATGGATTCGGTCTGGCTCATGCGCGAACAGTTGCAGAGCAAGACGGACTTTCTCAATCTCGGTGAGGGATTTCCGCCCGTCGCATGGCTCGAAGAGACGCGGCTCGATCACTTCCACCAGCGCGTGGTGCGAACCGGTGTCGCGTCGCTGTTTCGTTACGGCAGCCGCTTCGGCTATCTGCCCTTGCGTCAGCATCTGCAGCAAAAGCTCGCCGGCTATGAGATCGAAGCCGCGCCGCAACAGATCGTCCTCACGCACGGCGCGAATCAGGCGATGGACATGGTCGTGCGTTACTTCGTGCGCCCGGGCGACACCGTGCTCGTCGACGATCCCGGCTATTACGCGCTGTTCGGCAAGCTGAAGCTGTCGGGCGCGAATATCGTCGGCGTGCCGCGCGCGGTCGACGGGCCGGATATCGCGGCGCTGGAGGAGCGGCTCAAGACGCATCGGCCGCGGCTCTTCTTCACGCAATCGGTCGGACACAATCCCACCGCGACGGACATCAGCGCGGCGAAGGCGCACCGCGTTCTGCAACTGGCGGAAGCGCACGATCTGATCGTCGTCGAGAACGACGCCCTCGCCGATCTCAAGCCGCGCTCGGCGACGCGCATCAGCGCGCTGGATCAATTGCGGCGCACGATTTATATCGGCAGCTTTTCGAAGTCGGTGTCGGCGGCGCTGCGCGTGGGCTTTCTCGCCTGCGATGCCGATCTCGCCAGCGATCTCGCCGACGTGAAGATGCTCACGCACGTAAGCAGCAGCGAATACTGCGAGCGCACGCTCGATGCGATCGTCGGCGACGGACACTTTCTGCGTCACACGAACCGCTTGCAGGACCGCCTCAAACGCGCGACGGCGACGGGCGTCGAAGCGTTGACGCGTCTTGGCGCGACCATCTTCAAGGTCAGCGATCAGAGTCTTTATCTATGGGCGCGTTTGCCCGCGCACGACGATTCGATAGCGTTCGCGAAGGAGATGCTCGGCAAGCACGTGATCCTCGCGCCGGGGACGATTTTTTCCGCGCACGCGAACATCGTTTCGCCGTGGTTTCGCTTCAATGTCGCGTATCTCGGCGACCCGCGATTCTCGAACGCACTCGCGCCTTGAAACGCCGGGCAGGCCTGCCCGACGTGTCGCTACGCTGCAATTACGCGCTGGCTACTGCTGTTAAGCCCGTCCGCGAAGACTTCTCGGCCACGGGGGTCGATTGTCCCGCCGATTGAAGCGAAGGCTCCGCCATCTGTCCTCGCAGCTTGATGAGCGCGAGCACCGTATCGATCGTCGGTGTCGGCTGCCCGACGAGACGCCCCATTTCCTGGACGACGGTAAGGAGCGGATCGATTTCCATCGGCCGGTTGGCCTCGAGATCCTGGAGCATCGACGTCTTGTGCGCGCCGACCGCACCCGCACCGTCGATACGTCTTTCGACATCGACACGGAAATGCACGTCGAAGCGATCCGCGATCGCTTTCGCCTCCAGCATCATCGCTTTCGACACGGCGCGCGTGGCCGGATTGCTCGTAATGACATCGAGCGTTGCATGAGTCAATGCGCTGATCGGATTGAAGCAGAGATTGCCCCAGAGCTTCAGCCAGATTTCATCGCGAATACGCTCCCGAATGGGCGCATCCAGATCCGCCGCGCTCATGATTTCATGCAGCTTCTGAACGCGCTCGCTGCGCTCTCCATTCGGTTCGCCGATGGGGAACTTCTTGCCGTACACATGGCGAATCACGCCCGGCGCGACGACTTCCGCCGCCGGATACACGACACAACCGATCGCACGCTCCGGTCCGAGCGCGTTCCATTGCTTCGCGCCGGGATCGATGCTGTCGAGCGTGGAGCCTTCCAGCTCGCCGCCATGCTTGTAGAAGTACCAGTACGGAATGCCGTTGACGGCCGTGACGATAGCCGTCTCTGGGCCGAGCAAAGTCTGGATCTGGCCGACGACGCCCGGCACCGAATGCGCTTTTAACGCGATGATCACGTAGTCTTGCGGACCCAGCTCGCGCGGATCCGGCGCGCATCTGACCTTGACGACACGTTCCCCGCCATCGATTTGCAGCCGTACACCGTTTTCCTGCATCGCCGCGAGATGCGGACCACGCGCAACGAAGCTCACGTCCGCGCCCGCCGACGCCAGTTGCGCGCCCATATATGCACCGATCGCTCCGGCGCCATACACACAGATCTTCATCGTTTAAACCCCTATCTCAAGCGCCAAGATGACTGAGCAACGCATCGACACTGCCCTTCGCATCGCCGAAGAGCATCCGCGTGTTTTCCTTATAGAAGAGCGGATTGTCGACGCCGGCGTAGCCTGCCGCCATGCTTCGTTTGGACACGACCACGGTGCGCGCCTTCCACACTTCGAGCACGGGCATCCCGGCGATGGGACTGCCCGGATCCTCCAGCGCGCCAGGATTCACGATGTCGTTTGCGCCGATCACCAGCACGACATCCGTGTTGGAAAAGTCGTCGTTGATCTCGTCCATCTCCAGGACGATGTCGTAGGGCACCTTCGCCTCCGCGAGCAGCACGTTCATGTGCCCCGGCAAGCGGCCCGCCACCGGATGAATGCCGAATCGCACGTTCACGCCCTTGCTGCGCAGCTTCTTCGCGATCTCGCTGATCGTCGCCTGAGCCTGCGCGACCGCCATGCCGTAACCGGGCACGATGACGACTTCCGACGCATCGCGCAGCAGCGAGCCGACTTCATCGACCGTGACCGGCGCGACTTCACCCTCGATCGTCTTCGAAGCGGTCGAGGTCGCCGTGCCGAATCCGCCGAGAATCACGGAGAGGAACTTGCGGTTCATCGCGCGGCACATGATGTAGCTCAGAATCGCTCCGCTCGACCCGACCAGCGCGCCGGTCACGATCAGCAGATCGTTGCTCAACATGAAACCCGTCGCGGCGGCGGCCCAGCCCGAATAGCTGTTCAGCATCGACACGACCACCGGCATGTCCGCGCCGCCGATCGCCATCACCAGATGCACGCCGATCAGCGCGGCGATGACGGTCATCGTCAAGAGCGAGCTGATGCCCACATCGGCGTCGGGCGCTGTCAGGAACACATAGCCGAGCGCGATGCACGCGAACACGCCGACGAGATTCAGCGTGTGCCGCATCGGCAGCAGCAACGGCTTGCCGCCTACCACGCCCTGCAACTTCAGAAACGCGGCGATGGACCCCGTGAACGTTACCGCGCCGATGAACACGCCGAGATAGATCTCCACGTTGTGGACCGACTGCGCCGCGCTGTCCGATTCCGCGCCGGCTGCCGGCGACAGGTAGCTCGCAATGGCGACCAGCACGGCCGCGAGACCCACGAAGCTATGCAATGCCGCGACGAGTTGCGGCATTTGCGTCATCTCGACGCGCCGCGCGAGGATCGCGCCGCCCGCGATGCCGATCGCCATCAGCGCGGCGACGGCCGGCAGCGCTTCCCCGCCGTTGAGCCAGAGCGTGGTGACGATCGCGATCGCCATGCCGGCGACGCCATAGAGATTGCCGCGCCGCGCCGTCGATGGATGACTGAGCCCGCGCAGGCTCAGGATGAACAGCACACTCGCCGCCAGATAGGCGATGCTTCCGATTCCAGTTTGCATGTCGATCTCCTTAGCGCTGGAACATGTTCAACATGCGTTGAGTGACGAGAAAGCCGCCAGCGATATTGATTGTCGCGACGAGGATCGCGAGGCCCGCGAGAATCGCGACCAGATGATCCGGCGTGCCGACCTGCAGCAGCGCCCCCGTCACGATGATTCCGCTGACCGCGTTGGTCACGCTCATCAGCGGCGTGTGCAAGGCGGGCGTCACGTTCCACACGACCTGAAAGCCGACGAAGATCGCCAGCACGAACACCGTGAAGTGCGCGACGAACGCAGGCGGCGCAACGGCGCCGAGCGCGGCAAGCAACGCAGCCGCGATGACGAGCCCGGCCACGCCGATCCATCCCGCGCGACGCTTCTGTTCGATGGTCACGGCAATCGTTGCAGCGGGCTTTGCGGCAGCGGGCGGCGCAATCGCGGGCTCCGGCTTCTTGGGCGGCGGCCATTTCACCTCGCCGCGCAGCACGACGGTGACGCCGCGCATCACTTCGTCATCGGTATCGAGCGTGATTTCGCCGTTCTTCTGCGGCGTCAGATCGGTCAGAAGATGCCGCAGATTGGTGCCGTACAACTGGCTCGATTGCGTTGCCATGCGCGATGGCAGATCCGTATAGCCGACGATCGTGACGCCTTCGATCGATGCCGCCTCGCCCGGCCGCGTCAGCTCGCAGTTGCCGCCCTGCTCCGCCGCCATGTCGACGATCACGCTGCCTTGGCGCATGCTGCGCACCATGTCGGCGGTGATCAGTTTCGGCGCGGGCTTGCCCGGAATCAGCGCGGTCGTCACGATGACGTCGACGTCTTTTGCCTGCGCGGCGAACAGCGCCATTTCAGCCGCGATGAATTCGGCGCTCATCTCTTTCGCGTAGCCGCCGCTGCCGCTGCCGTCCTCGACGTAGTCCAGTTCGAGAAACTCGGCGCCCATGCTTTCCACCTGCTGCCGCACTTCGGGCCGCGTATCGAAAGCACGGACGATCGCGCCGAGACTGCGCGCCGCGCCGATCGCCGCCAGTCCCGCGACGCCCGCGCCGATCACCATCACTTTCGCGGGCGCGATCTTGCCCGCCGCCGTGATCTGTCCCATGAAGCCGCGGCCGAACTGGTGCGCCGCTTCGATGACCGCGCGATAGCCCGCCATGTTGGCCATCGAACTCAAAGCATCGAGCTTTTGAGCGCGCGAGATGCGCGGCACGCAGTCCATCGCGAGCACGGTGACGTTGCGCGCAGAGAGGCGCGTCAACAACGCTTCGTTCTGCGCCGGCCAGATGAAACTGATGAGCGTCGATCCTTCGCGCAGCAACTCGACTTCATCGCCCACGGGCGCAATGGAAGGCGCACGCACTTTCACGACGATATGCGCGTCCGCATAGAGCGACGGCGCATTCTCCACGATTCGCGCACCCGCAGCGCGATAGGCATCGTCGGAGAATGCGGCAAGCTCGCCCGCGCCGGCCTCGACGCTCACTTCAAATCCGAGCTTCAGCAGATGCCCGACTACTTCCGGCGTCAACGCGACACGACGCTCCCCGGGAAAGCGTTCCCGTGGCACAGCAATCATCATTGGCATGACTAAATTCCCAATCGACGGTTTCAATTCTTCAGTGGCGCGCGCCTGCATTCGGCTGGCGAGCATGCCAAACCTCGCATCAGCGAGAAAGCTGGCGCGAGATACGAATAATGGTCAGTGTCTGGTCGGTCAGCCGCGTATACGGGCATCGAGCGAAGCGGCCGGTGGGATGGGTGGCCGCTTCGTCCTTGAGCTGCGTTCATGCGCCTTTTGTTGCGCGGACGCGAGCCGTTATCTCTATGGTGCTTTTTATACTTTGAATCGCTGAATCATCAGGCGTCGACTTTCGCCTCCAGTTCGGCGATACGCTTGCGGAGCGCACGCTCTTCCTGAAACCGCGCCGTTTCATCGCGGATGATCGCGACGATACCGGTCAGCTCGCCTTGCGGCGAATGCAGCAGCGCGACGGTGAACGCTATCGACATCGCGCGTCCGGCCTTATCGACGGCGGGAACCTTGAGCAGATCGTGCCCATAGCGCGTCTCGCCGGTCGCCATCGTCTTGTGATAGCCGTCCCAATGACGACCGCGCAGGCGCTCCGGAATGATCAGATCGAGCGACTGCCCCAAAGCTTCGCTCTGGGTGAAGCCGAACATGCGTTGCGCCGCCGGATTCCATAGCGTAATCGCGCCGCTCGCATCCGAAACGATCACGGCATCGCCGATCGCATTGACGAGTTGTTCGTAGTCGATCGTGGGGGTCATTGTGTCGTCCATGCTTGGGTATCGATCGAGACTGATTTCTGAAGGGCCGCTGCCGTCTTGGGCTTTCGTGGACGGCAGCGGTTACCTTTTCAAGCGCGTCAGACAGCTCGCGCTTCCTTCATTTGCGCTACCTGCTCCTTGCTATAGCCGAGTTCGAGCAGCACTTCTTCGGTATGTTCGCCCAGCAGCGGCGAGCCCGTGATCTCCGGCTTCAGGTCCGAGAACTTGATCGGGCTGCCGACCGTGAGATATTTGCCGCGCACCTTGTGATCGACCTCGACGATGGAACCGCTCGCACGCAACGACGGATCGTTCGCGAGTTCCTTCATCGTCAGCACCGGCGCGCACGGAATATCGAACTTGCGCAGGATATCGACCGCTTCGAACTTGGTCTTGTCGGCGAGCCATTCTTCGATCTTGCCGAAGATATCGAAAATATGCGGCTGGCGCGCTTCGGCCGTCATGTAGTCCGGGTCCTCGATCCATTGCTCCTTGCCGATTGCGCGGCAGATCGGCGCCCATGCGTGCCCCTGAATCGTGAAGTAGATGTAGGCGTTCGGATCGGTTTCCCAGCCCTTGCACTTGAGCACCCAGCCCGGCTGACCGCCGCCGCCCGCATTGCCGCCGCGCGGCACGACGTCGCTGAACGTGCCGTGCGGATACTGCGGATATTCCTCGAGATAGCCGACGCGATCGAGACGCTGCTGATCGCGCAGCTTCACGCGGCACAGATTGAGCACGCTGTCCTGCATCGACACGGCGACTTTCTGTCCCTTGCCCGTTTGCTGGCGGCCGATGATCGCCGTGAGAATGCCGATCGCGAGGTGCATGCCGGTGTTGCTGTCGCCGAGCGCCGCCGCGCTGATGGTCGGCGGGCCGTCCCAGAAGCCCGTCGTCGATGCCGCGCCGCCCGCGCATTGCGCGACGTTTTCGTAGACCTTCAGATCGTCGTAGTGATGGCCGTCGCTGAAGCCCTTGACGGACGCCACGATCATCTTCGGATTCAGCTTGCTGATGTTCTCCCAGGAGAAGCCCATCCGGTCCAGCGCACCCGGCCCGAAATTCTCGACCAGCACGTCCGATTCCTTGATGAGCTTCGTGAGCACTTCCTTGCCTTCGGGCTGCTTCGTATCGAGCGTCAACGAGCGCTTGTTGCTGTTGAGCATCGTGAAGTACAGCGCATCCGCATCCGGAATGTCGCGCAGCTGGTTACGCGTGACGTCGCCGGAACCGGGACGCTCGACCTTAATGACATCGGCGCCGAACCAGGCCAGCATCTGCGTGCATGCGGGACCCGCCTGAACGTGCGTGAAGTCGATGATCTTGATGCCTTCGAGTGGTTTCTTGCTCACGAATTTCTCCTGGGTGGCTAGTCTTGGTTACTTTTTCGATGCCGCGCTTTGCGGGTTCAGATTCGTCAGGCGACCGCTCTCCGTGCCGGCCGTTTCGTCGATCACTGCGTTGATGAGCGTCGGCTTGCCCGACTTGATCGCTTCTTCGAGCGCATGCGTGAGCTCTTCGGGCGTCGTCGCGTTGTAGCCGATGCCGCCGAATGCCTCGATCATCTTGTCGTAGCGTGCGTTCTTCACGAACACGGTCGGCGCGACGTCCTTGCCGCCGGTCGGATTCACATCGGTGCCGCGATACACGCCGTTGTTGTTGAACACGATGGTGCAGACGGGCAAGTCGTATCGGCAGATGGTTTCGAGTTCCATGCCGCTGAAGCCGAACGCGCTATCGCCTTCGATCGCGACGACCTGCTTGCCGCTCGTCACCGCGGCGCCGATCGAGAAGCCCATGCCGATGCCCATGATTCCCCACGTTCCGGAATCGAAGCGCTTGCGCGGCTCGTACATGTCGATGATGCTGCGCGCATAGTCGAGCGTATTCGCGCCTTCGTTGACGACGTTGATGTCCGGGCGCGTCTTCAACACGTCGCGAATGGCGCGCAGCGCGCTGTGGAAGTTCATCGGCGACGGATTCTTCGCGAGCGTCGCGGCCATCTTCTCCAGGTTCTTGTTCTTGCGCTCGTTGATCGCGCCCGTCCATTCGACGGACGGCTTCGGGAAATCCGCGCCGATGCCCTCGACGAGCGCCGCCACGCACGAGCCGATGTCGCCGATCAGCGGTGCGGCGATCGCGACATTGCTGTCGATTTCGGTCGGCGAGATATCGATCTGCACGAACTTCTTCGGCGCCGAGCCCCACGTCTTGCCCTTGCCATGCGCGAGCAGCCAGTTCAGACGCGCGCCGATCAGCACGACGCAGTCCGCTTCCTGCAGCACGAACGACCGCGCAGCCGACGCCGATTGCGCATGCGTGTCCGGCAGCAGGCCCTTGGCCATCGACATCGGCAGATACGGGATGCCGCTCTTCTCCACCAGTTCGCGAATCTGCGCGTCGGCCTGCGCATACGCTGCGCCCTTGCCCAGCAGAATCAGCGGACGCTTCGCACCCTTGATGACGTCGAGCGCGCGCTTCACCGAATCCGGCGACGGCAACTGACGCGGCGCGGCATCGACCACCTTGATGAGCGATTGCTGGCCCTTGAGCGCGTCCATCGTCTGCGACAGCAGCTTGGCGGGCAGATCGAGATACACGCCGCCCGGACGGCCCGACACGGCCGCGCGGATCGCACGCGCGATGCCGATGCCGATGTCCTCCGCATGCAGCACGCGATAGGCGGCCTTCGCATACGGCTTCGCCGCGTTCAGCTGATCCATCTCTTCGTAATCGCCCTGCTGCAGATCGACGATTTCACGCTCGCTCGAACCGCTGATCAGGATCATCGGGAAGCAATTGGTGGTCGCGTTGGCGAGCGCCGTGAGTCCGTTCAGGAAGCCCGGTGCCGACACCGTCAGGCAGATGCCCGGCTTCTGCGTCATGTAGCCCGCGATCGCGGCTGCGTTGCCCGCATGCTGCTCATGGCGAAAGCCGATGAAACGCATGCCTTCGGCCTGAGCGAGTCGCGCGAGGTCGGTGATGGGAATCCCGACGAGGCCGAAGATCGTATCGATGTCGTTCAGCTTCAACGCGTCGATGACGAGATGGAAACCGTCGGTCAATTGCGGCGCCTGAACTTCGGCGGCTTCCTGTGTTCTTGCCTCGAGTACGTCTGCCATTTGTCTCCCCCAGAGGGCCGGTTATGTTGGTGATATACTAGATATTAGATACAGAATTTGTCAAAGCTTAGTTTGCTGTTCGGGATCGGGATGAACCCTTAGATGAGATGTTTCGGTGTCAACGCGCTGACGATCATCAGATCAGGCGCGGCACCGCTAAAGAAAGAAAGGCCGCGGACATCTGTCACGCGGCCTTTCTTTTTTCAAATCGAATGCGCAGCTCTTGCGGATGACGCGCGACAGCGTGCGCTTGAAACGCGTCGCTTCGGTATCAGCAGGCGGGATTCATCGCGTCGACGACTTGCTCGGCGCGTCCGTCCAGTCGGTCTGGAAGGGCAAGTCGATATAGGACTGCGGCGAAGCCTGCGTGACCGTGTTCTCTATCCATCGGCGACGCATTGGCGCGAGTACGAACTTCGCGCACACGCCCGCCGCGATCGACGTGATCGCGGTAGCGATGAACACGGCGTTCCATGAACCGAGCGACGCGAGCACCGACGCGAGCGGCACCATCATCGAAGCCGTGCCCTTGGCCGTGTATAGCGTTCCTGCATTGGCGGCGGCGTACTTGCTGCCGAAGGTGTCCGCGCAGGTCGCCGGGAAGATCGAGAATATCTCGCCCCAACACAGGAAGGTCAGCGCCGCGAACAGCATGAACATGTAGGGGTTCTGCCCGAACTGCATCAACCCCAGCAGCGCGACGCCTTCGCCCAGGAAGATGATGAACATGGTGTTTTCGCGACCGATCTTGTCCGAGATGAAACCGCATAGCGGGCGCGTGAAGCCGTTGCACAGATTGTCGATGGACAAGGTCATCGCGAGCAGCGGCAAGGTCGCGCCGAACAGACTCACTGGCAAACTTGCGAAGCCGTATTCCTTGGCGATCGGCCCGAATTGCGCAGTGGCGATCACACCGCCCGCCGCCACCGCGACGAACATCGCATAGAGCACCCAGAAGATGGGCGCTCGCACCATCTGTCCGGTCGTGTAGTCGATCTTGGTCGCCACGATGCGCTTGGCCGGCACGATGCCTTTCGGCGGATTCGGCCGCACGAGCAACAGTGCAAGCACGAATATGACGGCGCCTTGCAGAATGCCGAAGAACATGAACGCATGCTCGTAGCCTGAGCTCTGGATCATGTTCGAGATCGGAATCACCGTGACGGCCGCGCCCGCGCCGAAGCCCGCCGCGGTCAGGCCGGCCGCGAGACCGCGTTTGTCCGGGAACCACTTGAGCGCCGTGCCGACGCATGTACCGTACACGCAGCCGGCACCGATGCCCGCAACGACTGCGGCGATGTACAGATGCATGAGCGTGGTGGCATGGGCGTCGATGATCCAGCCGATCGCAGCGAAGATCGCACCGCCCATCACCACCGGGCGCGGTCCGAATTTATCGACGAGCCAGCCTTCGACAGGCACGAGCCACGTTTCGGTCACGATGAAGATCGTGAAGGCGGTTTGAATCGCCGCTTGCCCCCAATGGTGCTTTGCGTCCATCGGCATGACGAACAACGTCCACGCATACTGGAAATTGGCGACCAGCCCCATGCAGACGATGCCGATGACCAACTGCACCCACCTGTTCTGACGACGCCCGTGCGACTGCCCGGCCACCGTCGTATCTGCGCTCACCATGTCTGTCTCCGTTATGTGTCATTGCGCTCGTTCGGCGCTTGATGTCGTGCTGAAAAGCCGATGCGTCAGGTTTGTTTGCGAGACGGGCGTGCAGGGGGAAAGCCGATTGACGCGCGCGAGTGGCGCGTGTATTGAGCCAACGATTTCGCTCGACGGGCACGCGATCGAGGTGTGCCGTCGTTTCCTGCTACGTCCGCGCTTTCCTCCAAGTGGTATCGAGAGTGGACAGTGTGAGCATCGTGCGCGAGAAAAAATATAAGGGAAAGTTATTAAAAATTTCGGTTTGGATTAATTATCGTGAATGGATGACGGGGCCAGATTGGCCGCCACGTCTATGCGCGCGCGCCGGAATGTCCGCGCGACGGCAACAGATATCGCGCGGCAGTTGGTCGGCGGCCATCACCGCGGACTTGCGGCATTCCCGTTCACGATCGCAATGTCTCGTCTAATCAACGATCTGGCGTGCCACTGAAAATTGGCACGTCGCATGCAATGTTGGGTCAAAGCCCGCGTTGCCATTGATACTGAACAGCATGAGCGGCTTCCAGTCACCGGGCGCATTGGCGCGCGGTACGGTTGTCAGGAGTCCGCCCATGCCACTCGCCCGACTGCTTGTCTGCTTTCTCCAGTGCTCGCTGGCAGCCGCGCTTCTTTTGCCCGTCGTCGCGGGCGCAGCGAACGTAGCCGCATCCGGCGCGCATGTCGCGGTTCCTGACGATACGGCCACGCCTCATGCGCTCAAAGCCGGCATCGAGCGCCTGCGCACCGGCACATGGTGGGAAGCCAACCGCAAGATGCGCCCGGAGCTCGCGCAGGTCGGCGACCTGATCTTTCTCTTGCCCCTTGCCGACAGCAAGCTCGAGCCATCATCGGATGCGATCGGCCGCGTGCAGCGCCTGCGCGAAGCGCTGCGCATCCATCAGATGCGCGAACCCGCCGGATGGACTCGGCTCGTTGCGCAGGTCAAGGCCGCGCGCGCAAAGACCGGCGATCGCTCCGCCGCGCTGCTCGCCGACGCGCTCGTCAACGAGATCCGCTACCGCGACGGAACCGATGGCAGCTACTACGCGCCGGCGCGTTTCTTCATCGAAAGCGGCGTGTGCAAGGATTTCGCCGTCGCCAAATATCTGCTGCTGCGCGACGCGGGCTTCGACATCGCGCGCTTGCGTCTCGTGTCGCTCGCGCCGCGCTACAGGAACACGCCGGACGACTGGCACGTCATCCTCGTCGTGCAGATCGACAACGCGAGCGAGCCGCTCACGCTCGATTCACCGGGTGCGGCATCCGCGAAGCGTGCAGACGATAAGGTTTCCGAAGCATCGGCCTGGACTGGTCCGTCGGCGCTGCTCTCCGCGATCCTCGCTGGTCGCAAGCCTGCCGAAGCAGTGCTGCGCGCGCCCGCAGGACCGCTCGCCGCTCCGCTCAGCGAGTCGGGTCAGGCAGACCGCCCGCTTGCGACGGTCTTCAACGAGCTGGGCAGCCGGTCATTCGACCGCGATGCGCCGCGTGCGCGCAGGACATCGGCTGCCAAGGGACGCGCGAGCGCGATCTACGTCGATGAAGCGGGTGATGCGTGGCAAGTCGACAGCTCCGGCACGTTCCCGAAGTGGCGCGTCGCCGCTGATAGCGCAGACGCGCCCATCAATCAAGGTCCGGCAGCAAGGCTCATTCGCGTGACGGCACGCTGACTGGAGCACTGACTGCAACGGTCCGTCCCGCGGCGAACTGAGAAGCATCCAGTCGCAAAACATCCGACGGTCGTACGAAAGCAGTCTCCCAATATGCGGAACGTTCTTTGCGTCGATAACGACATGCCGATGTCGAACGTCGGCTCATTGGGAGACAAATCATGTCAGTCGATACAAGCCAGATGAACATTGTCGGGAAAGGCGCCGAGACCGCGGATGGTCCGGGCCCCGACGTCATGGCCGCGAGCACGCTGGATGGAAACAACGTACTGAGTTCCGATGGAGACGATGTCGGCAAGATCAAGGAGATCATGCTCGACGTCACATCCGGACGCATCGCGTATGCGGTCCTTTCGAGCGGCGGCTTCCTTGGGATCGGCGACAAGCTGCTCGCGATTCCATGGAGCGCCTTGACGCTGGATACCAACAACAAGTGCTTTCGGATTTCAGCGACCACGGAACAAGTGAAGAGCGCGCCCGGCTTCGACAAGGATGCGTGGCCATCGATGGCAGATCGCTCGTGGGCCGACTCGATTCACCGGTACTACAGCCGGCCGCCCTATTGGCAACGCTTCGAGCGGGACGACGCAACGTATCGCAACGTGCCCCCGGAACTCTGAAGCGAACTTCATTGATCGGCGATGCCGTTAGCCCGCCGCGTCGGGAGCAGTCATTCAAAAACAGATGTACAGGAGATATCGATCATGAAAAAGCTCATCGCTGTTATCGCGTCCACACTCCTCGCCACGACGGCGTTTCAGCACGCGGCAGTCGCCGCAGATGCCTCGGACGCGCAAAAGGCTCAAATGAAGGCAAACAGCGAAAAGATGGAGGAGCAGGCGACGGCGAACAAGAAGAAGGCCGAAGCTCGGAGCGATGCGGCCAAGGCACAGGCATCGGCGGACGAAGACAAGGCTTCCGCTCAGGCCGATGCCGACAAGAAGGCCGCCAAGGGCGCGAAGGCGACCACGGCTGCGGAGGCATCGGGCGCCCGAAACGACGCGGCCAACGCGCAGAGCAAGGCCAACAAGAAGATGCACGATGCCCAGGCGAAGGCCGACAGGAAGAAGCAGGACGCCGCCCACAATGCGAACGTAGCGCAGGCCAAGGCCGATGAAAACAAGGTCGAAGCCCAGAACGACGCGAACAAGAAAGCGGCCGAAGCGAAGGTCGATGCCGCGAAGAAGCAATAAGCATATGCAATAAGCAATGCAGGGGCGCACCGTCCCGGTTCGCCCTTCATCGACTTCACGCGATCGGTATGGTCAACGACCTCTGGTACAAGAACGCGATCATCTATTGCCTGTCCGTCGGCACGTTCATGGACGCGAACGGCGATGGCGTCGGCGACTTTCAGGGCTTGCTGCGGCGGCTCGACTATCTTCAGGGGCTCGGCATCACCACCATCTGGCTGATGCCGTTCCAGCCGTCGCCTGGCCGCGACAACGGCTATGACATCAGCGATTACTACAACGTCGATCCGCGATACGGCTCGCTCGGCGACTTCGCGGAGTTCACGCACGCGTGCCGTCAACGCGGGTTGCGCGTGATGATCGATCTCGTCGTGAATCACACGTCGGATCAGCATCCGTGGTTCCGTGAGGCGCGGCGCGATCCCGATTCGAAATATCGCGACTGGTACGTCTGGTCGAAGAAGCGGCCGGCCAACGCGAAGGACGGCGTGGTCTTCCCCGGCGTGCAAAAGACGACGTGGACTTACGACAAGGAAGCGGCCATGTGGTACTTCCACCGCTTCTACGAGTTTCAGCCCGACCTCGATACATCCAATCCGTTCGTGCAGGCGGAGTTGCTGAAGATCATGGGCTTCTGGATTCAGCTCGGCGTTTCGGGCTTTCGCATGGATGCGGTCCCGTTCGTCATCGCCGCCAAGGGCGCACAGGTGAAGCGGCCCGTTGAACAGTACGACATGCTGCGTATGTTTCGCGAGTTCCTGCAATGGCGTCAGGGCGACGCGATCATTCTCGCGGAGGCGAACGTGCTGCCCGACACCGACATGAAATACTTCGGCGACGCGGGCGAGCGATTGCAGATGATGTTCAACTTCCAGGTCAATCAGAACACGTTTCATGCGCTCGCGTGCGCCGACGCCACGCCTCTGAAGAACGCGCTCGACGCGACGAAATCGCGCGCCGCAACCGCGCAGTGGGGCGTATTCCTGCGAAACCACGATGAACTCGATCTTGGCCGTCTATCGCCCGCGCAGCGCGAAGCCGTGTTCGCGGCGTTCGCCCCGGAACCGGACATGCAACTGTACAAGCGCGGCATTCGCCGTCGTCTTGCACCGATGCTCGACGGAGATCGTCGTCGGCTCGAGCTTGCGTACAGCCTGATGCTGACGCTGCCGGGCACGCCCGTCGTGCGCTACGGCGATGAGATCGGCATGGGCGACGACCTGCGCCTGCCCGAGCGCGAAAGCGTGCGAACGCCGATGCAATGGTCGACGGAGCCGCATGCCGGTTTCACGAAGCACGCGCGTCCCGTTTGCCCGGTGATTTCTGGCGGACCCTACGGCTACGAACGTGTGAACGTCGCGAGCCAGCGCCGCGATCCGGACTCGCTGCTGAACTGGATGGAGAGAATGATCCGGATGCGCAAGGAAGTGCCCGAGATAAGCTGGGGCGACTTCGCGATTCTGAAGGCATCGCGCGACGACGTGCTTGCGCTGCGTTACGACTGGCGAAACAACTCGGTGGTCTGCCTGCATAACTTCAGCGCCGCGGCGTGCACCGTGAAGTTTCGGGTCGGCCTCGGCGCTGGAGAGAACGACGTGCTGGTCAATCTGTTATCCGACGATCATAGTCAGGGCGATGCGAAGGGACAGCATACGGTCGTGCTGGAGCCGTATGGCTATCGATGGTTTCGCGCAGGCGGTCTCGATTATCTTCTGAAGCGCAGCGAAGTTTGACGTTGGAGAGCATGGCCCATCGACGTGCGGCCGCGGGCGCGCCGTCGCCGCCACCGGCACGCCATGGCCTGAACGCTTGCGCGCGATGAATTCGCACTCCGCGTTCGCGTGATGCCTGCCGTCGATATACATCGCGGTGGGTATCGCCTCGCGCGGGAGCTTCAGGGCTGCTTTCGATTCACTCGTCGTCACCCTGTCTGCCTCATTCCATGCACTACCCGGTTACTCTCTTAAGACGAACGTTTTGGTTTATAGTCGTCGCCAGACCGCCGGCATTGGCCGGCTCCCGGACTTCTGTGCATGAGAACCCCATGACCATTGCGACCACGCCAGAAAAAGCGGCCGCGAAATCCGCCAAAGCCACGAAGGCTACCGCCACTCGCCAACCCAGACAGCGCGATCCCGAAGTCACACGCGCCCGCATTCTCGAAGCGGCGAAGAAGGAGTTCGCGAAACTCGGTCTCGATGGCGCTCGCGTCGAAGCCATTGCGGCCCGCGCGAAGTCCAACAAGCGGATGATCTATCACTACTTCGGCAGTAAGGAGAACCTGTTCCTCGAGGTGCTGGAGGATGTCTACGCCGACATCCGTTCCGCCGAGCAAAAACTCGATCTCGATCATCTGTCACCCGAGGATGCGATCGCCGCCCTCGTCACACATACCTGGAACCACTACCTTCGTCATCCGGAATTCCTGAACCTCGTCAGCAACGAAAATCTTCACAAGGCTCGTCACGTGAAGAAGTCCGCGCGCTTCATGGAACTCCATCAGAACTTCACGTCGATGCTGCAGCGCATCCTCGATCGCGGCGTCGCATCGGGCGCATTTCGCAGCGGCATCGATCCGCGGCAGCTGCACATCACGATGGCCGGCATCAGCTACTACTATCTGACCAACCGTTTTACGAGCGGGCTGATCTTCGACTTCGACTTCATGGACAAGGAAGCGCTCGATGCGCGCCTCGCCTTCAACATCGACACGGTGCTGCGGACCATCCGCAAATAGCGAATACGTTCGCGCCGCTTATGCGGCCGCGAGAAGCCGCTCACACGCCTGACCCTTCCCTCGTGAGCCAGGCGGCCTAGCCCGCTGCCCTTGCCATCGCCGATGCAGAGCGCACGAACGATCGTCAGATCGCGCGAGTGCCCGGTCGCCAAGGAAACGCGCCTCAAGTTGCGCGAGCACCGCGTCGGCGGCCTGCATCCACTTGCTCAAGTCATCCTCCGTTTTCATCGGCCGCGAAACACGTTGACAGCGGCGTTTCGTTGGTCTTAAATAACCCACCAGATGGTTACTTGCTGCGAATGCCGGCACACGAAACCACGTAATTCAAGGTCTTCTGCGAGGCGCTCCGGTTTATCTGAACGGGTCGGCCGAATGCAAATTGCGGGCCTTTTCATATCGATCGGAGACGGCATGAAACTCTCGGAAACACATCAACAGATTCGCGACACGACGCGCCGTTTCGCGCAGGAAGTCATCCGTCCGCTGGCGGAAGAACTCGACCGCGAAGAGCGCTTTCCGGCGGAGGTTTATCGGCAGATGGGCGAGCTCGGGCTTTTCGGCATCACGGTGCCGGAAGCATTCGGCGGCGCGGGTCTCGATGCCGCCGCGTACGCGCTCGTCATGGAAGAACTGTCGCGCGGCTATTCGTCGGTGGCGGATCAATGCGGCCTGCTCGAACTCGTCGGCACGTTGCTGAGCGTGCACGGCACCGAGGCGCAGCGCGCGCAGTACATGGAGCCGTTGTTGCGCGCGGCGCTGCGGCCCGCGTACTGCATCACCGAATCCGATGCGGGCACCGACGTCTCCGGCATTCGCACGACGGCCACGCGCACCGCCGAAGGCTGGGAGCTGAACGGCGCGAAGCTGTGGATTCACAACGCGCCCGTCGCGGATGTCGCGTTCGTGCTCGCGCGCACGAATCCCGCCGCGGGCAAGCGCGGCATGAGCATCTTCATCGTCGATTGCGATCTCGAAGGCGTGTCGAAGGGACCGAAGGAACACAAGATGGGCCAGCGCGCGTCGCAAGTGGGCGAGCTGCATTTCGATCGCGTGAAGCTGCGTCACGATGCATTGCTCGGCGAAGAAGGACGCGGCTTTCACATCATGATGAGCGTGCTCGACAAGGGCCGTGTCGGCATCGCGGCGCTGGCGGTCGGCATCGCGCAGGCGGGGCTCGAAGCCGCGCTCGACTATGCGCAGACGCGCAAGCAGTTCGGCAGCCATATCGCCGAATTTCAGGGCGTGCAGTGGATGCTCGCCGACATGGCGAAAGACATTCAGGCCGCGCGCCTGCTCGTGCACGACGCGGCCGAGCGTCTCGATACGGGCGACCGCGCCAGCATCGCCTGTTCGATGGCGAAATGCTTCGCGGGCGACACCGCCGTCAAGCACAGCGCGAACGCCGTGCAGATATTCGGCGGCAGCGGCTACATTCGCGGCTATGAAGTGGAGCGGCTGTATCGCGACGCGAAGATCACGCAGATCTACGAAGGCACCAATCAGATTCAGCGCACGATCATCGCGCGCGATCTCGTCGCGAACGGAGCATCGCTGTGAGCGCGCGGCCCATTGCGCTCGTCACGGGCAGCCGGCGCGGCATCGGACGCGCGATCGCCATCGAACTCGGATGCGCGGGCTTCGATATCGCCCTCACCGATATCGCCGCATCCGATGAACTCGATCAGGCCGTGCGCGATGTCGAGGCAAGCGGCGCGCGCGCCATCGCCGTCATCAACGATCTCGCCGATATCGACAGCCATCGCCCGATGCTGCTCGATATCGAAGCGCGGCTCGAAAGCACGATCGACTGCCTCGTGAACAACGCGGGCGTCTCGGTCATGTCGCGCGGCGATCTGCTCGACGTCACGCCGGAAAGTTTCGACCGCTGCATGACGGTCAATACGCGCGGCACGTTCTTTCTCATGCAGACGTTCGCGAAGCACATGCTGGCTCGAACGCGCGCGAGCGTCGCGGCGCATCCGAGCGTCATCACGATCACGTCGTCGAATGCAGTCGCGGCGTCGCCGTTGCGCGGCGAATACTGCGTATCGAAGGCCGGGCTTTCGATGGCGAACACGTTGTTCGCGCTGCGGCTCGCGCCGCACGGCATCGGCGTGTATGAAGTGCAGCCGGGACTCATCGCGACCGAGATGACCGCGCCGTCGAAGGAACGCTACGACCAGCAAATGGAGCAAGGTCTCACCGCCATCAATCGCTGGGGCACGCCGCAGGAAGTGGCCGTCGCCGTGCGCACGCTCGCCACCGGCGGATTGCCCTACAGCGTTGGCCAGGCCATCCGTGTCGACGGCGGCCTGCTCGTCACCAAATACTGATCCGACATGAACTCGACCATCACGCTCCCGACCGCATCCGGCACACTCGAGACATATCGTCTGCAAGGCGTGCCGCTCGACGTACGCACGCCCGCCGCGCCCTTCAACCGCATCGCGTATTCGGCGGCGCACGTCGTCGCGGATCCGTTGCGCGCGGGCGAACTGAACGGCACGCCCGCCATCGACTGGGCGCGCACGCTCGACTATCGGCGCTATCTGTTGCAGCAAGGCTTGGGTATCGCCGAAGCGATGGATACCGCGCAACGCGGCATGGGCTTGCCGTGGCCGAGCGCGCTCGAACTGATCACGCGCACGATCGAGGGCACGCGCGACATTCCCGGCGCGCGCATCGCGTCCGGTTGCGGCACGGATCATGTCGCGCCGCGCGATATCTCGACGTGCGATGATGTCATCCGCGCCTACGGGCAGCAACTCGAAGCCGTGCAACGCGTGGGCGGCCGCGTCATTCTGATGGCGAGCCGCGCGCTCGCAAAAGTCGCGCGCACGCCGGACGATTACCGGCGCGTCTATCGGGAAGTGCTCGCGATGTGCGATCAGCCGGTGATCCTTCACTGGCTCGGCGAGATGTTCGATCCCGAGCTCGAAGGCTACTGGGGCGCGGACGATCATCGAGGCGCGGCGCGCGTGTGCCTCGACGTGATCGGCGAGAACGTCGGGAAGGTGGACGGCATCAAGATCTCGCTGCTCGACGACGCGAAGGAAATCGCGTTTCGCCGAAGCCTGCCGTCATCGGTGAAGATGTACACGGGCGATGACTTCAACTATCCGAGTCTCATCGCCGGCGACGAGCACGGCTTTTCGCACGCGCTGCTCGGCATTTTCGATGCGATCGCGCCAGCGGCGTCGCAGGCGCTCGCCGCACTCGCAAACGACGATCTCGACACCTTTCATGCGTTGCTGTCGCCGACTGTCCCGCTGTCGCGCCACATTTTTCGCGCACCGACGCAGTACTACAAGACGGGCGTGGTCTTTCTCGCGTATCTGAACGGCTTTCAGGATCACTTCTTCATGCCGGGCGGACATCACGGCATGCGCCCGCCCGCCTATCTCGCGGATGTGTTCCGGCTCGCGGATCAGGCGCGTCTGCTGCGCGATCCGGCGCTCGCGATCGAGCGCATGCGCAAGGTGCTCGCGCCGCTCGGCATCGAGGCATGAGCGCGCGAATCTGCTTTCGTTGACGCATTCACGGGCGCTGGCATACGTGAGCGCACTCGGACGCCGCGGCCTGAGAATCGAACTCGGCTGGCCTATCGGCCCGCTGCGCCCACGCGATCCGCGCGCATCAGGATCGCTTGCGCCTCTCCAACACCCGAAAAGTTTTTCTTCTCCGCGTTGGCAGATCTTCTCGTTTGCCGGTGTCGGGCCTCTCGCCGATAGTTGAGTCACCGGGCAGCGCAATCAAGCGAAAGCCCCTGACCTCAAACATCGATCGAAGGAGCAAGCCATGAAACTGAAGAACAAAGTCGCGCTCATCACGGGCGGCACGTCGGGAATCGGACTGGAAGCGGCCAAGCTGTTTCAGAAGGAAGGGGCGACGGTCATCCTCACCGGCACGACGCAAAGCCGGCTCGACGAAGCAGCGCGGATTCTCGGCGATTCGGCGATCGCGCTCAAAGTTGATTCGCGCGATCCGGCGCAGATCGATCGCGCGATCGTCGATATCGTGGAGAGCCACGGCCGTATCGACATCGTGTTCGCCAACGCCGGAGCCGGCCAGGCCGCGCCGCTCGAAGCCGTGACGCCCGAACAGATCGAAGCGCAATTCTCGCTCAACTTCAACGGCGTGTTCTTCACGATCCAGAAGGCGGCGCCGCATCTGCCGAAGGGCGGCGCAATCGTCGTCACGACTTCGTTCCTGAATGAAACCGGCACGCCGGGACTGTCCATTCTTTCCGCGACGAAAGCCGCGCTGCGTTCGCTCGTTCGCACCGCCGGCGCCGAACTCGCGCCGCGTGGCATTCGCATCAATGCGGTGAGCCCCGGCCCGATCGCCACGCCGTTTCACACGAAACTGGGCTTGTCGGACAAGGAACTCGCCGATGCGGGCGCGGCCATCGAAGCCGCCGTGCCGCTCAAGCGTTTCGGCGAAGCACAGGAAGTCGCGCGTGCCGCCCTTTTTCTCGCGAGCGAAGATGCATCGTTCGTGACCGGCACCGAAGTCGTCGTGGATGGCGGACTGACGCAGCTCTGACGCATCGCCTTCGATGGCGGATGCACGCGTCACCATGATTCTGTACATTCACGAGATCCCACGGCTGAATGACGAAACATGCGAGCGCCCAGCAATCTGAACGCACTGCGAGCCTTCGAGGCGGTCGCGCGGCATCTGAGCTACGCTGCGGCGGCGGACGAGTTGAACGTCACGCCGGCCGCGGTCGGCCAACTGATTCGCGGACTCGAAAGCTATCTGGATATCGAGTTGTTCCATCGATCGGCATCGGGACCGTCGCGTCTCACATTGACCGACGCTGCCCGCGCTGCGCTGCCGGATCTGCAAGGCGGCTTCGATCTGCTGTCGAGTGCCGTCGAACGGCTGAAGGCCAGCAAGTCGCGCATCGTCTTTACGCTGACCGTGCCGCCGGCTTTCGCGGATCGCTGGCTGCTCTGGCGCGTCGAACGCTTTCAGCGAAGACATCCTTACTACGACCTGCGGATCGACACGAGCGGCCGCCTCACGGACTTCACGGCCGAACGGATCGACGTCGGCATACGCTACGGCGCGGGAGCATGGGCGGGCCTCGTCTCTACGTTCCTGCTGCGCGACGAATTTTTTCCGGTATGCAGCCCGGCGCTGATGGAAGGCGAGCACGCGCTCGGAGCGCCGTCCGATTTGCAACATCATCCGCTCATCCACGATACGTCGATGACCGGCGCCGGTCTCTTCCCGACGTGGCGTTCGTGGCTGCTGCATGCCGGCTGCCGCGACCGCATCGATACCGACCGCGGACTGCAGCTCAACGATTCCGCGATGGGCCTGCAAACCGCGATTTCCGGTTACGGCGTGGCGCTCGGACGCACGACGCTCGTCGAACGCGATCTGGCCGAAGGCCGCCTCGTCAAGCCGTTCGATATCGTCCAGAGTTGCGAGTTGGCGTACTACCTCGTGCATCGGCCGGAAAGCGCGGCCCATGCGCCCGTGATCGCGTTCAAGGAATGGCTGCTGGAAGAAGCCGGCGTTCGTTGAAACAGGCGCGCCCGTCGCCGGTCATCCGGGCGCGCGGCATCTTCTTTGCTAGGTCCACGGAGAAAACTTCAGAGACAATCAAGGACAAGCATGACGGTGCGACGCGACATTGCAGTCGTTGCAGCTTCGCAGGGCGGGTTCAAGGCGCTATGCCGGCTCGTGAGTGCGCTCGATCCCGACTACGAAGGCTCGCTTCTGATCGTGCTCCATTCGGGAATGACAGGGCCGCGTCTTTTGAGCGAGTGCATCCAGCGGCATACGTCGCTCACCGTGGAATACGGGCGTCACGGACAAAGCATCGAGCCCGGACGCATTTATCTCGCGCCGCCGGGCCGTCATCTCGTGGTATCGGCTGACGGCCATCTCGCGCTCGACGACGGTCCCAAGGTCCATCACGTGCGCCCGGCGGCCGATCCGCTCTTCGAATCGGCGGCGGCGTGCTTTCACGGACGCGTCGTGGGCGTCGTGCTGACGGGCGGCGGCGGCGACGGAACGCGGGGCTTGCAGGCGATCAAGGCGGCGGGCGGAATGAGCATCGTGCAACATCCCGCGCAGGCCGAAGCGCCGCAAATGCCGATGAACGCCCTGAATTTCGATAGCCCCGATCAGGTTCTGTCGGTCGCCGAAATCAGCCATCTGCTCGGACCGCTGGCGCGTCAGCGAGCACGCTGGCGGGCCGACCGCGCGGGAAGCGCCTGACGGATCAACGCACTTCGGTGCTGCGCACGTCCCAGCCGAACTTCACGGCGCCGCCGAGCGCGCCCTTGTCGTCCTGCGGCTTGTATTCGAACTCGATGTCCGCGTAGCTCAGATCGACCGTCTGCTCCGGATGGCCATTCGGCACGCAGATCAGCGAGACCTTCGTCACCGTGACCTGTTTCATCGTGACGGTGAGAAATTCCTTCTGCCCTTCGCCCGCCTTGCTGACGGTGAGTTTCGCGTTCGCCATGTGCTTGCCGCTCGCGCAGTTCTTCTTGAGCGTGGGCGCGGACTTGTCGTACTGATGCACGAACTGGAACACGCCGGGGCACGCCTTGCCGATGCCGCTGCCGCTGCCCGTCATCGGGTTGCTCGCGTTCGTCACGCCCCAGTTGAAACTCAGCACTTCGATCTGCCCTTCCGCCCCCTTGTGCTTCGACTCGCCGTCGATTCCATCGATCTTGAGATAACAGTCGGTCGTAGCCATGTGATCCTCCGTCGTGATCGGCTTTCGTTGCGCGCCGCGCGTGCAATCCACTGGTAAAACGAAACGCACCGCGCATTTTTGAACTTCAAAATCGCGCGATGTGCGCCGTCTTGTGTTCAGACCGTCGTCCACCGGATGAGCACGATGCAACCCAGCGATACGCGCCCCGACAGCCACCTCACGCTCGACGCCCTGCGCCAGTTCGATCTGCTCGCGCTCACGGAATCGGACGACATGTTCCTGCACGTCGTCCCCAAGCGCAGCAACACGCCGGTCAAGGGCGAAGCGGCCAAGCGCGGCGACTGGGACACGCCGATGCAGATCCACGGCTGGCGCTGGGCGCAAGGCTACGACGCCGCGCCGCACGCCGCCGCGCTCAATGCCAACGACATGCGCGTCACGGCGCTTTGCGTCATCAAGTCGGTGGACTCGGCCTCGCCCGTCCTCGCGAAGCTGTGCGCGCAGGCCGAACTGCTCGCGGTTGCGCATGTGAAGTGCTTCAAGGCGGCGGGCACGGACCACGGCGTGCAGATCGAATATCTGTCGATGAAGCTGGAGCAGGCGTACATCCGCAACTATCAGATCTACACGAGCGTGCGCCTTGCGCGGCCCTGCGAGGTCTTCGAACTGTCGGCGCAACAACTGACGATGACCTGTGCGCCGCAGACCGCGACCGGCAGCCGCGGCGCGGAAGTGACCTTCGCGCTCGATGTATCGACGCGGCGCGTGAGTTGAGCGCAAGGACCGCGCGATGAACGAGCCCAGCGCCGCCGACCGTCTGCAGCCCACGCTGCTCGACCGCCTGATCGACGACGATCCCGCCACGCGCGCCGATCCGCCCGGCGAGCGCTTCATGTCGCATCGCGGGCTGCGCGCGGCCGTGCTGCGCGACGTGTCGTGGCTCTTCAACACGACGAATCTGGGCGATGCGATCGTCGAGGACGACTTTCCGCACGCGTTCGCGTCGGTGCTCAATTACGGCTTGCCGTGTTTGTCGGGGCGATTCGCATCGACCATCGACACGGTATTGCTCGAACAGGCGATTCGCCAGGCGATCGAGCGCTTCGAGCCGCGCATCGATCCCTCGACGCTCGAAATCGAGCCGGTGCTCGACCGTTCCGTGCTCGACATGCACAACCAGATCGCGCTCGTGATCCGCGGCCTGCTGTGGGCGCAGCCCGTGCCGCTGGAATTCGCGCTGCGCACGCAGATCGATCTGGAAGAAGGCGGCATCACGGTGATGGAACTCCCGCGCTGACCACGACGACCACGCACATGGACCCGCGACTTCTGCGTCACTACAACACCGAGCTCGCGCATCTGCGGGAGATGGGCGCGGAGTTCGCGCAGCAGTTTCCGAAGATCGCCGCGCGCCTCGGCATGAGCGGCATCGAAGTGGCCGATCCCTATGTCGAGCGTCTGCTCGAAGGCACGGCGTTTCTCGCGGCGCGCGTGCAACTGAAGATCGAAGAGGAGTTTCCGCGCTTCACGCAGCAACTCGCGCATGTCGTGCTGCCGCAGGCCGCCTGCCCGACGCCTTCGATGCTGATCGCCCGTCTCGCGCCCGATCTCGCGAATCCGAATCTCGCCGATGGCTTCACCGTGCCGCGCGGCACCGCGCTCATCGCCCGGCATGCCGCGAGCGCGCACATGACGCCGTGCGAATTCCGCACCGGCGCCGATCTCACGCTCTGGCCGGTCGAGCTGACGGACGCGCGCTATGTCGCGCAGATGCAGGACCTGCCGCTCGCCGCGATTCCCGCGACGCAGACGCTCGCGCCGCGCGTGA
The DNA here is from genome assembly GCF_023631165.1 of Caballeronia sp. AZ1_KS37. Lineage (NCBI taxonomy): Bacteria > Pseudomonadati > Pseudomonadota > Betaproteobacteria > Burkholderiales > Burkholderiaceae > Caballeronia > Caballeronia sp. AZ1_KS37. The sequence goes on along the minus strand of NZ_JALQDP010000038.1, from coordinate 139,015 downwards.
AGGGCGCGCTGCGCATCCGCCTCGCGACGCCCGAAGGCCTGTCCTTCGACGCATTGCGTCTCGATGCGCTGAACCTGCATTTCGCGGGCGGCGACGAAACCGCGTATCGCCTGTACGAACTCGTGATGTCGGGGACGCTCGCCGTCGTCGTATCGACGCCCGAGCGCCCGAGCCGCGCGCTTGCCGCGTTGCCCGCCGATGCCGTCGCGCCCGCCGGTTTCGGCGATCGCGAAGCGCTCCTGCCCGTCACGCCGAACGCGTTTCAGGGTTATCGGCTGCTGCATGAGTATTTCGCGCTGCCCGAGCGGTTTCGATTCGCGCGCCTCGCCGGGTTCGCCGATGTGCTGCCGTCGTTCGCATCGCGCGAAATCGAACTGACGTTTCTGCTCGCGAACGGCGATGCGTCGCTCGAACGCATCGTCACCAAGGACAACGTTTTGCTCGATTGCGTGCCCGCGATCAATCTCTTCGCGAAGCACGCGGATCGCGCGCTCGTGACCGAAGCCGCCGCGCGCTTTCATGTCGTGCCGGACCGCACGCATCCGCTCGACTTCGAAGTGCATTCCGTCACTGCCGTCTCGGGCTACGGCGCGAACGACGATGCGGAGCAGACATTCCATCCGTTCTACGCGGACTTTCTCGCGGACCGCCCCGGCGACGCCGCGTACTTCATGACCGAGCGCGAGCCGCGCATCGTGCCCGCCGGACGGCGCAAGAGCGGCGCGCGCACGGAATACGTGGGCAGCGAGACGTATGTATCGATCGTCGACCCCAACGCCGCGCCGTATCGCGGCTCGCTGCGGCAACTGTCGTTCGCGACGCTCTGCACCAATCGCGATCTGCCTTTGATGATGCCGCGCAGCGCCACCGGCGACGATTTCTCGCTCGACATCGCCGCGCCCGTGAGCCGCGTGCGCTGTGTGAGCGGCCCGTCGCGGCCCGCGCCCGCGAATCTCGACGCGGCGCGGAGCTGGCGGCTCATCGATCAATTGTCGCTGCATTACCTGTCGGTGTCGAACGGGCCGCGCGAAGCCGCCGCCGCGTTGCGCGCGCTGTTGATGCTGCATGTCGCGGACGCCGATCAGGCGGGGCGAAGCCAGGTCGCGGGCGTCGCCGCCGTGGATGCGCGCGGCGTCGTGCGCCGTCTGCCGATGCCCGGTCCGATCGCGTTCGGTCGCGGCCTCATGATCGACGTGCTCGTCGACGATCTCGCCTTTCAGGGCGGCAGCGCGTGGCTCTTCGGCTGCGTGCTGGACCGCTTTTTCGCGCGCTACGTGTCGATCAACGCGTTCGTGCAGACCGCTTTGCGCACGAGCGCGCGCGGCGAAATCCTGCGCCTGGCACCGCGATGCGGGACGAGAGCGATCTTCTGAGCGCGGCGGCGCTGCCCGAGCCTGCGCGCGCACTCGTCGATCTCTTCGATGCAGTCGCCGCCGAGCCGCATCGGCACGATTTCTATCGCCTGATGCGGCACGTCGAGGCACTGACGCCGCACTTGCCGCGTCTCGGCTGCGGCGCGCGTCCCGCCGACGAGCCGCTGCGTCTCGCGCAGGACGTATCGCTTTCGTTCGCGCCCGCGCCGCTCGCCGCGCTCACACGCGATGAGAACGCCCGCGCGCCGCGCCTCGAACAGCGCTTCTTCGGTTATCTCGGACCGAACGGCCCGCTGCCGCTGCATCTGACAGACTTCGCCCGCGAGCGCGCGCTGCATCGCGGCGACACGGCTTTCGCGCGCCTGCTCGATACGCTGCTGCATCGATTCCTGCTGCTGTTCTATCGCGCGTGGGCGCAGGGACGGCCGGTAGCGTGGCTGGATCGTCCCGGCCACGACCGCTTCGCCTTCTATGCGGGCGCGCTGATCGGACTCGCGGATGAAGCCAGGCGCAATCGCGACGCCGTCTCCGATCACGCGAAGCTGCATTTCGCGGGCCTCGCCAACATGCAGACGCGTCCCGCCGACGTGCTCGAAGCGATCGCGAGCGCGCTCTTGCGCGTGCCGGTGCGCGTGGAGCCGTATCGCGGGCACTGGATGACGCTGCAACGCGACGAGCGCACTGCGTTGCGGCATCGGGCGATGCGCGGTCCCGGCGATCCAGCGGGCTTCGCCCAACTCGGACGCGGCGCGGTGCTGGGACGCGCGGTGTGGGATCGGCAGCACGCGTTTCGCCTCGCGATCGGGCCGCTGTCGCTCGCGCAGTTCGAGTCGCTGCTGCCGGGCGGCGCCGCGCTGCCGACGCTCGTCGCCGTGGTGCGCCGGCATCTGAACGGCGAGCTTGCATGGGACGCGCAACTCGTCCTCGCCGCCGACGACGTGCCGACCGCGCAGCTCGGCCGCTACGGACGGCTCGGCTATTCGGCGTGGCTCGGTCTCGCCGCGCGCCGTGCCGATTGCGCCGATCTCGCGCTCGACGCCGACGCGCATCTCGCCTGAACGCGGACACGTTGAAAAAAAGCCGCCGCTGCGCCGTCTTATCGGATGGAGGCGCGCCTTCGATCCGCGCGCATCGTAAAAAAAGGAGTCCGGCGATGGCGGAAATCAGTCGTGTCGCGCTGTTCGGCAAGCTCGACAGGCTCGGCTACAAGACCGTCGAAAGCGCGACGGTCTACTGCAAGATGCGCGGCAATCCGTATGTCGAGCTGGCGCACTGGATCATGCAGATTCTGGAGACGCCGAACTCCGACTGGCAGCGCATCGTCGCGCATTACGGCGTGGACGCCGCCGCCCTTGCGCGCGAGCTGACCGCGTCGCTCGATCGCCTGCCGCGCGGCGCGACGTCGATCTCCGACATCTCCGAGCACATCGGCGATGCGATCGAGCGCGGCTGGGTCTACGGCACGCTGCTGTTCGGCGCGAACAAAGTGCGGACCGGGCATGTGCTCGTCGGCATGCTGAAGACGCAGCGGCTGCGCAGCGTGCTCGTCGGCATATCGCGGCAATTCGAGCGCATCAAGCCGGAAGACCTGTCGGACAATTTCGCGCGCATCGTCGCGGATTCGGTCGAGGAAAGCGAAGCCGAGCCGCAGCCGGACGCGGCCGATGCGCAAGCCGCGCCCGCCGCCATGGGCCAGCAGGAAGCGCTGCGCAAATACGCGACCGATCTCACCGACAAGGCGCGCCGCGGCCAGCTCGACCCCGTTACGGGCCGCGACGACGAGATTCGCCAGCTCGTCGATATTCTCATGCGGCGGCGGCAGAACAATCCGCTGCTGACGGGCGAAGCGGGCGTCGGCAAGACCGCCGTGGTCGAAGGCTTCGCGCAGCGGCTCGCGCGCGGTGACGTGCCGCCGCCCTTGCGCGAGGTCGCGCTGCTGTCGCTCGATCTCGGGCTTTTGCAGGCGGGCGCGAGCATGAAGGGCGAGTTCGAGCAGCGTCTGCGTCAGGTCGTCGAGGATGTGCAGGCGAGTCCGAAGCCGGTGATTCTCTTCATCGACGAAGTGCATACGCTCGTCGGCGCGGGCGGCGCGGCCGGCACCGGCGATGCCGCCAATCTGCTGAAACCGGCGCTCGCGCGCGGCGATCTGCGCACGATCGGGGCCACGACGTGGGCCGAATACAAGCGGCACATCGAGAAAGATCCCGCGCTCACGCGGCGCTTTCAGGTCGTGCAGGTTCAGGAGCCGGACGAGGACAAGGCCGTGCGGATGCTGCGCGGCGTCGCGGCGGTGCTCGAAGGGCATCATCGCGTGCAGTTGCTCGACGAGGCGATCGAGGCGGCCGTGCGGCTGTCGCATCGCTATATTCCGGCGCGGCAGTTGCCCGACAAGGCCGTGTCGCTCATCGACACGGCGTGTGCGCGCGTCGCCGTCAGCCAGCACGCGACGCCGCCGCTCGTCGACGACTGCCAACGCCGTATCGAGGCGCTCGAAGTCGAGGCGCAGATCGTCGCGCGGGAGGCGAATGCGGGCGTCGATGTCGGCACGCGCGCAGCCGATGTCGCCGCGATGCTCGCACGCGAACGCGATGCGCTCGGCGGGCTCGAAGCGCGCTGGAACGAGGAAAAGCGCGTCGTCGACGAACTGCTTGCGTTGCGCGCGACGTTGCGCGAAGCCGCCGACGCCGCTTCACGCGATGACCAGCTCGCGCGCCTCGCGTCGCTCAAATCGCGTCTCGCCGAATTGCAGGCCGATGCGCCGCTGATTTTGCCGAGCGTCGACGCGGGCGTGATCGCGGGCGTCGTCGCCGATTGGACCGGCATTCCGGTCGGCAAAATGCTGAAGAACGAGCTGGCCGCCGTGCTCAATCTCGCCGATGCGCTCGATCGCCGCGTGATCGGCCAGCGCCACGCGCTCGAGATGATCGCGAAGCGCATCCAGACTTCGCGCGCGCGGCTCGACAATCCCGACAAGCCGATCGGCGTGTTCCTGCTCGCGGGCACGTCGGGCGTCGGCAAGACGGAAACAGCGCTCGCGCTCGCCGAAACGCTCTACGGCGGCGAGCAGAACGTCATCGTCATCAACATGAGCGAGTTTCAGGAAGCGCATACGGTTTCGACGCTGAAGGGCGCGCCGCCCGGCTATGTGGGTTACGGCGAGGGCGGCATCCTGACCGAAGCGGTGCGCCGCCGTCCGTACAGCGTCGTGCTGCTCGACGAAGTGGAGAAGGCGCATCCCGACGTCCACGAAATCTTCTTCCAGGTTTTCGACAAGGGCTGGATGGAAGACGGCGAAGGGCGTTACATCGACTTCAAGAACACGATCATCCTGCTGACGTCGAACGTCGGCTCGGAAGTCATCATGTCGATGTGCCGCGATCCCGCGCGCGCGGTCGCGCCGGAGGAACTCGCGCGCGCGTTGCGCGGCCCGCTGCTCGACGTGTTTCCTGCCGCGCTGCTCGGCCGGCTCGTCACGGTGCCCTACTACCCGCTTTCCGACGCGATGATGGCCGACATCGTGCGGCTTCAGCTCGAACGCATCCGGCGGCGCGTCGCGGACAATCACGGCATTCCGTTCGAGTACGACGACGACGCCGTGCGGCTCATCGTTTCGCGCTGCACGGAAGCCGAATCGGGCGGCCGCGTGATCGACGCGCTGCTCACGAACACCGTCCTGCCGCGCATCTCGACGGAATATCTGACGCGTCTCACCGAAGGCGGCGCGCTGGCGCACATCCGGCTCTCGGCGAGCGCGGGCGACTTCGTCTACGCGTTCGAGTGAACCATGCTCACGCTCACGGTGACGCTTCACAACGGACAGCCGCCGCGCGTGCCGCTCTCGGCGACCTTCGATGCCGACGGCGGCACGGTCGGGCGTGCGGTCACGAACCGGCTCGTGCTCGATGACGCCGAGCGCACGGTCTCGCGTCTGCATGTGCAGATCGAGTGGCGCGACGGGCGCTTTCTGCTGATCGACCGCGGCAGCAATCCGGCGCTCGTCAACGGCGCGCCGCTCGATCCGGGCCAGGAAGTCGCGCTCGCGCACGGCGACGAAGTGCAGATCGGCGGCTATCAGCTGCGCGCGGATATCGGCGTCGATGACGATACGGTCACGGCCAACGCGCCATCGGACGATCCGTTCGCGGGATTGTTCGACGCGGGTTCGTCGGCACCTGGCGATTTCGACGCCAACCTCCACACGCCGAAGCCGAAAGCTGCCGAACACTTCGACTTCGGCTTCGACGATCCGGCGGGCAAACGCTCGATCGACGAGTTGTTCGACCTCGCGCCGGGCGCGTCGTCCGACGGAGCGTCGATCACCGATCCGCTCGTCGAACCGCTTGCGCAGCCCAACACCGCGCACGATGCCGATCCGTTCGCCAGCCTGACGGCCGCGGCGCGCCCCGCCGGGACGCCCGCGACGCGGCCGGACGCCGGATCGGAACTGCACAGCGCGTTCACGCCGCCGCGTCCGCGATCGGCGCCGACGCCGTCAGCGGTTGCATCGAAAGCGGAGCTCGCCGACGATCGCGCGCTCGTCGATGCCTTCCTGCGCGGGCTGAACACGCACGGCGTGCGCATCGATGCGCTGACGCCCGCGCTGATGCAGCTTCTCGGCGAGCTGCTGCGCGAAGCGGCGCGCGGCACGCTCGAACTGCTCGCCGCGCGCGCCGCGCTCAAGCGCGAGATGCGAACGGGCGCGACGATGATCGAAGCGTCGGACAACAATCCGCTCAAGTTTTCGCCGAACGTGGAGGCCGCGCTCATGCATCTGCTCAATCCGCAGATGCGCGGCTTCATGCCGCCCGCCGCCGCCCTCGACGATGCGTACGCCGATCTGCGGGCGCATCAGGTCGGCATGGTCGCGGGGATGCGCGCGGCGCTCGACGGCGTGTTCGAGCGCTTCGAGCCGCAGCGCATCGAGGCGCGGCTGTCCGGGCGCTCGCTGCTCGACGGCGTGCTGCCAGGATTGAATCGCCGCGCGCGCTGCTGGGATCTTTTCATCGAGATGTACGGCCAGCTTTCGAGCGAAGCCACCGAAGATTTCCATACGCTGTTCGGGCGAGCGTTCGTCGCCGCCTACGAGGCGCAGATCGACGAGCTTAAACAACGCCGGTAACGAGAGACACGACATGCAATTGCAAACCGCGAGCGTGAGCGATGTGGGCGGCCGGTCGCGCAACGAGGACGCGCTGGCGACGTGGCGGCATGCGGCGCTCTTTGCGAGCGTGGTCGCGGACGGCGCGGGCGGTCACGGCGGCGGCGATGCGGCATCGCGCATCGCGGTCGATACCGTGCTCGCGGAATTGACGCGCGTGGCATCGGCGGGCGTCGCGCTGACCGGGCCGAACCTGTTGCGTGTGCTGCTGCGCGCGAACGACGCGATCATCGATGCGCAGGAGCACGACCGCGATCTTTCGCAGATGCGTTCGACGGCGGTGCTGCTCGGCATCGACGAAAGCACGGGCATCGCGGCGTGGGCGCATTGCGGCGACACGCGGCTTTACTGCTTCCGGCGCGGCGCGACGGTTGTGCAAACGCAGGATCACAGTCTCGTGCAGAGCATGATCGATGCGAATCTGCTGGAGAGCCGCGACGTGCGAACGCATCCGCGCCGTAACGTGCTGTTTTCGGCGCTCGGAACGGCGGATGATCTGTCGATCGCGGCGTCGGATGAGCCGTTTCTCATCGCGGAGGGCGACGCCTTTCTGCTTTGCACCGATGGGTTTTGGGATTATCTCGACGAGTCGGTCATGATCGATGCGATCGGGCGCGCTCGGACGCCTCAAGCGTGGCTGGATCTGATGGTGGCGCATCTGCGTGGGGCCGCGCGGCCGGGGCACGATAACTTTAGTGCCAGCGCGGTTTGGGTGGGGGATGCTTCGCAGGTGACGGTGATGCAAATGCCCGCGACGTAACCATCGCGGGCAATCTTCCAACCAACCACGCATCAAGCCGCCTGCTTCGCCGAAGGCAACCTCGAAACCAGCCTGAGCGACACCGTCAGCCCTTCCAACTGATAATGCGGCCGCAAAAAGAACTGCGACGTGTAATACCCCGGCGCGCCCGGCACTTCCTGCACTTTGACCTCCGCGGCCGCGAGCGGCTTTTGCGCCTTCGTGTGCTCGGACGAATTCGCCGGATCGCCATCGACGTACTGCGTGATCCACTTGTTGAGCCAGATCTCCATATCCGAGCGTTCCTTGAACGTGCCGATCTTGTCGCGCACGATGCACTTCAGATAATGCGCAAAGCGGTTGCAAGCAAAGAGATACGGCAACCGCGCGGCAAGCGCGGCATTCGCGGTCGCGTCCGGATCTTCATACTCGAACGGCTTTTGCAGCGACTGCGCGCCGATGAACGCCGCGAAATCCGAGTTCTTGCGATGAATCAGCGGCATGAAACCGTTCTTCGCCAGTTCCGCCTCACGCCGGTCTGAAATGGCGATCTCGGTCGGGCATTTCATATCGACGCCGCCGTCGTCGGTCGGAAAACTGTGCACCGGCAAACCTTCGACCGCGCCGCCCGATTCCACGCCGCGAATCCGCGAGCACCAGCTATGCAACTTGAACGACCGGTTGATGTTCACCGCCATCGCATAAGCGGAATTCGCCCACGTGTATTTCGTGTGATCCGCGGAACCGGTGTCTTCCTCGAAGTCGAATTCATCGACCGGTTCGGTCTTCGCGCCGTACGGCACGCGCGCCAGAAAACGCGGCATCGCGAGACCGATGTAACGCGAATCCTCGGATGCGCGCAGCGATCTCCAGCTCGCATATTCCGGTGTCCCGAATATCTTGGTGAGATCGCGCGGATTGGCCAGCTCCTGCCACGAGTCCATCTGCAAGAGACTCGGATCGGCGGCGGCGATGAACGGCGCATGCGCCGATGCCGCGATCTTCGACACTTCGCCGAGCATCTCGACATCGGGCGGCGTCTGGTTGAAGTAGTAATCGCCGATCAGCGCGCCGAACGGCTCGCCGCCCAACTGCCCGTACTCGTGCTCGTAAATCTGCTTGAAAAGCGGACTCTGATCCCACGCGACGCCCTTGAAGCGCTTGAGCGTCTTGCCTAGATCCTTCTTCGAGATGTTCATCACGCGAATCTTGAGCATCTCGTCGGTTTCGGTGTTGTTGATGAGATAGTGCAGCCCGCGCCACGAACCCTCGAGCTTCTGGAAGTCCGCGTGATGCATGACTTCGTTGACCTGCTCGGTGAGCTTCGCGTCGATCTCGGCGATCATCGCCTGAATCGAGCGGATCGCATCGCCGGAAACGAGCTTCGTCTGCGAAAGCGCCTGCTGCGCTAGCGTCTGCACGGCCGTCTGCACGGCGCTCTTGGCTTCGTCGCTCTTCGGACGGAACTCACGGTTGAGCAGCGCGGCGAGATCGTCGCCTTCGAGCAGCGCGCCCTGCAACGCGGAAGGCGCTTCGGCTTGCGGTTCGGCGGATTGCGGAATGTCGGACATGGTCGTTTCCTTTCAAGGCTCTCGGGTCTCATTCGGCTGCAGCAGCCGCGGATGGCGCAGCCGTGGCGAGCGTCTTGAGCAGCGCGGGATCGTCGAGCACGCGCGCGATCAGTTCTTCCGCGCCGTTCTTGCCGTCCATGAAGATGACGAGATTCGCGAGCTGCGTGCGCGCTTCGAGCAACTTCGCGAGCGCATCGACCTTGCGCGCGACGGCCGCGGGCGAAAAATCGTCCATGTTCTCGAACGTGATATCGACGCTCATGTTGCCCTCGCCCGTCAGCTTGTTCGGCACCTGAAACGCGACGCGCGGATGCATCGCCTTCATGCGGCTGTCGAAGTTGTCGATGTCGATCTCCTGGAACTTGCGCTGATCGACGGGCGGCAGCGCTTCGGCGGGCTTGCCGGAGAGATCGGCCATCACGCCCATCACGAACGGAAGCTGAATCTTCTTCTCGCTCCCATAAGTTTCGACGTCGTATTCGATCTGCACGCGCGGCGCGCGATTGCGCCCGATGAATTTCTGACTGCTGGTTGCCATGACGTCTCCTTCGAGTGGGCATGAGCCACGCAATTAAAACGAACGAGTTGTGGCCGGATTGAAGACTCGATTCGAGAACCCGCGCTCACTGCGGCCTCGTCCCCGCGATCAGATGAATCTGCGCGAGGCTGTCGGGCGCGAGATCCTGCATCACCGCGAGAAAATCCTTGCCCATCAATCCACGCGCGCGGCGGATCAACAGCGGCGCGGGATTGGTCGGCTCGGTGCGTTCGAGAAACGCGCACACCGCGTCGAGCGCGGCGAGCGCATCGTCGCGCGTCGCGATCTCGCCGGGGCGAGCAATCGCGCGACGAAGCGTCGGCGCTGCTTTCATCTTCGTGATGTCGGCGGATGCTTCGGGCGCGTCCGTCGAAGCGAACGCGCGAAACTGCGCGGCGACGTGACGCGTCGCGATCGTCAGCGCGGTCATCGAAGGCGCGCGTTCCGCGCCGAGCTTCTCCGTCAGGCAAGCGCACAGCGTCTGCACGGCGCGCGGCAGATCGAGCCCATTCGCGAGAAGCTCGGCATCCTGCGCCACGGCATCGGCGAGCATGCCTTCCACGCGCGCCGGCGTCGCGGCGTTCGCGCCTTCCTCCGGCGCGAGCCTGCCCTGCGCCACCAGAATGTCGCGCACGGCGAGCCGCTCGCCATGCACGCGACACACTTCGCATTCGCGCAGATCGTGCAGCAAGGTCTCGGCTTCCGCGAACGGCGTGTAGGCATCGGCGAGCGGCGCAAGCGCGTTGATGCGCAGTACGGCATCGTTGTCGTCATCGTGATCGAGCGGCGGGAAGAGGCCGTCCCAATAGCGCTCGACGAGGCCCGTCAGCAGGCGCAAACCCGCATGAAAGCCCGCGAGTCCGTGGACATGCGCCGCCGCGCGCGTCCACGCAATCGCCACGCGCACATCCTTCGAGCGCGCGAGCAGCGCGTCGCCCTGCTCCAGCACGTCGTTCCACGGCGGCGGCTCGACGAGCACGTCGAACTGACGCTGCGGCATGCCGCGCGCGAGCGCTTCGAATTCGAGAAACGCCGCGTCGTATTCCAGATCGATGCCTGCGGGCGGCGTCGTTTCTGTCGGCGCGAGGAGCGGTTCGATGTCGATCATCGCGGCTCCTCAGAACTCGCCGCAGCCGTGCTGTCCGTTCACGACCAGACAGTTGTTCAGATTCGGCCGCGAGCGCACGCGCTTCCATTCCGCCGCGAGCGCGTCGGCGTCGCCTTCGGGCTGTTGCAGCGCGAGGATCGGCTCGTTCGTGCCGACGCAGATGTTGACCGCGCCCAGATTGCTCTCGTAGACGAAGGTCTGTTCCTGCGCCGTGAAAAGCGGCTGAAGTCCGCTGGTGTTGAAAACGGCGCCCTGAAGCTGCATCGGCGTGACGGTCAGCGTGCCCGGCTCCACGACGACGTTGTAGCCAACCGGCGACGAAAACGTGCCGTCGATGCCATACACGCCCGCCGCCGATATCGTCGTCGCGGACGAGCCGAGCCGCCCCGCGACGACGGACGTGCTGCGCCGATCGCCGGCCAGCAGACCGCTGACGTCGAAACCGAACGCGCCGTTCGCTCCGCCTTGCTCGCGCGTTTGACTGCCGATGGTGACGGTGACCGTCGGCCGGTCGGCGTAGACGAAGTGGTTGCCGTCCGCCGGCACGACGCTCTGCGACGGCTGCCCGTTCCAGCTACAGAATCCGCCGTAGACGCAGCCGTAGAAGTTCGGCAGCGCGCCGCCCGGATCGACGCCGTTGCGGTTCTCGCCGTTGCGCGTCGCCGCCCAGATGCGCCACGCGTTGCCCGCGCCGATCGTGCCGCCCGACGCGTTGTCGAAGACGCCGCGCTCCATCACGAGGTCGATGCTGCCGCCCGCGCTCAGGTGCGTCGGCGCGCCGGGCGTGCCGGGTGTGCCGGGTGTTCCGATCGCGATCGCGCCGCCATCGGAAATCGCGGTGAGGTCGCCGGTGACGTTCGGCTGCGATCCGCCGATTCTGGCGAGGTTGCCCGTCGCGCCGTCGAAACCATTGGCGCTCGCCGTGCCGATCGTGAAGCCGCCCGCCGTCGCAAACCGCACGTCATGCGCGCCCGACAGCGCGAGCACTTTGACGTCGTTGCCCGCGTCGGCGAGATCGAAGTCGCCGCCGCCCGCGAGCAAAAGCGTCTGCGCTTTTATGCCGCCCGGATCGGTGACGCGACCGGACGAATCGAGCGCGAGCGTCCTGTCCGGCATCGCGGCGCCCGAAGGCAGATCGATGCCCTGGCTGCCCGCGCCCGTGTTCTGCAGCGTGAGGTCGTGCGCGAAGCCTTGCGGCAGGCTGACCGTGATCTTCCCGGTCTGGGTCGACGAGCCGATGACGACCGTCGCGATGTTCGACGCGATCGCGCCGAGCATCGACGGTCCGATGCTGAGGCCGCTGCTTGCGCCGAGCACGTTGATCGCCTGCGCGTTGTCGCCGACGATGCCGAAGTCCGCGCCGACCTTGCCGGGCACGAACACGACCGTGCCGAAGCGCGACGAGAACGTGCTGCCGGAATCGTCGAACACGAAGCCGTATTTGCCCGAGTTCGACGCCCGCACGACGATCGTGCCGTGGTCGCCCGCCGAGAGCGTCGCCCGGTTCATATACAGCGCGGTGGCGGCGTCGGCGGGTGTCGATGCCGTGACCGACACCGTCTGCGCGGGCGCGTTGGCCTGAAGCGTCACATCGGCGAGCGATACGCCTTTGCCATGCGCGCCGTTCGCGTCGAGCTGGCCGTTGGTGCCGCCGCGAATATCGATCGAACCGTTCGCCGAGCCGACGACGCCGCGATTCGACGACGACGTGCCTGCCAGCGCCACGCCGTCCGCGCCGCTGCCCAGACCGTAGATCGTGACCGCGCCGTCGGCGTGCAAGCCGAGCGCCGGGCTCATGCCCGCCACGAACACGCCGTAGGCGGCGATGCCATCGGGCGCGGTGCCGCGAATCGACAGTCTGCCGCCGCTTGCCGCGACATCCGATGCTTCGAGATGCACGCCGTCGAAATGAACCGGTTCTTCGCTGCCCTCGATCGCCGGAACGTAGCGCCGCTTGCCGTTCGCCGACGTGCCGGTGATCGACACGTCCGCGCCGGTCGATGAGATCCGCGCGTTCTGCGCGTACACACCCGCGCCCGCGACCGCGGCGCTGCCGCCGCCGGCCGTCGCGCCCGTTCCCGTAATGCTCATCGCGCCGCCGGTGCCGAGCGACGTGCCGATGATCCGCACGCCGTTGCCCCCGACACGCCCGGGCGAACGCTGCACGACCGCCCCGGTGCCGTGAACATCGACGTCGCCGCTCGCGGACAAAATCACCGGAACGATCCCGCCAGCGCTCGTGCTGAGCGAAGCCCGCAGCAGGCTCACGCCGTCGCCGGTCACGCTGCCGATGCCGGTCGACACCGAGGTCGAAGTCGAAAGCGAGGCCACGGTCTGCACGGCGGGCCCCTTGCCGTCGATCGAAATGCGGCCCGTCTGCGTCTGCACGAGCGGTGCGTTCGCCGTGCTGATCGAGTTGATGTTCGTGGAGACGGACGCCGCCACCATGCTCACGCCGGAACCCGACACCGATCCGGTGTTGAGCGCCTGCACCTTCGGCCCGTTGCCGTTGAGCGTGATGCTGCCCGCGCCGCCTGTGCTCAGCGCGACCGACGATCCGCCGATGGCGATGCCCGAGCCGCCGACCGTTCCGCCGCTCACGGTTCCCGTGACGCTCGCCCCGTTGCCCGTAACGAAGATATTGCCGGCGTCCGAAACGACGGACGGGCTGAAGGGAAAGCCTTGGCCCCCGTCCGCCGCGATGCTCACGCCCGAGCCGGACAGCGTTCCCCCGGTCAGGTTCGCGATCGTGGTCGCGGAGGCCGAAATCGAGACGTTGCCCGAGCCGGTATGCACGAGCGGACCGACGCCCGAGCCGAGGAATTCCGGCCGCAACATCAGGCCCGCGCCGCTCACGCCGCCGAACGCGGTGCCGATCGACATCCCGTTGCCGATGATGTTCACGTTTCCCGACCCGGTCCGTATGACCGTGGTGCTCTGGTCGAGGCGTGCCGTCGGCGCGATCAGGACGCCGCCGCCGCTCACCGAGCTGACCGCGCTATCCATCGCCGGTCCCGTACCGGTGATGGAAATGTTGCCCGTCGTGGTACTCAATAGCGCCGTCGACGGACCGAGCGATGCCGGACGAAGCGCGACGCCGTAGATGTCGGTGAACGTCTGCACGCGCTCCTTGGTGGTCGGCGCGCTGCCTGTGATGCTGATGTTGCCCGACGACGTGCGCAGGCTCGATGTCCCGCCGATGGCGACGCCCGCCGGCGCCCCGAAGTCGCCGCCGGCCTGCCCCGACACGGAAATGTCGCTGACCGAAGTGGCGATGCTCGAACTGCTGATGGTGACGGGCGCATAGGCCTGGTTCTTCGTTAGGCCCACGTCTGTGTCGCTGATCCCGAAAATCGTGTCCGGAACCTTGAGCGTGCCTTGCCCGTTGACCGTCACCGAGCCGCTCGCGAGACCGGTCGGGCCTTGCGGCACGGTCGTGTCGATCCTGGAGTCGATGATGCCGACCGCCGCGCCGTCGAAGCGCTTCGCGGCCGCGGGCGTCCCGGCAACGCTTTTCGGCACGCCGATGGCCAGATAACCGCCATTCGTGCTGATCGACGCGCCGGAAAGCAGAATGTTGCTTTGCCCCGAGGCGCCCGTGTTCGCGTCGAGCACGACGTTCAGCTTGCCCGCCGGCCGCTGGTCGCCCGCCGCGCCGCCGATGGTTCCGAGCACGGTGATGGAGCCGTTGGCGCTCAGCGTGAGCGTGCCTTCGTTGTCGGCGGCGGTCTTTGTGATGCTCGTCCCTTTCAGCATCGTGATGTCGCCGTTGTATTCGCCTCCGCCGTCCTTGCTGGTCGAGATCGTCACCGACGCGCCCCGGTTCAGTTGCGACGTGATGTCCGACGCGAGCACGTAGCTGTCGCCCGCGCCCGGCGTGAACGTCACCGGATTCGTCGTCGTGGAAAGAGCCGGACCCAGGCTCGTGCTGAGCGCCTGAAGCGAGCAGCATGACGTGCTGTCGGTGGTGCCCGTGCTCACGCTCGACGGCGCCGTATTGACGATTTCGATGCTCGACGGATCGAGCAGCCATTGCCCGCCGTGCCCGCGCAGCGCCTCGACGTGAATCCGCGCACCGTCCGTCGCCAGATACTTGCCCGACGTCTCGACGAGCCCGCCGTTGCCGCCGCCCGGCCCGCCCTTCGCGGAAAGCTCGCCGTACACGCGCGCCGCTTCCGTCCCGAACATGACGATGTTGCCGCCGTCGCCCGCGACGAGCGCATCGGCCATGACGTGCGCGTTCGGGCTCATCCAGAGCGCATCGGCGTTGACGATGTCCGGCGCCTTGCCCGCCGCGCCGCCGCCCACGCGCACGCGGCCGCCGCCGCCCGCGCCGCTCGCGTCGACACGCGCACCGTCGCTCACCGCGACGTGGTAGCCGGTCACGTCGATCTGTCCGCCCTTGCCCGAATCGGGCGCGCTGACATCGACGCTGCCGCCGATATCCGTCTCGCCCGCCGATCCGCCATCGAGCACGATGCGCCCGTTGCGCGACTCGACGCTCCTCGCGCGCACCGTGCCCGTCTGGTTGAGCACGCTCGCCGCGGCGTCGTCGGCGGCGCGCGCCGACATCACGATCTGTCCGCCGTCCGCCTGCAGCGTCCCCGAATTGCCGATGAGCGCGTTCGCGACCTTGTCGTTCACCTTCAGCATCGTGAGGCCGTCGCCCGCGAAATCGAGCGTGATGTCGCTGCCCGCGCCGATCGCGATCTTGCCGAGCGTCGCGCTGACGAGTCCGCTGTTGTCGACCTGCGCGCCGAGCAACGCGACCGCGCCGCCGGTCGCGGCCGTGATCGATCCTTGGTTCGACACCTTGCCGGCCGCCGCGCCGCCCTGCGCGAAGTGATATTTGCCCGCCAGAAACGCGTCGTTCGAAATGCCGAGCGTCGATGCGACGAGCGATCCCACATTCACCGATGCCCCGCGGGCGAACACGACGCCCGCCGGATTCACGAGAAACACTTGCCCGTTCGCGTTGAGCTGCCCCGCGATGCGGCTGACTTCATTGCCGACGACGCGATTGAGCAGCACCGCCTGCGCCGACGGCTGCGAAATATCGACGCGCTCGTTGCCCGCGATCGAAAACCCGTTCCAGTTCACGATGCCCTTCTGCGAGCCTTGCGTGATCGTCATCGACGTCGCGTTTGGCCGGTTGACCGTCACGCTGCCCGCCTGAACCTGCTCGCCGACCGGCAACGCGAACGCGCCCGGCGCCGCGACGACCACGAGGAGCGGCAACAGCGCGGACACCCTCACATCGGCGCCCATGTGACGGGCGGCGCGTCTGGCGAAACGCCTGATCGCGCGCTCCCATTCCCGGCGATGCCTGCGGGTCCGTAGGCAGGTGATGTCGCTCATGTCGAACTCCTCGTTTCCTGTTTCCGCGCTAGAACGATTTGGATACCTGCACGTAGACGCGCGGCACCTTGTCGTCGCCGGTGGTGTCGGCGCGGGTCGTGCGCCAGGCCACGCTCGCATCCACGGTGATGCCGTACGGCCCGCTCCAGAACGCGCCGAGACCCACGCCGCTGCGCGTCACGGTGTTCGCGCCCTGTCCGGGAATCGAGCGCGCGTTGTAGCGGCCCACGCCGATATCGAAAAACGTCGACAGCGTGAGCGACGGAATCACCGCATAGCGAAGCTGGGCCGTGGCGATCAGCCCTTCATCGACGACGGATTCCGACGGCGAATACGCGCGCACCGCACGCGGCCCGCCGAGCGTGATGCGCGACGAGCTGTCGAGGTTCTGGTTCGCCCATTGCCCCGACACGCCGATGAAAAAGCTCGTATTGCGCGTGATCGCGTTCAGGCGATTGGCCTGCATCGTGAGGCGCACGCTGTTGCCTTGCGTGTTGCGCCCGAACGGTCCCTGATCGATGGCCTCGGCGAGCGCCGAATCGATGTTCAGATGCGCGAACGCCAGTTGCACGTCCGCGCTGTTGAAGCCGCCGCCGAGAAAGCTGTCGCGGCTCTCGTACGACAGCCCGACGCTCGCCACATACAGCTTCTGCGGATTGTCGAAGTTGACGCTGTCGATCTTGTCGGTGAGCGAGCGGTATTCGAGCGCGCCGCGCAACAGCAGGTTCTGGCTGCGCGAGCGGATCAGCGGATGCGACACCGACGCGGTGACGACATCCGCATCGCCATGCGTGTTCAGCGAGGAGAACTGCTCGCCGAGGTAGTAATACAGATGCGAATACGCGATGCCGACGCGCGTGCCGCTCGCATCGACAGGCGCGTCGTAGCCGATGCGTCCGTAGACGGTATCGGCGCGCTCGGCCGCGAGCAGGTTGATGTCGAGGTTGTCGCCGATGCCGAACGGCGACGCGAGCCGTCCCACCGCGCCGAGCCGCCAGCGCCCGGCGGGCGCCGCGCCGTAGTCGTCGACGGAAACCGCGAAGTTCCAGCGGCGCGTCGGCTCGACCGTCACGTTCAGATCGACGGTGCCGGGCGCGCTGCCCGTTTCCAGCGCCGAGCTCACGCGAATGCCGGGCAGGTCCGACAGCAGGAGCATCGTGCGTTCGAGTTCGTTTTGCCGCAGCGGCTTGCCGGGCTCGATCGCGGCGAGCCGCGCGCGCACCATCGATTCCTTGACGGGCGCGCCGGGCGCCATCGTCAGCCGCACGCGGCCGATCTTGCCTTCGAGCACGGTGAACGTGACGTCGCCGTTCGTCACGTCCTGCGGCGGAATCACGACCTGCGCGAGCGGATAGCCGCGCTCGCGATACGCCTGCGCGACCTTCGTGCTCATGGCGTTCAGATCGTTGATCGACACTTCCTGGCCGATCCTGTCGGAAACGAGCGCGAGCAGCGTGTCCGAGGGCAGCGTTTCGTTGCCCGCGAAACGAATGCTCTTCAGCGTGAACTTCTTGCCGTCCGGCACTTCCGGCGCGGCGGCCGGCGGCGCGGGCAGCGCGCTCGAACCGCCCGGCGGCGGCGCGGACGTCGACGGACGCGGCTGCTCGTTGAGCAGCGTGCCCGCGCTCGGCACTTGCGCCGTGCCCGGCATCGGCACCTGCTGCGCCCACGCGGAGAACGCGCTTGCACAGACGATGCCGACGCCCGCCGCACGCGCTTTCGAACGTGAGGAAAAGCATGGGGATTTCGTAGCTTGGTTCACTTCTGCAATCCTCACCGGTGATCGGAAAACGTCTTTCAGCGCGCGACCGAGAGCCGCCAGTTGCCCATCAGATCGAAAGGCGCCCAGTAGAACGGATGAGCGAACTTGCCGTCGGCGAGCACGGCTAGCTGCGCGTCGCGCATCGCGTCGATGGCTTCCTCGCCCTTCGTGAGCGCGCCGTAGAACGTGCGCATGGTGAGCGCGGTCGATTCGTCCGAAACGGGCCACATCGACACGAGCAATGCCGACGCGCCCGCATAGAAGAACGCCCGTGTGAAGCCCATGATTTCGTCGCCGCGCTCGATGCGCCCGAGCGCCGTCTCGCACGCCGACAACGTGACGAGCGCGACCGAATCGAACTTCAGGTTGTAGATGTCCTGCGCGAGCATCGGGTCGGGGCCGTCGGCGGGCTGTTTCGCGGGCGCGAGCAGCACGCGCGAATGCAGCGGATCGATGGTGTCGGCCTGCGCATGCGTCGCCACATGCACGATGCGGCCCTCGGGCGCGTTGTCGCTGAAGGTCTTGCGCGTGACGTCGCCTTGCAGAAAGGTCTCGCGCTGCGCGAAGAGCGGTCCGATCGCGCGGACTTCGGCTTCCGCGCCGGGCAGATCGAATTCCGGCGAGATGCGCGGATTGCCGAACGCGACGAGATTGCTCGCGATGCGCTGCTGCCGCCGCACGAGCTGCACCGCGATGCTCGCCGATGGCGCGAGCGCAAGCGCATGCCGCTGGATCAGAAACCCTTGCGCGTTCCTCAGCGCCTGAAACGGCATGTAATGCAGCGAGCCGTTCGGCACGATGACGATCCGTTCGTTCGGCCGCAAGCCGAGCGGCTGAATCAGGAGCGCATCGAGCTTCGCGCCGTAGGTCAGCGCCTGCGGACGTCCGCGGATGATCGACGTGCGGAAATCTCCGACGGCGAGCGTCATGTCCTTTCGCGGAACCGGCAGCGTGAAGCCCTGAATGCCGTCGCGGCGCACGACCCACGCGATCAGCTTGTCGGGCAGGCCGTGATATTCGACGATCGCCTCGCCGGTATTCAGCGCGCTCGTCACGTCGTCGAGCGAGAGCGCGCGGCCGTTCAGTTGCGTTTCATCGACGTTCGTCGCGAGCCGGTTGCGCACGACATCGAGCAGCGCGCGACTGCGGCTTCTCTCGGAAAGCGCCCACGCCTGCTTGTAGTCGCCGTCCTCGACGACGAGCGCGATCGTTTCCTCGAAGACCGTCTGCGTATCGGAGAACAGGCCGGTCTTGAACTCGTCGCTGCGAAAGCGCGCGCGGATCGTTTCCGAATCGTCGAGCGCGGCGAGCCAGGCTTCGCGCGCCTTGCCGCGGTCGCCGAGCGCGAGATACGCGCGGCCCATGCCCTCGTGCGCCCACAGGTTGTCGTAGCTCGCGTCCGAGCCGCCTTTTGTGGCGCTTGCGGAAAACGCTTCGAGCGCCGCCTGCGGCTTGTGCTCCGCGAGCAGCAGATTGCCTTCGATGCGCCTGCGCAACGGCGCAAGCAACGTGTCCTTCACGCCGGACGTTTCTTCGAACGTGGCGCGCGCGCCCGCCGCGTCGCCGGTCGCGATCTGCGCGTTGGTGATCGAGAGGAGCACCATCGGCCGATAGCGCGCCGACGCCGTCGCGAGCGCCGCGCGATATTCCCCGAGCGCCGCCGACGGATCGCCGCGCCGCGCCGCGATATCGCCGAGGATCTTGTGCGCGGGCGCGAGCACCTGCTCCGGATTCTTCCCGCCCGCCGCGATGGCTTCCTTCGCGTAGCGTTCGGCATCGTCGAGATCGCCCGCATAGCTGTACGCGATGGCGAGATCGCGCCGCGACAGCGCGGCGAGATGGGCGTTGTCCGTCTCCCGCGCGACGACGAGCGCCCGCGACGCCGCCTCGATGCTCTCGCGGAAATCGCCGCGCTCGGCCGCCGCCACCGACATGCTGCAATACGCGTAGCCGTCGAGCTTCACCTGATCCCGCGCGAGCAGGAGCCGCCCTTCCTGCGACAGCGTCGCGATGGTTTCCGCGTCGCGCACGCGGGCTTCGGCCTGACGCGCGGCCGGCGTGAGCGCCTGATCCGCCGTGGCCGCATGCGCCTTCTGCGCCGTCTGCGCGCAGACGCTAAGCATTGCAAAGAGCGCGAGCCCCGCGCATGTCCGCCCGATCGGTTTCACGAACGCCCTCCTCGATGACCGCCGCTTCGCACTGGCGCTACCGGCGAAGCGCCAGCGCGGTGCCCTCACTAGACGAAACACCGCGAGCGATTTGAAAAGCGCGGCGTTTTCGTTCGTCTGTTGTGGTGTCCGAAGCCACTTGCGAAGTCACACGATCCGATGATGGAGAACCCGCGTCCGCGTCTTTGCGCACTGCTCTTTTGCGCGCTCGCGGCGAGCGCCTGCAAGTCGCCGCCGCCGCCGCCCGCGCCGACGGTCGTGCGTATCAGCGTGAGCGCGCTGGATGGCGCGAATCCCGATCACGCGGGCCGCCCGTCGCCGGTCGTCGTGCGCGTGTACGAGCTGAAGACGACGGCCGCCTTCGACAGCGCCGACTTCTTCACGCTCTACGGCAAAGACCAGGCGACGCTCGGCGGCGATCTCAACGCGAAGAACGAATACGTGCTGCGGCCCGGCGACAGCCGCAGCATCGAGCAGACGGTGCAGCCCGGCACGAAGTTCGTCGCGGTCGTGGCGGCGTATCGCGACATCGAGCGATCGCGCTGGCGGGCGAGCGCGCCGGTGCCGCCGAACCAGACGACGCTGATGAACGTGCGTATCGACGCCGCCGACGTATCGATCGCCGCGCAGCCCGCGCCGCCGCCATCGGGCAAGAAGAAGTGACAGCGCGCGCCGGTTTGCAAATCCGCCGCGCTGAATCGTTCTTTCAGCATCGAGCCCAAGCCCATACGAGGCACCATGACCTGGCACCAACGCATGATCTGGTCCGAGGGCCTGTTCCTCGAACCCCAGCACTTTCAGCAGCACGACCGCTTCATCGAGCATCTCGTGCGCTCGCACGCGCGCGCGACCGAGGCGTGGTCGTGGGGCTGGGCCGCCGTGATGCTCGACGAAATCGCGCTCGGGCTCGGCAAGATCGCGCTTGCGTCGGCGTTCGGCGTGCTGCCCGACGGCACCGCGTTCTCCTTTCCCGACGACTTCCCCGCGCCGCCGCCGCTCGACATTCCCGCCGGCACGCGCGACGAGCTCGTGTTGCTCGCGCTGCCGCTCGCGCGCGCGGGCGCAAAGGAATTCGACGCCGATGGCGCTGCCGATGGCCGCATCGACGGATTGCGCTTTCGCACGACGGATACTTCCGTCGCCGATATAACGACGAGCACGGACCGCGTCGCGCAGATTCGCGTCGGCGCGCCGAACGTGCGGCTCATGCTCGCGCGCGACGCGACCGACGCCTTCGCGACCATCGGGCTTGCGCGCGTGCTGGAACGGCGCGCCGACAACCGCGTCGTGCTCGATCCCGGCTACATCCCGCCGATGCTCCACGCGCACGCCGACCCGCGTCTCTTCGGCTATGCGCAGGAACTCGCCGGCCTCGTGCATCAACATGCGGACCGCCTGGCGAGCCGCCTCGCGAATCCGGGGCGCGGCGGCGTCGCGGAGATCGCCGATTTTCTGCTGCTGCAAACGCTCAATCGCTTCGAGCCGCAGTACGCGCATCTGTTGCAGGTGCCGCTGCTGCATCCCGAACGCCTGTATCAGACGACGCTCGCGCTCGCCGGCGATCTCGCCGCGTTCGACGAGCGCCGCCGCGTGCTCGCGTATCCGCCGTATCGCCATGACGATGTCGCGACGTCGTTCGAGCCGCTCATGCGCGACGTGCGGCAACTGATCGGCATCGTGCGCGAACCCGACGCCGTCGCGATCGAGCTGCAAAGCCGCAAGCCCGGCGTGCGCGTCGCGCTCATCAACGATCTGGAGCTCGTGAAGAGCGCCGGCTTCGTGCTCGCCGCGAACGCGCAGATGCCGGGCGAAGCGCTGCGCACGCGCTTTCCGACGCAGGTGAAGATCGCGCCCGCTGAAAAGCTGCGCGATCTCGTCAATCTCGCGCTGCCGGGCATCGGCCTGCGCGCGATGCCGGTCGCGCCGCGGCAGATTCCGTTTCACGCGGGCTTTTCCTATTTCGAGCTGGATCGCGGCGGCGAGCTGTGGAAGGAGCTGGAGCAGACCGGCAACCTGGCGATGTACATCGCTGGCGAGTTTCCGGCGCTCGAACTCGAATTCTGGGCGATCCGTCATTGAGCGAGGTCATCGACGAACATGACGAACGACGACGATCCCTTCGCCGGATTCGAATCCGATCAGACGATGATCAAGCCCAACCCCGGCGCGCGGCGGCGCCGCGCGGGCGGCGGAAGCACGCAGGGACCGTTCTCGGCGAGCGGCGCGGCGGCCTCCGGGCAGCGCGCGTTCGACGCCGCCTTCGCGACGGGCGGCGCGGTGAATCCGCTGGTCGCCGCGTGCGCGCCGCTGTTGCAGCTCGCCGCGCGCATCCGCACGATGAGCGCGTGCGCCGATCCCGCCGCGCTGCGCGACGCGCTCGCCGCGGGCGTGCGCCGCTTCGAGGACGAGGCGCGCACCAACGGCATCCCGGCGGAACAGGTGACGGCGGCGCGCTACATCGTCTGCACGATGCTCGACGAAGCCGCGTCGGGCACGCCGTGGGGCGCGGGCGTCTGGGCGCGGCAAAGCCTGCTCGTGACGTTTCACAACGAGGCGTGGGGCGGCGAGAAGGTCTTTCAACTGCTCGCGCGGCTCGCGCAGAAGCCCGCGCAACATCTGCATCTGCTGGAACTGGCGAGCATGGTGCTCGCGCTCGGCTTCGAGGGACGTTACCGCGTGGCGGCGCAAGGCCGGCAGACGCTCGACGCGATCCGCGCGCGGCTGTATCAACTGATCCGCAAGGAGCGCGGCGAACCGGAGCGCGCGCTGTCGCCGCACTGGCAAGGCGTGCCGACGGCGCGGCGGCGCACGACCGACGTGCTGCCGGTTTGGGTCGTCGGCGCGTTTGCGCTGCTCGTGCTCGCGCTGGCGTGGCTCGCGATGAGCTTCCAGCTCGGACGCCTCTCCGATCCCGCGTTCGGCACGCTCGCCTCGATCCGCGCGGGCGCGCAGCGTCCTCTCGTCGTGACGCAGGCGGCGAAACCCCGTCTCGCGGAATTCCTCGCGCAGGAAATCCGCGATGGCCTCGTCGCCGTCGATGACCGCGTCGACCGTTCAGTCGTCACGCTGCACGGCGACAACGTCTTCAAACCCGGCAGCGCCGAAGTGTCGGGGCAGACGCGGCCGCTCATCGAACGGATCGCGGCGGCGCTGAAGGCGGTGCCCGGCAACGTGCTCGTGACGGGCCACACCGACGACCGGCCGATCCGCTCGGCGCGCTTTCCTTCGAACTGGGAGCTGTCGCAGGAACGCGCGGCGAACGTGCGCGACCTGCTCGCGGCGACAATCGCGCCTTCGCGTCTCAAAGCGGAAGGCAAGGGCGACGCCGATCCCGTCGCGCCGAACGATTCGCCCGCCGGCCGCGCGCGCAACCGGCGCGTCGAAGTGACGCTGTTCGCGAAGCCCGGGTCCTGACATGAAAAAAATCCTCTCGATCCTGTTTCATCCGGTGCTGCTGCTGATCGTCGGGCTGCTGCTCGTTGCGGCTGCGATCTGGATCGCCGGGCCGCTCCTGTCGTTCGCGCGCAGCTATCCGCTCGAATCGGCGATGTCGCGTTACATCGCGATCGGCTGCGTCGTGCTGCTCTTCGTGCTGCGGCGGCTCTGGGCCGCGTGGCGCACGCAGGCGGCGCTGTCGGCGGGACTCGCCGCGCAGAGCGAAAGTCCGCGCCGCGAGGCTGCCGCACCGAGCGCCGGCGAAGCGGAAGTCGCGACGCTCGGCAAGCGTTTCGACGAAGCGCTCGCCGTGCTGCGCGAGGCGCGCATTACCGCGTCCGGCAGAAAACCCGGCTGGCGCGACTGGGTCACGCTGTCGGGCCGGCAATATCTGTATCAATTGCCGTGGTACATGTTCATCGGCGCGCCGGGCGCGGGCAAAACCACGGCGCTGGTGCATTCGGGGCTGCGCTTTCCGCTCGCCGAGCGCTTCGGCACCGACAAGATTCGCGGCGTCGGCGGCACGCGCAATTGCGACTGGTGGTTCACCGACGACGCCGTGCTCATCGACACGGCCGGGCGCTACACGACCCACGAAAGCGACCGCGACGCCGACCAGACCGCGTGGCAAGGCTTCCTCGCGCTCCTGAAAAAGACGCGCCCGCGCCAGCCGATCAACGGCGTGCTGCTGACGCTCGCCGTCCCCGATCTGCTCGCCGCGACGCCCGCGAGCACCGACGAAACCGCATCGACCTTGCGCGCGCGCATGCGCGAACTGATGCAGGCGTTCGGCACGCGCTTTCCGGTCTACGTGCTCGTCACCAAGACGGACCTGCTCGCGGGCTTCACGGAGTTTTTCGCGGATATGTCGAAGGAAGAGCGCGCGCAGGTGTTCGGCTTCACGTTTGCCTACGAGCCGAAACGCACGCTCACGCAGGCCGCATTCGGCGAACGGATCGATGCCGAGCTGGACGCGCTCGAAGCCCGGCTCGTCGCGCGTCTGCCGGAGCGCCTGAACGCGGAAAGCGGACTCGCGCAACGCGCCGCGATCATGAGTTTTCCGCAGCAGTTCGCCGCGTTGAAGCCGCTCGTCGCCGATGCGCTGCGCGCGACCTTCGTCCAGTCGAAACACGACGATGCACCGCTTTTGCGCGGCGTCTATTTCACGAGCGGCACGCAGGAAGGCACGCCGATCGATCGCGTGCTCGGCTCGCTCGCGCGCGCGTTCGGCATCGAGCGGGGCGTGCAGCCGCCGCGTCCGTCGAGCGGGCGCAGCTTCTTTCTGGAGCGGCTTCTGACGCAGGTCGTGTTCGCCGAACAGGGACTCGCCGGATCGAATCTGCAATGGGCGCGCAAGCGGCATCTGTGGCGGCTCGGCGCGTATGCGGTCATCGCGGCCGTAACGGCTGGCGTGCTCGCGCTCTGGGGCACGAGCTATGTGCGCAATCGCAGCTATGTCGCGAACGTCGATCACACCGCGCGCGCGGCGAAGGAAGCCGTGGCGGGGACATCGGCGGCGGGCACGAATCTCGTCGCGCTGCTGCCGTTGCTGTCGGCGGTGCGCGGCCTCGCATCGACGCCTCAGGTCGATGCCGCGCATCCGCCGATCGCGATGCAATGGGGCCTCTGGCAAGGCGCGAAACTCGACGCCGCCGCGACGCTCGCGTACGAGCGCCTTCTGACCGATCTGTTCCTGCCGAAGCTCGCGGCGCGCATCGAGGAACAGGCGCGCGGCGCGACGCCCGCGAATCCCGGCTACGCGTACGAAGCGCTCAAGGCGTATCTGATGCTGAATCAGCCCGATCATCAGGATGCCGATTCGCTCAAGGCGTGGATTCTCACCGACTGGGACCGCTCGCTGCCGCGCGAGGTCGGCAACGAGGAGCGCGCGGCGCTCGCCGGGCATCTCGATGCGTTGCTGGCGCGCGGCCTCGTGCATCCGAATCTGCCGTTCGACGAGCGTCTCGTCGCGCATCTGCGCGCCATGCTCGCCGCCAACACGCTCGCGCAGCGCGTGTACGGGCGCGTGAAGCAGCAAGGCGTCGGCGCGGATTATCCGGAGTTCACGATCGCGCACGCGGGCGGGCCGAACGCGTCGCTCGTGTTCACGCGTTCGAGCGGCGCGCCGCTCACGCGCGGTGTGGCGGGGCTTTATTCGTTCGACGGCTATCACAAGGCGTTCCTGAAAGCCGTCGATGAAACCGCCGCCCAGCTCGCCGCCGAAGAGCCGTGGGTGCTCGGCATCCGCGATCAGGGCGGCCTGCCGCGCGGCGATCCGGCGGCGATGCAGCGCATCACCGAGGACGTGCGGCTGCTCTATCTTCAGGATTACGCGCGGATCTGGACCGAGTTCCTGAACGATGTCCGCATCGTGCGCGCCGACACGCTGTCGCAATCGACGCAGATCGCGCGCATTCTCTCCGCGCCCGATTCGCCGCTCGCCGCGCTCGCGAAGGCGGCGTCGCGCGAAACGACGCTCGGCGCGAAGCCCGAAAGCGAAACGACCGTCGCCGATCGCGCGGGCGACAAGCTCGGCGCGGCGCGCGAAAAGCTGCTGAAGGTGATTCGCGGGGCCGATCCGACGCAGATCGCGCCGGTCGCGCCGGGCGCTCAACTGGAAAGCATCGTCGATGACCGGTTCACCGGCCTGCGCGCGCTCGTGACGAGCCCCGGCGCGGGGCAGCCCGCGCCGATCGCGCAGACGCTCGCCGTCATCAACGATGTCTACACGTATCTCAGCGCCACCGACGAAGCCCTGCAGCAGAAGACCGCGCCGCCGCCATCGGACGCGCCGGCGAAGCTGCGCACGCAGGCCGCGCGCATGCCCGAGCCGATCCGCACCGCGCTGCTCGATCTCGGCAGCCAGGGCGCGGCGCAGTCGCAGGAGGCGCGGCGCGTGAATCTGTCGGCGGACCTGAAGGAGTCGATCTCGGCGTTCTGCGTTCGCGCGGTCGGCGGGCGTTATCCGTTCAGCCCGAACTCCGCGCGCGACGTGCTGCCTGAAGACTTCGGCACGCTGTTCGCGCCGGGCGGCAAGTTCGACGATTTCTTCCAGAAGAACCTCGCGCCCGACGTCGATGTTTCCGCGAAGCCGTGGGCGTTCAAGAAGTCGGATTCGTCGGCGTCGCAGATCAGTCCGGCCGGTCTGGCGCAGTTCGAGCGCGCCGCGACGATCCGCGGCGTGTTCTTCCGCGGCGGCGGCAAGTCGCCCGCGCTCGCGCTGCAGTTCAAGCCGCTCGACATGGACCCGTCGATCCTCTCCTTCACGCTCGACGTCGACGGGCAAGTGCTCACCTACGCGCACGGCCCGCAGATCGCGACCGCGATTCAGTGGCCCGGCACGCGCGGCTCGGGACGCGTGAGCCTGCAACTCACGCCGCCGCCGACGAGCGGCGCGAGCAATCTGGTGTTCGAGGGGCCGTGGGCGCTGTTTCGCATGTTCGACCGGCTCGACGTGCAGCCGACCGATCAGCCGGAGCGCTTCATCGTCACGTTCGATGTCGAAGGGCGCAAGACGCGCTTCGAAGTGACGGCGAACAGCGTGGAGAATCCGTTCCGGCTCGCCGATCTGCGCAAGTTCTCCTGTCCGGAGCGGCTATGAACGACGCGCTCGGCGGCACGCTCGCGGACGACGGCGCGGCGATCGCAGGCTGGTACGGCAAGCTGCCGTCGCTCGGCGATTTCGCGGCGCGGCGGCTGTCGGACGCGTTCGTCGCGCCGTGGGACGCATGGCTCGCCGAGCGCGTCGGCGAAACGCAGCTCGCGCTCGGCGACGCGTGGCTCTCGATCTATCTGACGTGCCCGGTGTGGCGCTTTTTCGCGATGCCCGGCGCCATCGCGCCGGCGCTCGGCGCATGCTGGACGGGCGTGGTGATGGCGTCGGTGGACCGCGTCGGGCGGCATTTTCCGTTGACGATCGCGGCGTCGCTGCAGGCGGCGCCATCGACGGGCGGCGAAGTCGCCGCGCTCTGGCAATGGCTTTCGGCGATCGAGAATGTCGCGCTCGCCGCGCTCGATTTCGATCACAGCATCGAGCGGCTCGACGAACAGCTCGCCGCGCTGCCGGTGCCGCAGCCGGCGAACGCCGGCACGCGCGCCGCCATGCTCGACGAACCGTGGATCGCGCAATCGGCCGCGACGCTGCCCGATTCACTCGCGCGCACGCTCGCGCCGCTCTGGCAAGCCGAGATCCAACGGATGAGCCTGTGGACCGCCGCGCAGACGGCGCCCGCTTCCGACGAGCCCGACCAGCCCGACGATCGCGACGATCGCGCGCCGCGCCCGATCACGATCTGGCCGGCGTACGGCCTGCCCGACACGGCGCTTTTCATCACCCTGCTGCGGGACTGCGGATCATGAATGCGACGGGCAGGCTACCGGAAGAAGGCGGCGGCACGACCGGCAACGCCGGCAAGACCGAAACCAATCCGGGCGACGCGGGCGACGACAAGACGGTGATCGTCAGCGGCGCGCGCGTGCGTCGATCCGACGTGGCGGGCGCGGGCGCGCCTTCATCGACGTCCGACGCGCCGCCCGCGCACAGCATCCTGCCGCCCGGCACGCGGCTCGGCGAGTTCGAGATCGTGCGGCTCATCGGCGAGGGCGGCTTCGGCATCGTCTATCTGGCCTTCGATACTTCGCTCGACCGCTACGTCGCGGTGAAGGAATACATGCCGGCGGCGCTCGCCTCGCGCGTCGGCGTGACGCAGGTTCAGGTCAAGTCCGGCCGCTACGAGCCGATGTTCCGCGCCGGTCTCAAGAGCTTCATCAACGACGAGGCGCGGCTGCTCGCGCGCTTCGATCATCAGTCGCTCGTGAAGGTGTACCGCTTCTGGGAGGCCAACGGCACCGCCTACATGGCGATGCCCTACTACAAGGGCGTGACGCTCAAGGAAACGCTCCGGGCGATGAAAAAGCCGCCCGACGAAGCCTGGCTGCGCGCGCTGCTCACGCCGCTCATCGACGCGCTCGCCGTGCTGCACGCGTCCGACTGTTTTCATCGCGATATCGCGCCGGACAACATCATCCTGCTGGAGGAAAGCCATCGGCCGGTGCTGCTCGATTTCGGCGCGGCGCGGCGCGTGATCGGCGACATGACGCAGGCGCTCACGGTGATTCTCAAGCCGGGCTACGCGCCGATCGAACAGTACGCCGAAGTGCCGTCGATGCGGCAAGGACCGTGGACCGATCACTACGCGCTCGCCGCGCTCGTGTATTTCGCGATCACCGGGCGAACGCCGCCGCCTTCGGTCGGGCGCGTGGTCAAGGACAGTTATCAGCCGCTCGCGAAACTGGCGGCGGGCCGTTACTCCGACCGATTCCTGAAGGCGATCGATCATGCGCTCGCGGTTGCGCCCGCGCATCGGCCGCAGACCGACCGGCAGTTCGCCGCCGAGCTCGGCATTTCGCTCGACGACGCGCCCGCGCCGCGCACGGCGAAAAGCGCGGCGCGCAGGCGTATCGGCTGGGCGGCCGGCGCCGCGTGTCTGCTCGGCGCGGCGGCGACGCTCGGATGGTTCGTGCCGCGCTTCACGTCGCATCATGCGCCTTCGGCCGAGCGCGTCGCTGCTTCGGCGGTCGTCGCGGCTTCGGCGCCTGCGCCGGAGGTCGTGCCCGAAGCGCCGCCGCCTCCGCCGCCCGCCGCGCTGCCGCCTTTCACGCCCGATGGCGAATTCGCGCGCATCGTTTCGCTCGCCGATCCGTCGTTCGATGTCAAGGTGGACGTGCCCGTCGCGCGCGCCGTCGTCGACCGCGACTTGTTGCGCTTCGCGATCACGAGCAATCGCGACGGCTATGTGTATGTTTTCGTCGTCGATCCGGCGAATCAATATCTGCAACTGTTTCCGAACGCGCTCGATAGCGACAATCGCATCGGCAGGAAGAAGCGTCTCGTGCTGCCGCGTCCGAGCTGGCCGATGCAGGCCGGCGAGCCCGTCGGCGCGAATCATTTCGTCGCGATCGTTTCCGCCGCGCCGCGCGAGTTCCCGGCGCTCGGTCTCGCGCACGACGCCGTCTTCGCCAGTCTCTCGCCCGAGGCACAGAACGCGGCGGCCGCGCAGCGGACGCTCAGCGCATCGCCGTTCGCGGGCGTGCCGGCGTGCGGCGGCAACGCGCCGTCGTGTCCCGTCGCGTATGGCGCGGCGACCTTCAAAATCGATGTCGTCCGTTCGTCTAAATAGAGAAATTCGAAGCGAAAGCGAAGCGCTTCGGCCGCGAGACGAGGGCACCATGGCATCACGAACGAGCGGCGTCGCCGCGCAGCCGGGCATCGCGCCGGGCGCTTCATCCGGAACGGCGCATCCGCTCGCCGCCTTCGCCGCCCTTGCGTTGACCGCGGCCACGCTCGCCGGATGCGCGGGCGCGCCGCCCTCGCCCGCCGGGCGCGCCGATGAGGCCGCGCCGCCCTCCGCGCCAGGCGACGACGCGCGCATGGTCAGCGCGACAGGCGCGGAGCCGGGCATCGCGAATCCGTCGCCGGCGAGTCCGTCGGCGTCGGTCGGCATGAACGCCACGCCTTTCGCGACGAAGAACGCACTCTATACGCCCGTCGCCTTCGCGAGCGTGCCCGGCTGGGCGACCGACAACGTCGCCGAATCCTGGGACGCGTTCCGGCGCAGTTGCGGCGTGCTGAGCGGCAAGCCGGCGTGGGCGGCGCCCTGCGCGGCCTCGCGCGGCGTGGATACGCGCAACGCCGCCGCGGTGCGCCGCTTCTTCGAGGAAAACTTCACGGTCTATCAGATCCTCAATGTCGACAGAAGCGCGCGCGGCGTCCTGACCGGCTATTACGAGCCGATCCTGAAGGGCAGCC
The DNA here is from genome assembly GCF_023631165.1 of Caballeronia sp. AZ1_KS37. Taxonomy (NCBI): domain Bacteria; kingdom Pseudomonadati; phylum Pseudomonadota; class Betaproteobacteria; order Burkholderiales; family Burkholderiaceae; genus Caballeronia; species Caballeronia sp. AZ1_KS37. The sequence continues at coordinate 108,997 of NZ_JALQDP010000038.1, read as the reverse complement.
GCGAGCGCCGCGCGCCGTATGTCTATCCGGTCTACGGCGTGCCGACCGACATGCTGTTCCTCGACGCCCGCCGCCTGCCGCCCGGCGCGCGCGGCACGCCGGTTCCGGCACGCATCGAAGGACGCAACGTCGTTCCGCTGTCGACCGTATCGATGAGCGGCAAGACGTACACGCTGCGCGTCGGCGACAGCGTGCCGGACATCCGCGACAAGAAGCTGCGGCTGCGCCGCGAAGGCGCGGATATCGTGCCCTACTACGCGCGCGCCGATATCGAGCGCGGCATGAGCCGCGCGCCCGTGCTCGCCTATGTGGAAGACCCCGCGATGCTCTACTCTATGCAATTACAGGGCGCGGGAAAGATCGTGCTGCCCGACGGCAAGAGCGTCATCCGTCTCGCCTATGCGGAACAGAACGGCTTCGCGTTCAATCCGCCCGTCGCGAGCGCGGGAAGCAAGGGTCGCAAGATTCTGGTGCGCGGCGTGGAGATCGATCTGGAAGAAGGCAGCGTGAGCACGCAGAACGCAAAAAACGATGTCGGCGGCGCGGCTTCCGACGATGTGCCTCAGTCCTCGCTCCTGCGCGGCGCTCAGGACGCGGACGCGGACGGCGCATCGCCCGCCGTGCATGGCGACGCCGACGGTCCGCCGCAATCGCCGCTGCTGCGCGGCTTCACGCTCGCGAAGAGCGCCGCCGTTCCCGCCGCGCGTCCGGCGCGGGTGAGCGCGCCGGCCGCGCCATCGGACCGCGCCACGGACAAGACCGCGACGCCATCGCTCGCGAAGAGCGCGCCGATCGGCTATGCCTTCGCGGCATCGGACCCGAGCTACGTCTTTTTCCGCACGATCCCCGATTCGCCCGCCGGACCCATCGGCGCATTGGGCGTGCCGCTTTCCGCCGGGCGCTCGGCCGCGATCGATCCGCGCACGACGCCGCTCGGCGCGCCCGTCTTCGTCAACGCGAGCGAAGGCGGGCCGGCGGGCGCATCCATCACGCGCCTGCTCATGGCGCAGGACGCGGGCGGCGCGATTCGCGGGGCCGTGCGCGCCGATTATTTCTTCGGCACCGGACCGCAGGCCCAGCAGCAGGCGAGCCGCATGAAGCAGCCGACGCAAATGTGGGTGCTCTTGCCGAAGGGCTTGCGCATCTCCGCGAAGGAGACCGGCGTGCGCGTGCGCGGCGGGCCCGCGATGCCGAGCGCGGATTGCGTCGTCAGCGATCCCGACCTGTGCGTCGACGATACGCAATGACGGAACCTATCGGGGAAGCGCATGAGGTTTCTCGTCGCCGATGACCACGAACTGATCCGCCAGGCCGTCAAGGCGCTTTTGCGCGGCATCGATCCGGACGCGCAGTTCGACGAAGCCGACAACTGGGAGACGCTCGCCGCCGCCGCGCGTCCGGAAGCGAATCACGATCTCGCGATCGTCGATCTGCACATGTCGGGCATGGAAAGCGCGGCGTCGCTCTCGGCGCTGCTGAAGGCGAATCCGGCGCTGCCGCTCGTGGTGCTGTCGGCGGAAGAATCCGTCGACGAGATGCGCGCGGTGCTCGCCGCGGGCGCGCTCGGCTTCGTGCCCAAGCGCGAGCCCGCCAACGTGATGGTCAAGGCGATCGAGCTCGTGCTGTCCGGCGGCGCGTATGTGCCGATCGAGGCGCTGAGCCTGATCGATCCGTCGCCGTCGCGGCTCGCGCGCCAGAGCGCCGCCGAACGTCCGCGCCCGATGACGAACACGGCGGCGCCCGCGCTCGCGCCGCATCATCTGCATCTGATGGAAAACCTGTCGCCGCGTCAGCGCGAAATCATGCGGCTCGTGCATCGCGGCTGCACGAACAAGATGATCGCGCGCGAATTGCAGGTCGCCGAAGGCACGGTCAAGGTTCATCTCTCCGTGATTTTTCGTGCGCTCGGCGTGCACAACCGTTCTTCGGCGATCGCGCTCATCAACGGCTGGCTGCAAGGCGGGCGCACGCTCTGAGCGGCGCGCCGCGCTCAGGCCGCTTCGTCCTGTCCGCGCGGCTGAAGCAGCATGTCGAGCGTGCGGCGCAGGCGCGTCGGCGTAACGGGCTTGTGCAGGACCGGCAAACCGGCGGCGACGAGCGCCGCGAGGCCGGGCGACGCCATGTCGCCCGTAATCACCACGCTCGCCGGCTCGCCGTGGCCGCGCCGCCGCAACGCCTCGCGCACGGCCTGAAGCACTTCCGCGCCGGTCTCGTGGCGGTCGATCTGGTAATCGCACAGCAGCACGTCCGGCACGAAGCCCTCGGAAATGGCGCGCACCGCCGCCAGCTCGTCGCGACAGCCGCGCACGCTGCATCCCCAGCGCGTGAGCAAGGCGCTGAGCGCATCGAGATTCGCGGGATCGTCGTCGACGCACAGCACATGGCGTCCTTCGATGCATCCGATGACCGGCAGCGGCGCGCACAGACTCGACGTAACGAGATTCGCATCGCCGAAGCGCACGGGCACGCGGATCGTCGTGCCGCGTCCCGGCTCCGAGCGCAGCGTCGGCTCGCCGCCGAGCAGCCGCGTCAGACGGCGCACCGTCGCGAGACCGAGGCCGTGTCCCTCGCGCGCGCCGTGATGCGCGAGCGGCGCCTGATAGAAGTCCTCGAAGACGAGCGCGTGTTCGTCGGGCGCGATGCCGATGCCCGAATCGCGCACTTCGATATGACCTTGCTCCGGATCGCCGCCGTGACGCACGCCGATCCATATCGAGCCGCGCTCGGTGTAGCGCACGGCGTTCGACACGAGATTGCCGATCACGCGTTCGAGCAGCACCGGATCGGTGAAGGCGACGCTCGACGTCGGCGCGATGCGCAACGCCAGCCCCTTCGCGGCGGCGGCGGGCCGGAACTGCCGCTCGATGCGCGCGAGCAGCTCCGACATCAGGAAATGCTGCGGAATCACCTGCGTGACGCCGCTTTCGATGCGCGCGAGGTCGAGCACCTGATTGAAGAGCTGATTCAGCGCGTCGACGTTGGCGATGATGTGCTGCGCGGAGTCATCGCGCTCCTGCGCGCTCGCGCGGCCGTCGGTGAGTGCCTGCGCGAGCAGGCCGATCGCGTGAAGCGGCTGGCGCAGGTCGTGACTGGCGGCCGCGAAAAAACGCGTCTTCGCAAGGCTCGCTTCCTCGATCACGCTTTTCTGCAGCGCGATGGTTTGCGCGAGCCGCTCCTGCTCGACGCGCGCCTTCACGATGCCGCGAAAAAGACGCCGATACTGCGAGCCGAAAAGATGGATCGCGACGACGAACACGGCAAGCACGACGCCCAATCCGAAACGGCCATCGGCGGGCTGCATCAGGCTCGCAATCGTGACGGGCAGAAGCAGCGTCAGCACCGCGCCCGACAGGTTGCGCACGCTCAATCCGTTCGAACCGTAGGCAAGCGCGGCCAGCGTGACGAGCAGAACGGCCTGCGCGGCGACCGATCCGGCGGATTCGTTCTGGAACGCGAAACAGATCGCGATGCCCGGCGCCGCGTGAAGCAGCACGTTTCGCAGCGCATGCAGGCCGATCCATCGACGCGCGCCGAAACGAAGCGGATCGTGACGCCGCCAGGCCCAAAGACCGATCGCGAGACCATTCGCGCCCGCGTGGAAGAGCACGCAGCCGAAGACGAGCCATCCGGCGTGCGGGCGTGACAGCAATGCCGGATAGAAGAGCGCGATCGCGCAGCAATGCGCGATGAAGGATGCGGGGTCCGCCGCGTAGAGCGCACTGGCGACGTCCTCGTCGGTCTCGCCGTGCTCACGATCGCCTTGCATCTGTCATCCCCTTGCTGCGTTGATCCGCCCGGTTTACCCGAAAGTTCTAGTCGACGGATATGACTAACTTCATATTGGTCGTTTAATAGGAGAAAACCATACTCATCACGTTGCCACCGTTTTGAGGGGATTGACAACGTGGAGACCTTGACAATGAATCCCGTCCAGGAGACGGGTGCGCCCTCGATGCTCACCGACCTTTGGCGCCGGCGCACGCATCTGTCGCAGGACGAAATGGTTTCGATCTACAACCTCGTGAAAGGCGCGTTGCGCGGCTATCATCCGCCCGAGCTGCAATCGCTCAAGGAGGACAAGGAAGAACTCGTCGCGCAGTTCATCTACGCGAAAGTGCTGCGGCTCGAACCGGGCCACGGCGAATCGCACGCGAGCGAGCACAGCGCGCCGTCGAGCGGCTACGCCGTATGCACGTATTTCAGGCGCTTTCTGATCGATTGTCTGCGCAGCGCGAGCAATCAGCGCGATGTGTCGATGGAACTCGACGGCGTCGCCGCGCAGATAGACGAGCACGCGCACGCGCCCGACGATCCTGTCGCCTCGGTGCTGATGCAGTACGGCCTCGACGAAGCGCGCGTGCGGCGTCTCGCGCGCGCGTTCATCGACGGCCTGGACCGGTACGAGCAACTGGTTCTCGCGGGCACGCTCGGATGGTGCTCGGAGGACAAAGGCGGCCTGTTCGCGCTCGCGACGCGGCATCACATCCCTTCGTACCACTATCGGGCCGTGAGGCTCGGCGTGACGCTCAAGAAGTCGGCGCAAAGCGCGGATTTCGCCGCGACGAAGATCGGCAGATGGATCGGCGGCACGCTCGGCATCGCGATCAGCGCCGACAATCAGGCCGCGATTCTGCTCGTGCTCAATCTGCTCGCGGTCGAGTCGGCGGGCTGAGTGTCAGCGATTGCCGGTCAGCGCGAACTCCGTGGTCTTCACGGCTTGCGCGAGATAGTCGACGAACGAAGCGATGCGCGCGGAGATCGCCGTGTTGCGATAGTAGACGGCGCTGATCGGCTGCCGCACTTCCTGCGTATGACGCGCGAGAATCTGCACGAGCCGCCCTTCGCGCCGGTCGCGCAGCGTCATGAAGTCCGACAGGCACACGATGCCCGCACTCTCCAGCGCGAGATGCCGCAGCGTCTCGCCGCTCGACGAAGCGATGCTCGGCTTGATGCGATACGGCTCGTCATCGCGCCCCGCGAGCGGCCAGACGTTGAGCGATTCCGGCTGCGTGAAGCCGAGCAGCGCGTGATTGGCGAGCTCGTCGACGCGCTTCGGATGCCCGTGCGTTTCCAGATAATGCGGCGTCGCCAGCACGCGAATGCGGCTGCTGCCGATCGGACGGCTATGCAGCGTCGAATCCTTCAGCTTGCCGATGCGGATCGCGACATCGGTGCGGCGTTCCAGCAGATCGATCACGCCTTCGTTGCTGTTCAGCTCCAGCTCCACATGCGGATAGCGCTCGCGATAACCCGCGACGAGCGGCACGATCACATGCAGCATGAAGGGCGTCGCGGCATCGACGCGCAAGAGGCCCGACGGCCGTTCGCGGCGCGCGGCGACCTGCTCTTCGGCGCTCTCCACCGCGTCGATGATCTCGCGCGCATGCTGCAGGAAGCTCCTGCCCTCTTCCGTCAGTTCGAGGCGGCGCGTGGTCCTGCGCAGGAGCGTCGTCTGCAGTTTCTCTTCGAGGCGGCCGAGCGTGCGGCTCGCGCCCGAAACCGTCTGATCCAGTTGCTCCGCAGCCGCCGTGATGGAGCCTGTATCGACGACCGTCGCGAAGGTCTGAAGCTCGTCGAGCGTGACTTTCATAATTGAGTTTTTTTCAAGGATGGCTCCTTTATAAACCCGTCCTTTTGCAAAAGTAAAGCCGCCATTCGATCTCGGTTAGGCTCTTTCGGCCAAAGCGTCGTTCGCAGAAGACGTGCGGCTTGCCGATCGATCGCCGAGACACTAAGACATACTGAGCGAGTGCTTGCGGCGTCACGATGGAAAGGAAGGTGCATCATGAGCAAGAACATCATTTTCTGCGCGGATGGAACCTGGAACGGTCCCGACACCGATCACGACAACGACGGCACGCCGGATCCCACGAACGTATTCAAGGCGTTCATGCTGCTGTCCGGCGAACCGGACCCCGCGTCCACGCTGCTCGCCTCCGAACAGGAAATCGCCGAACCGGGGCCGGACGGACAGGTCGCGAAATATCTGCATGGCGTCGGCGATTCGCGCAACGTCATCGCGAAACTCGTGGGCGGCGCATTCGGCGATGGCATCATCGCGCGCATCGTGCGGGGCTATACGTTCATATCGCGTCACTACCGGCCGGGCGACCGCATCATCCTGATGGGCTTCAGCCGCGGCGCGTACACGGCGCGCGCGCTCGGCGGAATGATCGCGAGCGTCGGCGTGCTCGACACGAGCCGTTACGACGTGAACGACAAGGCGCTCGCGTATCGCATGGGCATACTCGCGTGGCGCAAGTATCGCGAGGCGAGACCGCCGGCGCGCAACGCGGGCGGACTGCGGGGGTTGCTCGAAAAGATCGTCAATTTCGATCCGAAGCTCGCGTTAGCGAGACTGCAGCCGGATGACACGCTGCCCGTCGATGAAATTCGCGCCATCGGCGTCTGGGATACGGTCGGCGCGCTCGGCATTCCGATTTATCTCGACAGCAAGGATTCGACGGTCGATCTGTTCCGCTTCGCCGATACCGCGCTCAGCCCGAAGGTCAAGTTCGGCATTCACGCGATCAGTCTCGACGAGCAGCGCGGCGATTTCACGCCGACGCTGTGGGATTCACGCGAGGGCATCACGCAGGTGCTGTTCGCGGGCGCTCACGCGGATGTCGGCGGCGGTTATCCGAATGCCGAATCGGGGCTTTCGGATATCGCCTGCGAATGGATGCTGAAGCGCCTCGCCGATCCGGCCATCGGCATGCGTCTGAAGACGCCGCCCTGGTCCCTGCAGCCGGATTTTCTCGGCAAGTCGCATTCGCCGTGGACGGAGCCGCCCTTCTCGCTGCGTCCATTCGGGCCGCGCGGCCCGTTCGCGTTTCCGCAGGACATTGGCGCGCATGTGTCGGTCGCGCAGCGTTTGGGCCTCGTGATGGTGGCGGGCAAGCCGGTGCCGGTTCCCAACACGTACTCGCCCGCCGTGCTCGGCACGCTCTTCCCGGCGCACACCAACTGGATCACGACCTGAAAACGTTGCGGGCCCGGGACTTTCGTTCCCGGGCCCGCTTCCTACGCCACTTCGCTAGTGCCACTTCGCGCTCTTATGGCGATTTCGGCCAATGACGTCCCACAGCTTGCGCGCCTCTTTCTGCACCGATTTCGCGTGTTCCTCGTGGTGAGGCTCCGCGTCCCCGGGAGCAGCCGTCGCGCCGCGTTTCGGGCGCTTGAACATATCGGCGAATCTCATCGCAACCTCCTTTCGCGGCAGGCACACCGCAAAAACAGTCTACTCCGGCTGGCGCGAAACGGCGTCTCAAGCCGCCGACGCGATGCCGCGCGGCTGCGTCAGCATCGCGGGCTGCAGGATTTCGTCGAGTTGCAACGGGCTCAGCAGCCCTTTTTCGATGACGATCTGCGCCACGCTCTTGCCGGACACGAGCGCTTCCTTCGCGACTTCCGTCGAATGCGTGTAGCCGATATACGGATTGAGCGCCGTCACGATGCCGATCGAGCTTTCGAGGATCGCGCGCAAGCGGTCGCGATTCGCGCTGATGCCGTCGACGCATTTCGACGCGAGCGTGAGGCATCCCGCGCGCAAATGCGCGATGCTCTTGAAGAGACTGTGCGCGATGATCGGCTCGAACGCATTGAGCTGAAGCTGGCCCGCCTCGGCGGCGAAGCTCACGGTCACATCGTTGCCGATGACTTCGAACGCGATCTGATTGACAACTTCCGGAATCACCGGATTCACCTTGCCCGGCATGATGCTCGACCCGGCCTGCACCGGCGGCAGGTTGATTTCGCCGAGTCCCGCGCGCGGTCCGCTCGACAGCAGACGAAGATCGTTGCAGGTCTTCGAGAGCTTGACCGCGACGCGCTTCAGCACACCGGAAAGCTGCACGAATGCGCCGACGTCCTGCGTCGCTTCGACGAGATTCGGCGATGTCGTCAGCGCGATGCCGGTCACGTCGCTCAAATGCCTGCACGCGAGCTGCGCGTAGCGCGGATGCGTGTTGATGCCCGTGCCGATCGCGGTGGCGCCGAGATTGATTTCGCAGATCAGTTTCGCCGCTTCCTTCAAGCGCGCTTCGTCCTCGCCGAGCATCACGGCGAAGGTGCTGAACTCCTGGCCGAGCGTCATCGGCACCGCGTCCTGAAGCTGCGTGCGGCCCATTTTCAGATCGTCGCGGAACTCGAGCGCCTTGCGTTCGAACGATGCGCGCAGCACGCCCATCGCTTCGATCAGTTGCATGATGCCCGCGTACGTGGCGATCTTCAGTGCGGTCGGATAGACGTCGTTGGTGCTCTGGCCGAGGTTCACGTCCTCGTTCGGGTGCAACACGCCGTATTCGCCGCGTCGATGCCCGAGATGTTCGAGCGCGAGATTGGCGATGACTTCGTTCGCGTTCATGTTCGTCGACGTGCCCGCGCCGCCCTGAATCACATCGACGACGAAATGCTCGTGCGCCGTGCCCGAGCGCACTTGCCTGCATGCGTGCACGATGGCCTGCATTTTCACTTCGCTCAGCACGCCGAGTTCGTGGTTGGCGAGCGCGGCCGCCTCCTTCACGCTCGCCAGTGCATCGACGAGATTCGGGTAAGCGGAAATGGCGATGCCGGTGATCGGAAAGTTCTGCAGCGCGCGCAGCGTGTGCACGCCGTAGTACGCGTTGGCGGGCACGGCGAGATCGCCGAGCAGATCGTGTTCGATACGTTCGATGGGCGCGAGCATGAATTTCCGTCCTGACTTGGGATGACGCACGAACGATCGGTCATAACCGGCGCGCGCGCTCGGGAATGGCAGGCGCATCGAAGTCGATGCGCCGCTTTCTTGTGTCAGGTTGGAATCTTAGGGAAGGCAGAAAAAACGTGAATGCTACTGTCGCATACGGCTATGCAACTTTTGCATGACGTCCAGACCCGCGTTGGTCAGTTGGTTGGACGCAGGTAGGTGAGCAACATGTCGAGATGCATCTCCGCGATCGCGTGCTGACGTTCGGGCTCGGCGTAATTGCGGCCGGTGAACATGTCGATGGTGAAGCGGTTCGACACGATGTAATAGCCCATGCCGACGAGCGTCACGTAAAAATCGAGCGGATCGACGCCCTGACGAAAGTGTCCGGCGGCGGCGCCACGTTCGAGCGTCGCGCGCAGCAGATCGACCACTGGCGAAATGGTCTCGCGCAAATGGCTCGAACGCTCCAGATAACGGCCTTCGTGCAGATTCTCGTTGTTGATGAGACTCAGCCACTGAGGGTTTTCCCGCAGATGCGTCCAGATCGAATGAGCCAGTTCGCGGACCGCTTCCGCTGGTTGCAGGCCGGACAGATTGAGGCCTTGCTCGCGTTGCGAAAACTGCATGTACATCGCTTCGAGCACGGCGACGTAGAGCCCTTCCTTGCTCGCGAAGTAGTAGTAGAGCATGCGCTCGTTCGTGCCCGCGGCCGTGGCGATGGCGTCGACTCTCGCGCCCGCGAGGCCGAACTTCGTGAATTGCTCCGTGGCGGCCTCCAGAATGCGCCGCCGCGTCCCCTCGGGGTCTCGTTTTGTTCGTTGTTCGCTCATATCTTTGCGGCTACGGATCGAATTACGATTGTCATTTTGATAGATGACATTATGCCGACCGTAATGGGCCAGAGCATAGATCCGAGTATAAGTAATCTTGCCGCCTTGACGACGAAAAAATGAAACGCTAGCGATATCGTCGAATCGATGAGAAACCATAGGAAACCGTCAGTCCAGCTTGACTCTCGCCGCGGCAGGCGGCCGCCTCCCTGCGCCGTAATGCAGAAAACGGTCCGGCGCAAGATGCTTGCGGTAAAGCGTCGCATGCATCGATTTTGCGACGAGGCGCAAGCAAAACTCACCGCTCTTTCGAACCTTAGAGCACCCGCTGCTCACGACCGCACAGTCATACATGGAAACGCAGGAATGAACATGTCCTCGAATCGACGACTCGAACAAGCGCGACGCCTGTTGGCCCTCGCACAAACGGGACTGCACTATACGAACGGCGCATTCGACAAGGAACGCTACGAAGAAATAGCGACGATCGCGCATGAACAGCTTGCCGAGATCGCATCGATGAAAGCGGGCGAAGTGGCGGAGCTTTTCGCATTCGAGTCGGGTTATGCGAACCCGAAGCTCGACGTCAGATGCGCCGTGTTCAACGAGTCCGGGCACATCCTGCTCGTGCGCGAAGCAGCCGATGGATTGTGGTCGCTTCCCGGCGGCTGGGCGGATGTCGGCCTGTCGCCTACGGAGAATGCCGCGAAGGAAGTGCGTGAGGAAAGCGGCTATACGGTCGACATCGTGCGGCTGCTGGCCGCGTGGGATACGGCGAAGCACCCGCATCCGCCGTCGGTCTTTCACATCTGGAAGCTCGTCTTTCTCGGCGAGATCGTGGGAACCGGCAATGTGATCGGCGTGGAAACCGATGCCGTCGAGTTCTTCAGTCTCGACGACCTTCCGCCGCTGTCGCTGGGCCGCATCATGCCCGCGCAGATCCGGCGTCTGGACGCGCTGCGACGCGGCGGCGAAGTCGACTTCGACTAAAGCGAATTCTGATGGGCTTCGACCAGATCGGCCATGCTGTTGAAGCGGAAGTCGATCTTCGGCTGAACGCCCGGGTCCATCGTCGCGCCGAAGCCGGGCTGCGAATGACGGCGATAAATCCAGCACGATGCAAGGCCAAAACCATTCGCAGGCTTGTGATCGTGGAAAAGGCTTTCGGCCGTATGCAGGATCTTTTCCTTGCGGATTCCGCGCTCGCCCAGCTTTTCCAGCATGTATTCGAAATTGCGCGGCGAAGGCTTATAAGATCCGATATCTTCCGCCGTAATGATTGCGTCGAACTCCACCTGTAGCCTTGCATTGCTATGGGCAAAGCTCTCATTGTCGACATTCGACAGAATCACGAGCTTGTAATGCTGCTTCAGATATCGAAGGGCATCGGCGGAATCGGGGAATGCGGGCCAGTCGCGAATCGAGCGGCCATAGACCATGCAATCTTCCTGAGTGAAAGAAACGCCCCACTCTTCCGCGAGCCGCTTGTACACGATAGCCAGTAACTCCTGATAGCGCTTGCCCGGCGTGTACTTCTGTTGCGACGACTCGTGACGCGCATGGGCCTCGAGCACCTGATCGCGAGTCAGCTCGGGCTGAACGCGATCCAGCAGCGGACGCAGCGCTTCGAAGATACCGGTTTCCCAGTCGATCAGCGTGCCGTAGCAGTCGAAGGTCAGCGTATCGAAGTCAGTCAGTTTCACAGTCGCTCCTGTCGGTCGATGAAGATGATTGGATCACGAAGTTTGGCGCTCCGTGATGTTACATAACCGTGCGATTTCGGGTATTGATCACATGAACTTGGTGTATCGTCGGTTCGCAGCAGTGATACGCCAGCTTATGATCCTATGAAACTTCAGGTTATCTTTTCAGATGCCAAACAACACACCCGAACCACAAGCCGTCTGTGATCCTATTTCCCGAAGCGCGATCTTCATCGTCGCCACCGTGGCGCGCGGCGAAGGCAAGGCCGATGTCGTGCGCTCATGGTGCGGCGACATCGCGGCGCTGGTCCGCGCGGTCGGCACGCGCGCGCCGACCGCGAATTTGTCCTGCGTATGCGGCTTCAGCGCCGATGCGTGGGACATGCTCTTCGGCGCGCCGCGCCCCGCGTCGCTGCATCCGTTTCGCGAGTTCGGCTCGGGCGAGCGCCGCGCGATCGCGACGCCCGGCGACATCCTCATGCATATCCGCGCGGATCACATGGACCTTTGTTTCGAGCTCGCCGCGCAGATGCTCAACAAGCTCGGCGATGCAGTGACGGTCGTCGATGAAGTGCATGGCTTTCGCTACTTCGATCTGCGCGACATGGTGGGCTTCGTCGATGGCACCGAGAACCCGACAGGAAAGAGCGCCGCGCATTACACGATCATCGATGAAGAAGATCCCGATTTCGCCGGCGGCAGTTATGTGATCGTGCAGAAGTATCTGCATAACCTGGATGCGTGGAATGGCCTCACCGTCGAGCAACAGGAACTGATCATCGGACGTGAAAAGTTATCCGATGTCGAACTGGACGATTCGATCAAGCCGTCGTGCTCGCATAGCTCGCTCACGACGATCGAAGAGAACGGCAAGGAAGTGAAGATCCTTCGGCATAACATGGCGTTCGGACGTCCGGGAGCGAAGGAGTTCGGCACGTATTTCATCGGCTATGCGCGCACGCCCGCGCCGATCGAACAGATGCTCGAGAACATGTTCGTCGGCAGGCCGCCGGGCAATTACGACCGCCTGCTCGATTACAGCCGCGCGGTGACGGGCGGCCTGTTCTTCGTGCCGTCCAACGATCTGCTCGACGAACTTCCCGACCGCAACCCGGATGCCGCGACTTCTTCCGCCAGCGATAACGCGCCTGAAGATAGCCGCGCAGGAACATTGAACATCGGCTCACTCAAAGGAACTTCACAAGATGAATAACTTGCATCGAGAGCTCGCGCCGATCTCCGGCGCCGCATGGTCGCAGATCGAAGCCGAAGTCGCGCGCACGTTCAAGCGCGCGCTCGCGGGCCGCCGCGTCGTCGACGTGAAGAGTCCCGGCGGCACGGCGCTATCGGGCATCGGTACGGGGCATCAGACGAACATCGCTTCACCGAAGCAAGGCGTCGCGGCGAAGTTATACGACGTGAAGCAACTCGTGCAACTCACCGTGCCGTTCACGTTGCAGCGCGAAGCGATCGACAGCGTCGAACGCGGCTCCAACGATGGCGACTGGCAACCCGCGAAGACCGCCGCGAACGAACTGGCGCTCGCGGAAGACAGCGCGATCTTCGACGGCTTCGCGGCCGCCGGCATCACCGGCATCCGCGAGGGCAGCTCCAATGCGCCGACGTATCTCCCCGCGGACGTCGCCGATTATCCCGCCGCGATCAGTCAGGCGCTCGAGAAGCTGCGCCTTGCCGGCGTCGACGGACCCTATTCCGTGCTGCTCGGCGCGGATGCTTATACCGCGCTCGCCGAAGCGAGCGATCAGGGCTATCCGGTCATTCAGCACATCAAGCGCATCGTGAGCGGCGATCTCGTGTGGGCGCCCGCGCTTCAGGGCGGCTGTGTGCTCTCGACGCGTGGCGGCGATTACGAGCTGCATCTCGGCCAGGACTTGTCGATCGGCTATACGAGTCATACCGACACGACCGTGCAGCTCTATCTGCGCGAAACGCTCACGTTCCTGATGCTGACGAGCGAAGCGTCCGTGTCCATCGCGGCGGGCGAATAACGTTTCGTCGCGATCGCTTCAGTTGTCGAATGTGCCCTGATACTCGGGCGCGGCATCGGAGCGCGTATTCATTTCGAACATCACGCCGCCCGGGGCGCGGCAGAAAAAGCGCGAGCCGCGCCCGTTGTTGAAGATGTCCGTCTCCATCTCCACGCCTTCCGACTTGAAGCGTTCGTATAGATCGCGCACATCATCGAGGCTCGGCAATTCGAAGCCGACATGAAACGCGCGCGGCCATTCCGGTGCATCGTCGCGCGCGTGATCGATCACGACATCGAAACCGGGACGCTTGAGTATGTACGACTGGTCCCACGTTCCGGATATCGTGAAGCCGAGATACTGCTCGAAGAATCGAGCGGTCGCGGGTGTGTCGGCGGAAGGGAAACTGAGGTGATTGAGCTTCATGTCTTGGCTCGGTCTCTACTGGGTTGATAGAGACTTCAGAATATAAGCAAAAGCTCACATTCGACTACTCGCATTGCGAACAGCCGCCGAAAGCCCGCAGCGATGCGGCTTGCACCGTCGCGTCGCTTCCATTGCTCGCATTTACGCGCCGCCGCTTCTCGACAGATAGCCGAAAACAGCGGCCCGAACGCGGCGTTCGAGGTCGTCGAGATCGCGCTCGCCGCGTTCGCCCGCGGCATCGACCATGCCTTTGACGATGGCGAGCAGATCGGCCGCCGCCACTTCCGGATTCGGATGACGTGGTGCGGCACGACCGACGATCGTCTCGACCAGCGCGTCCATTTCCCCTTTCGCCACTTCGCCGCGCAATGCCGGCCGTCCTTCCGCGATATCGAGCAGACGCGCGAGCATCGGACGCTGTAGTTGCTGACGCACGGACGCGCCGATCAGATATTCGAGCGCCGCCTTGCCGCTACGTTTGGTGAGCGCGACCGATGCATCCTCATAAAAGCGCGCGCTTTCACGACGAATCAGCGCGACGATGAGCGCATCCTTGCCCGGAAAGTATTGATAGAGCGAACCGATGCTGACGCCCGCGCGACGCGCGACCGCGTTCGTGTTGAATCCTTCGAAGCCCTCGCTTTCGAGCACTTGCGCCGCTGCTTCGACGATGGATGCCACCGTGGCTTCGGAGCGCGATTGCGCGGGCGCTTTTCGCGGGCGATACGGTTTGTGCGATGGACGCTGGCTCATTCGTTTCCTCTCGTGGATTGCGGAGCCGATTGTACAAAGCCCGGTCAAGCATGTTTTCGGACGACCTGATAACCTCGTCCGAATTCATATTGCAAAGGAGCTTGAAGCATGAGCGCATCGAACGAATATGTGCCGCCGGCCGTATGGACCTGGACCAAGGAAAGCGGCGGACAATTCGCCAATATCAATCGGCCGGTCTCCGGTACGACACATGAAAAGGCATTGCCCGTCGGCCGTCATCCGTTACAGCTCTATTCGCTCGCCACGCCCAACGGCGTGAAAGTCACCGTGATGCTCGAAGAGTTGCTGGCGCTTGGTCATCGCGATGCGGAATACGATGCGTGGCTCATTCGCATCGGCGATGGCGATCAGTTCGGCAGCGGCTTCGTCGATATCAATCCGAATTCGAAGATTCCGGCGCTCGTGGATCGCAGCGGCGCAACGCCCGTGCGCGTTTTCGAATCCGGCGCGATCCTGCTTTATCTCGCGGAGAAGTTCGGCGCATTCGTGCCGACGGAACCGGCAAAGCGCGCCGAGTGCTTGTCGTGGCTTTTTTGGCAGATGGGAAGCGCGCCCTATCTGGGCGGTGGATTCGGGCACTTCTATGCTTATGCGCCGAGCAAGATGGAATATCCGATCGATCGCTTCGCCATGGAAGTGAAGCGTCAACTCGACGTGCTCGACAAGCGTCTCGCGCAGAGCACTTATATTGCCGGGGACGATTACACCATTGCGGATATCGCGATTTTTCCGTGGTACGGCGGCCTCGTGAACGGCTGGCTATACAACGCCGCCGAGTTCCTCTCCGTGCATGAATACAAGCATGTGCGCCGCTGGGCCGAATTGATCGGCGCACGTCTCGCCGTTAAACGCGGCCGCATGGTGAACCGTACTTTCGGCGAGCCGTCGAGCCAGTTGCATGAGCGCCATGACGGATCCGATTTCGATACGCGCACGCAGGACAAGATCGCCGCGGAGAAGTGACGACTGCGAGCCGCGTGACGATAAGCCTGATATTTGCTTTCAACACGCGGCATGCATAAAAACGCACGAGCGTCATCCATTTTTCAAAAAGCAGTTTCTTCATTGCACTGCGCAAATACCAGATTGACGCGGCCCCTGTGATGCTGTCACGATTCGTAGGCCATACGATCCGCTAACGGTTCTCTCGCCCGATTTCATGCGACGAATAGCGGATCAATCGCAAAGGATTCGTTACAGCGCCCTTACAACGTGACAGCCGGCACACGGGAGAACGTCCATGTTGAACGCTCGGGTTGGCGCCAGATCTGCGGATAACGTCCGGATCATCGCGGCTTTGCTCATGCTGGTCGCGGCGGGTTTTCTCGCGATTCGCATGGTCATCATCTATCACTACACGCTGAGTTATTCGGCCGATCATCCGAAGGCCTTCAGCGATTTCAATTTCTACTATTACGCCTTCAGCAGCGTGCTGAATTCGCCGCACGATCCGTCGCTCATCTATAACAACGAGCGGCTCGTCGCCTATCTGACGACGCTCGGCGCCAATCTCGACGATATCCTGATCTATTGTTATCCGCCGCAATTTGCGCTGATCTTTGCGCCGTTCGCGTTATTGCCGTCGTTCACCGCGAAGCTCGCCTGGGTCGCGATGTCGGTCGTGCTGTCCATCATCGGCGCAGTGCTTCTCGCGAAGATGGCCTATCGCGGCGAAGACAGGCGCGTGACCGCGCTGCTCATCGGCGTGACCATGCTGAGCTTTCCGGTTCTGCATGACGCCTATCTCGCGCAATCGAACCAGCTTCTTTTCTTTCTTCTCGTGACGTCGTTCTTCTTGATCGAGCGCGGCAATCGCTGGCTCGCGGGAGTCTTTCTCGCGTTCGCCGTCGTCTTCAAGGTGACACCGCTCGCCATCGTCGGCTTGCTTCTCTTGCGACGCGAATGGCGCACGGTAATCTCGACGGGCGTCTGCGCCATCGCGATCACGCTCTTCACCGCGAGCAAGCTCGGCTTTCGCGTGATCTGGGAATATCTGACCGTCGAGATCGGGCGAGCGCAGACGTACATCCTCGGCGCGGGCGGCTTGCCCGGCAACAGTTCGGTGCGCGGCGCATTGCAGACGATATCCGAAAAGCTCGGCACGCCCGCATCCGAAGCGACGCTTCACGCGACATCGACGATCTTCGCCGCGATCATCTGCGTGTTCGCGTGTTACCTCGTCTTCTTCCGCAGCCGCGACAAACGCATGGACTACGCGCTCGCATGCATGACGATGCTGCTTGCCGCGCCGATCCTCGAGCCGATCCACATGGTCGTCGCGCTGATTCCGCTCGTGATTCTGCTCGGCACGGCAATCGAGCGCCGCGATCTGCAACTGTCCGCGATTTCGCCTCGCATCGAGATGCTGCTTCTCGCGATTGCCGTGCTCTTGCTGTTCTTCATGGAGCGATCCGCGATGTACACGATCTCGGCGCTGATCACCTACGCGCTCTGCATCGCGCGTTATTTCGGGCCTGCCACAGCGGTGCGTCGCAATCAGCACGCGGAATCGGGCGGCCTCGAGTCGCGGGCTTGACGGACGCCCAGCAGTGCCTTCGGTTCGAGGAACGCTTCGATGCCGAACGTGCCGTATTCGCGTCCGATGCCCGATTGCTTGAATCCGCCGAACGGCGCAGCAGGTTCATGCGCGAGCGTGTTGACGAGCACGCGCCCCGCGTCGATGCGCGACGCCACCGCGTTCGCGCGCGCGGCGTCCGATGAAGCGATGTACGCCTGCAAACCATAAGGCGTATCGTTGGCGATCGCGATGGCATCTTCGATATCGCCGTACGCGATGATCGACAGCACCGGCCCGAAGATTTCCTCTCGCGCAATGGTCATGTCGTTGGTCACGTCGCTGAAGAGCGTCGGACGCACGAACCAGCCGGCGCCGACGTGATCCGGACGCCCCTCGCCACCCGCGATCAGTCGCGCGCCCTCATCGATGCCAATACGGATATAACGCTGCACGCGCTCCCATTGCTTGCGGCTCACCATCGGGCCGATGCTCGTATGCGGATCGCGCGGATCGCCCGAGCGAATCTTCTCGATGGCGCTCACGATTTTCTCTTCGAACTCCGCGAGCCGCGCACGCGGCACCAGAATGCGCGTGCCCGCGATGCATGCCTGACCGCTGTTCATGAAGCCAGCATCGAGCGCGAGCGGCACGGCTTCGTCGAAGTTCGCATCGTCGAGCACGATCGTCGGCGACTTGCCGCCGAGTTCGAGCGTCACGCGCTTGAGCGTATCGGCGGCTGTGCGCAGGATCGTCTTGCCGACGACCGTCGATCCCGTGAACGACAGCTTCGCGACATCGGGATGCGCGCTGATCTCCGCGCCCACAATATCGCCTCGGCCCGTGACGATGTTGAACACGCCTGCCGGAAGTCCCGCCTCATGCAGCGCTTCGGTGACGACGCGCGTTTGCATCGCGCTCATTTCGCTCGGTTTGATGACCGCCGTGCAACCCGCCGCGAGCGCCGCCGCCAGCTTGCCGCAGATAAAGCCGGCGTCGCTATTCCACGGCGTGATCAGCCCGGCAACGCCGAGCGGTTGCATCATTACTTTTGCCGTACCCGCGTCACGCACGAACGCATAGTCTTCGAGCACCTTCGCCGCTTCCAGCAGCACGTTGCTCGCATGTCGCGCCATCCAGCGCCCGCGCGAAACCGGTGCGCCGTATTCTTCGACGATGGCCTCGAAAAGCTCATCCTCTTTCGCGATGACGGCGGCGTGCATGCGCTTCAGCATGTCGATACGTTCGCGCTTGTCCGTCCGCGAGAATGCGGGAAATGCGCGCTTCGCCGCCGCAATTGCATTGCGCGCATCGTCCTTGTCTGCGAGGCGCACGCGGCCGATAACTTTTTCTGTCGCGGGATTGAAGAGTTCGAAAAGCTCGTTGCCGTGCGGCGTGACAAACGCGCCGCCGATATAAATCTGGTCGATGTCATGCATGATGAATTCGCTCGGTCGATGTATTGAGCAAAAGATAAGGCGTTTGCATTGATTCGACTAGACGTACAATCCGGCATGACATATTGAACGATTTAGCATAATGAAAACATCGGGGCTCACCGAACTCGAAGCGGTTCTTTCCGTCGCGCGGCATCGCAGCTTTCGCGCGGCGGCGAATGAACTGAGCGTATCGACGTCCGCGCTGAGTCATGCGATCGCCGCGCTGGAGGCTCGCATCGGCGTGCGGCTCTTCAATCGCACGACCCGAAGCGTGTCGCTTTCCGAGGCCGGCGCGCAATTCGTGCAGAATATCGCGCCCGCGCTTTCGACGATTCGCGACGCGCTCGAACAGGCCGGCAGCTTTCGCGACACGCCATGGGGTACGTTGCGTATCAATACATCGGTGGGCGCGGCGCATCAGGCGATGCCGCTTTTCATCGCGTTCCTGAAGCGCTATCCGGACATGAAGCTCGATATCGTCACCGAAGGCCGGCTCATCGATATCGTCGTCGAAGGTTTCGATGCGGGCATTCGTCTGCTGGAAACCGTACCGCAAGACATGATCGCGGTGCCGTTCGGCGATCGCCAGCGCTTCGCCGTCGTCGGCAGTCCCGCGTACTTCGAACAGCACAAGCCGCCACGCACGCCTGCCGACCTCGCGACGCATCGTTGCATTCGCAGCCGCATGCCGAGCGGGTCGATCTATCAATGGGAATTCGAGCGGCATGGCGAATCCATACGCATCGATGGCGACGGCGCGCTGACGCTCGACGAACCGGGCATGATGCTGACCGCCGCGCGCGCGGGGATCGGTCTCGCTTACCTGACCGAATGGAATGTCGCCGCGGATCTCGAAGCAGGCGCCCTCGTGCGCGTGCTCGAAGACTGGACGCCGCCGCTCGACGGACTATGCCTCTACTATCCCGGCCGTCGTCATGTGCCGGCGGGCTTGCGCGCATTGACGGACATGATCCGCGAATATGCCGACGCAAATCGAAAGCACCCGGCGCCGAAAAAGAAGCGTCGAAAGGTCAATTCAAAGACTTAACGCCGCCATCAGTTTTGTTTATCGCGATTTTCGGTGTGAGGCGTTCGATTGTCGCTTGAAAGCGGCATTCCGACACTGTGCCTGCAAGGCTCGCCTCATTTCCGGACGCGACCTTGCATTTCACTTTCGGTATCGGATCAATGGTTAACCCTTTCTTTTCATGCCCTGTCATCGGCGTACGTTCGCACCGGCGGGCAATCGTCGCACTACGCGCGATGCTATCGCTCACCAATCCAACGACAACGATGAGGGTGTATGAGAGTGAGACATCAACTGAAGCCATTAAGCGCGGGCGTGTTGTTCTATGCGGCGGCGATCGCAACGCCGGCGTTAGCGCAAAGCAGCGTCACGCTGTACGGTATCGTCGACGATTCGATCGTCTATCAGAGCAGCCAGACCAATCTCGCAAAGACGAACCCGGGCCGCTCGAACGTCAAGACCGGATCGGGCATCTGGGCCGGTAGCCGCTTCGGTTTGAAGGGCGCCGAAGATCTCGGCGGCGGCAACAAGGCCATCTTCCAGTTGGAATCGGGCTTCGACATCAATAGCGGACAAGCGCAGTTCACCAATGCGATGTTCGGCCGTCAGGCATGGGTCGGTCTCACGAATCCGGCGTACGGTACGTTGACGTTGGGTCGTCAATACACCTCGTACTACACGCTGCTCTCGCCGTATAGCCCGACGAACTGGCTGACCGGTTACTTCGGCGCGCATCCGGGCGATCTGGACGGCCTCGACACGATCTATCGCGCGAACAATTCGATCGTCTATACGTCGCCGAAGATGTATGGCTTCACCGTAAGCGGCTCGTACTCGCTTGCAGGCGTGCCTGACAGCGTGTATCAGGGGTCGACGTGGTCGGCTGCGTTGCAATACCAGCAAGGCCCGATCGGCGGCACGGTCGCCTTCTCGCGCATCAACAACGCGGCCAATGGCGGCGGCATCTACAGCAGCAGCTCGACGACGATCAACAGCACGGCAGCGACCGATGGTTCGGGCCAGCCGGGCGTGTCGGCGGTGACGGCCGGTTATCAACGCGCACAAGCGCAGCAGCGCTTCGCGGTTGCAGGCGGTTATCAGTTCAACAGCGCGTGGGACATCTCGGTCACGTACACGAACGTTCAATACATCCCGGGCGTGAATTCGCAATTCACCGACGAAGCCGTGTTCAACACGGTCGGCTCGGTGTTGCACTGGAAGGCGACGTCGGCATGGGACTTCGCAGCGGGCTACAGCTATACATGGGCCAGCAAGGCGAACGGCATCAACGACGCGGCTTCGTACCACCAGTTCAATCTCTCGCAGTACTACTCGCTGTCGAAGCGCACGGGACTGTACGCACTGGAAGCGTTCCAGCGTGCGAACGGCAACACGCTGGCGGCGCCCTCGGGCACCGCTACGAACCGTCAGACGGCCGCCAACGCAACGATCGGCGACGGCTTCCAGAGCGCGCCGTCGGCATCGCGCAGCATGTTCGCGGCGGGCGTCGGCATCATCCATCGCTTCTGATCGAACGCGCGTAGCACCACGATCGTTTCATATCGTCCGCACGCTTCGGCGTGCTGGCGACGTTCGTCCGTACGCCATCAAAACGAAGTCTAGGAGATAACTATGAGAGCTCTGGATCCCAAGCGATTAATGGCGCTGATAACCGCCTGCCTCGTGACCGTCGTCGTCACGGCATGCGGAGGCAGTGGCAACAATAGCGGTAGCGGCAACGCCGCGCAAACACCCTTGGCCGTGGTGAAACCTACGGTCGATTGCTCGAAGCTGGCATCGGTCGATTTGAGCGATATCGGCGGCACCGGCAGCACGATCACATCGGCGACGGTCACGGCCGCGACCGTCAACGGCGCCACCGTCAACTTCTGCACGGTCAAAGGCACGCTCGCGCCTTCGAATACGTTCGAGGTCGCACTGCCCGTCGACTCGTGGACACAGCGCTTCGCCGAACTCGGCTGCGGCGGCTTGTGCGGCAATCTGAGCGATCCGACTCAGCAAAGCTCCTTCAGTTTCAGCTATACGTGCCCGCTCGTTCAACAAGGCGGCTTTGTCACGGCAGCGACCGACATGGGTCATTCGGGTCAGGATTCGACATGGTCGACCGATCCGCAAAAGCAGGCCGACTTTGCGTATCGCGGCCAGCACATCACGACGCTCGCCGCGAAGAAGTTGATCAAGGCTTACTACGGACAAGAGCAGAAATACGCTTACTTCGTCGGCTGTTCGGATGGCGGCCGTGAAGCGCTGATGGCCGCGCAACGTTATCCGTCGGATTACAACGGCATCGTCGCGGGCGCGCCGGCTGCGCATTTCCAGATTCAAAACTCGCTCTATCACGGCTGGAACGTCGAATCGAACAGCACGACGGGTACGAGCGCAGGCAAGGCCGTGCTCTATGCCGACAAGGCTCAACTGCTGCACAAGGCAGTCGTGGCCGCATGCGGCGGTCAAGCCAACGTACCCGATGGTCTCCTCGCCGATCCGCGTACCTGTCACTTCGATCCCGCATCGATTCAATGCGCGGCCAATGCATCGAGCACGAGCAACTGTCTGACGGCCGCCGAAGTCGCAACGGCCTCGAAGATCTACAGCGGCCCGACCGATACGAATACCGGCATGCTCATGCTGGGCGGCTCGCCGCAGTTCGGCTCGGAAGCGAACTGGATCGGTGTCGAAGTGCCGACGACGAACTCGACGGACGCAGCCGTGCCCGTCACCAGTCTCTTCAGCTACATGATCGTGACCGGGGCATATAACCTGATCTTCACGGGGTCGCCGTCGATGCCGAATGTCGACACCTTCGGCTATCACGATGCGAGCTTCTATTCGAGCTATCTGCAGGCGAACCATCCGCTCAACGATGCAACGAGCCCCGATCTGTCGGCGTTCAAGAACGCGGGCGGCAAGCTGATCCTGTGGCACGGCTGGGCGGATCAGCACATCTCCCCGCTTTTCACGATCCGCTATTACCAGGCCGTGAAGGACACGATGGGCGAAGCGAGCGCGAACGAGTTCTCGCGTTTGTATGTCGTGCCGGGCGTGGGTCACTGCGGCGGCGGCGAAGGCTTTCCGAACATCGATCTCGTATCGCAGATCACGGGCTGGGTCGAACAAGGCACATCGCCGAATGCGGTGATGACCTATCAGACCGATGCGACGACGAGCAAGGTGACGGCATCGCGTCCGGTGTATCCGTATCCGGCCGTGGCGAAGTTCAGCGGCAGCGGCGACTGGCACGACGGTGCGAACTGGAGCCAAGGTGCGCCGCTGTATAACGACGCTGCGCCGACATGGGCTGGCGCGAGCTTCTATACGTCGTATAGCCCGAAGACGCAGGGCGTGGCTGCACCGTAAGTTGCATCGAGCGCGCTGCTGTCGTTCCATCATTACCGGTGATGCAGCGGCGCGCACATCCCCCTTGACTCACGCGGGCAAAGAGTCAGTTCTGCTGCCACGAGAAGTTCCTGTGCCGTTCTCGCCGAAGCATGGTAATCCAAGCAAGGCAAGCGAAACGATTATCAGCACCCTTGCTGCAGTAGAAACGGCTACGCAGAAAACGATAAACGGCAGAAAAGACCAGTCGAAATGTTGCCGTACACAAGATGTTTTTTCTGCTATCGGGTTTACTTCTACGTCGGAACAAAGTAACCTTTCCCCGCTGATTTAATACCGGCAACGCACGCTCAGGGCGCGAACTGCATCGCGCCGCCGTCAGCAATTTTGACGTCATCGAAGTCGTATCGCTGCACATGTTACCGATGACCGACGCGAATTCACCTTCGCGGATCATCGTCATCGAACGCTGGCCATTCCGCATGCACATCGTTTTTGTGCTCGGCTTTGCTTCAGCGAATCTGCACTGGCTTGGCTTTTTCGGCGCACCGATACGCGTCGTCAATGGCGTTCATCCTGAGCCAGTCATTCGGATTACTAACAAGCTCTTTCAACTATTTCGGATGCGCGACCGATTCTGCGCATCGCCTCGTTGATCGCTCGACCCGGCGCTCAACGTGTGCCCTGATCGTTGCGAAAGCGCGCATCTCCGTTAGTCATACTAAACGCCATGAAGAACAGAATTGCCTCCTTCCTGCCCCGATCCATTGCGGCAACCCTCGCCGCAAGCATGGTGCTTGCCGCCTGCGGTGGCAGCGACAACCCCGCCGACACCGCCGCGGCGAGCACGAGCGCGGCATCGCTGAAGTCGACCGCGAAGGCCGCAAGCGGCAGTGGCTCGATCTTTTACGGCGCGAACGGCCACAACAGCAACGGCGGCGCATACGACGTCGTGGGCGCGAAGACGCAGTTGTCGCAATTGCAGGATCTCGGCGCAACGATCTATCGCAATGACGTGTACAGCCAGACATCGGCCAACATGGTTGCGAACATCGCGAAGACGATGGAAGAAGGCGGCGTCACCGTGTATCCGGTGATGCTCATGAACCTGAACTACAACAGCGAGAACGACGCCTACAAGGCGGGCTACACGCTCGGCCAGCAGACGGCCAACAGCTACCCCTACAAGTACTACGAGGTCGGCAACGAACTCGAAGCGAAGGCGCTTATCGGCAATGTCGACGGCACCGTCTGGTATCAGTACAACAACTGGTCGTTCATGCTCGCGCGCGGCGTGATCCGCGGGATGATCGCAGGCGTGAAGTCCGTGGACAGCTCCGCGAAGATCGTCCTCGGCGGCACCTGGCTGCACACCGCTTTCTTCCAGATGCTCGCCGACGGTTCGCAACCGGACGGCACCTGGGGTCATCCGGCGGTGAGTTGGGATGTCACGTCGTGGCACTGGTATTCGAGTCAGGGCGACATGACGCACGCATGTGGCGGCACGGGATGTCATGACGTGCTCCAGTTTCTGCACGATATGGGCAAGCCGGTATGGATCAACGAGTTCGGCGTGCGCCCAGACTTCGGCTCGTACAGCCAGATCGCGACATACATGACAGGCAGTCTGATGATGGCGCAGTTCGCGAGCGTCGCGTCGAAGTACAACATCCAGTCGATTCAGGCCTTCGAACTCTACGACGACAGCGAAGGCGATTACGGTCTTATCCAGAGCGACGGACTCACGCAGAAGGCCGCCTACTGGGCATACAAGACCTTCGTGCAGAACCATCCGATGTGATCGGGCCACCGGTAAGGAACCGAAAGGCGGGCGTGTTCAAGCATCGTCGCGACAGGCCGTTATTGCGGCTTTGCAGTAGCGCATAAAGACGAGGCCAGCGATGCAGATCAACAGTGCGACCACGGCCGCCTATACGAGCGCCGATACGCCTCTTCCCCGCCGCGCCGCGCCTGCCGATGACACGACCGACGTCGAGCAGGACACATCGGCCGACGATGCCGCCGTCCCTCAGCAAACCAACCCGCCGTCATCGGTGAAATCGTTCGCTTATGGCGCGCTCGGGCTGGAACGTCCCGAAGTGCAGGCGACCGATACGAATGGCTTCTACACCGCGGGCAAATGGGTTGCAGCGGCGGCGACCATCGGCGGAATCGTGTCCCTGTTCGTCTGATCGCTCGCGGATTAATACCTGGAAATAACTCGCCGGATTGGCGCCTTGCTCCGCATATCGGATTACGGCGCGTCGCGGGAAGATATCGATGCGTGATGTCGACAGACACACCGCCCTTCTTTCCATCGATACGACGCCAAGCCATGCAAGTTCAATTCGGCGGCCCGAGCATGTTCGGCACGCTCATCGCTCGCGCGCTCCTTGCCTTCGGGGCAAGCGCGCTTTCCGGCTGTACGTGGACGCTGATTACGGCCGCCGATGCCGCCGGCTCGCTCGTGCAGGCGGGCATGACGGTCGCGTCGAACTATTCGTCGCCGACATCGGTGACGGGCTCGCCTGCCTCGTTGCAATCCGTATGCATCGAACTGAACCAGAACGTCGCGACAGGCGACTTCGTGCCCTCGCTGCAGGTCGCGTTGCAGCGGCGCGGCGTGATTTCGACGGTCTATAACCCCGGCACGTCGCCGCCCGGTTGCGAGGCGATGTTCGTCTACGCCGCGACGACGAGCTGGAACAAGCGCGCGTTCGGCAGCGAGCCGGTGCCGTATCTGTCGGCGATCGATCTCACGATCGTGCGTCAAGGGCAGATTCTCGTGACGGCGCGCTACGACACCAATGGTCTGAACGTAGACCGTTTCGCGAGCGCGCGGCAGAAGCTCGATGCGCTGGTCGACCGTATGGTGGTCTCGCGCACACAGTGAAGGTCGCTTTCCTTACGGCATCTTTCCGATGCGATTTCACGCGTGAAACCGGTGCTAATCTGCCTGCGCAGTAGTTGTTGACCGATCCCTCTTGCGGCTCGCCATCGTTCTTCTGGCGAGTCGCCTTTTTTTTATCACATGCTCCCGGCGGTCCGCTCGCGCAGCGGATGCCAATAGCACACGCGCAGCCCCGTCTCTGTGTTCTGGAGCACGAAGCGAGCGCCACTGCGCCGCGCGGTTTCGGACACGATCGAAAGGCCGAGGCCGCTGCCCATCGTGCGCGTGCCGGGGATGCGATAGAACGGCTCGAGCACGCGAGTCAGTTCGTCGTCGGGGATGCCTGGTCCCGAGTCTTGCACCTCCAGCAGCAAGTCCTGTCCGCTCACAGTGACGGATACATCCACTCTGCCGCCTTCCGGCGTGTAGCGCACGGCATTGTCGACGAGATTGCGCAACACGACGGCCAGCGCGGGCGCGTCCGCGATCACGTCGACATCGTCGACGCGTTCGAGCCCGAGATCGACATGCTTGTCCTCGGCCATGTTCACCGACTGGATCACGATATCGGTTGCGAGTTCTCGCAGCGATACGACCGATGGCTTCATCGACGATCCATGCTGCGAACGCGCGAGCGCGAGCAACTGTTCGACGAGCCGCGCAGTGCGCCGTATCGCGGCGTGAAACGTGACGAGACGCTCGCGCGCGACGATGGCCGAGTCCGCGGCGCCGAGATGCTCCGCCTGCAACGACAGCGCGGCAAGCGGCGAACGCAGCTCGTGCGCGGCATCGGCGATGAAACGGCGCTGCTGGGCCATCGCATCCTTCAGGCGGCCGATGAGCCGGTTGATCGACGTGACGAACGGCAGCAGTTCTGCCGGGATGTCTTCCTCGGACAGCGTGTCGAGCGTTGCATCGTCCTGCGAGTCCACGACACTCGCGAGACGGCGCACCGGCAGGAGCATCCGCCGCACGAGAAAGAAGACCAGCGCGACAATCACGGGCGTCAGGGCGAGCATCGGAAAGAGGGTACGCATTGCGCCGTCGCTGGCGATTTCATCGCGGATCGTGGACAGCTCCGCGACCGCGATCCGGTCTCCGGAATGCAGCGTGCGGACATCGACACGCCAGCGCCTGCCATGCGTTTCGAGGTCATGCAGGCCGTCCTTGAGCGTCGCCGGAACGATGATCGGTGCCGATGCGTTCGCGGCTTCCCATTCAGGCTCCAGGCGCGAGATGACGAGCCGCACGTCCGAATCCTGACTGCCTTGCCACGCGACGGCGGTCGTATCCAGAACCAGCTTTTTCGCATCGATGAGCGCGCCGATCTCGCGCAGATGGCCGTCCTGAAGCTTGTTCGCTTCGTGAGACGCGGCGGCAAACGAGGCGACGCCCGCCATCACGCTCAGCGCGGCGACGACGGAGGCAATCCACCAGGTGAGCCGCGAGGTCATCGAGCGGGGTGAGCGGGTCTGGTGTGTCTCCATTCGAGGCCTCGTCAATTTTTTTATGTATCGCAGGGTTCTATTTTTTCAGAATGGCGGGCGTGCTTGATTCGTGGCGGGAATGCTAGCACCGCCGCGAAGGAGATTTGATTTTGACAGGCGATACGGGAGCGTGCATATCGCCACGATGACGGCCCGTGCGGGAAAGCGAGGCAGAGAGCCTCGTTCGAAGGACTGGAGCGACGCCGGCGCGGCGAGAAACCGAGCGAGCTTATCTGAGCAACTGCTTCAATTGCGGAATCGGTAAGACATCGGAGCGCGCGGCGAATCGGAAGGCCGCGCTCGAATCCTCCACCACCCTACCCCACCAACTTCGCCCGCAACATCGCCACATCGGCGGCACTCACCGCCAACCCCTGCGCGAGATAGTTACTCAACGTCCCGAACCCGCTGTGCATCTCCTCGAACGCGGCTTCGATCGTCGCGCTTTGCGCCCGATAAAGCGGCGCGACCGCCTGCGCATTCATCCCGGCACGCGCCGCATGCGCTTTCACGCGCGCATCGATCTGCGTCTCTGCCGCCGTGTTCGTCAGCAGATAGTCCTGGATGATCACATCGAGCGGCACATCGGCGATGGCGAGCAGCAGCGCCGCCGCCCAGCCCGTCCGATCCTTGCCCGCCGTGCCGTGGACCACCTGCGCGCCTGAAACACGCGCAAGCCGAGTCAGCAGCGCGCCGAATTGCAAGCGCGCGGCCGGATCGGTCACGAGCTGACGCTGTCGCGCGTTCATCCACGCGGTCGCGGCGGCCGCATCGACGGGCGTCGCGCCGGCTGCGTCGATCGGCGCGATCTCGTGGGTCTCGCGCACCGCGTCCGTCGGCACGCGGTCCGGCGCAAGCGACGCCTCCGCCACCACGCGAAGATCGTGCACCGCGCGCAACGACAAGCGCGCAAGCAACGCCGCGTCCGCATCGCCGGGTGTCAGTGCGCCGGACCGATAGAACACGCCACGACGCAAGCGGCCGCCATCGACGGTCGGATAGCCGTCGCCCACGCCGGCCACATCGCGGAAATTTTCGACCGTGGAGAGCCTCGGCGTTTCCATCACGCTGCGCTCTTCGCTCGCGCCGCCGCACGCCGATAGCAATGCGCCCGCGCCGAAAGTGGTCGAAAGCAATGCGACGCGCGCGCCGCCGCGAATGAAAGCGCGGCGCGACAAAGGCGCCTCACGCGTGGACGAAGCAAGCATCATGTTTGATCAAAGGGAATGACGATACGCACGATCAGCCCGCCGCCCTCGGCATTGGCGATCTCGCAGCGGCCGCGCTGCTCGCGCGCCAGACGTTCGACGATGGTGAGCCCGAGGCCGCAATGCCCGTTGCCGCTGCGCGCGGGATCGAGCCGCACGAAGGGACGCAGCGCTTCGTCCAGGCGCTCGTCGGGAATGCCGGGTCCGTGATCGCGCACTTCGATCAGCCAGTCGCCATCCCGCAGCGCGGTGCGAATCTCGACGGGCGGCTCGCCATGTTCGAGCGCGTTGTCGACGAGATTGGTCATCAGCCGGTCGATGAAAGTGCGCGGCAAGTGAAACGCATCGCCCGCTTCGAGCGACAGCGCGAACAACGGCTCGTCGCCATCCTCGGGCGACGCGAACTGCTCGGCGATGAACGCATCGACGCCGGTCGTCGCGCCGTCCGACGACGACCGTCCCGCGAATTCGAGAAACTGCTGCACGATGCGCGTCATCGAATCGATGTCGCGCAGAAAATTCGCGCGCTCGCGTTCGTCCTTCGCGAGCACGCTCGCCCGCAGCGACAGGCGCGTGAGCGGCGCCTTCAGATCGTGCGCGATGCCGGCCAGCATCACGGCGCGATCGTCGTCGGCGTCGGTGAGCTTTTTCATCATCTGATTGAACGCGCCGATGAGCTCGCGCAATTCGCGCGGCCCGTTTTCCTCGACGGGCACCGGCCGCTCGCCGCCGCCGAAGCGTCGCGCGGCCTGCGCGACGCGCGCGAGCGGCCGCTGCAACTGCCATGTCGCAATCAGCGAAAGCACGAGCGCGCCGGCGAGCAGCACGACGCCTTCGGTCATGAAGGGCGCGGGCGGCGGAAGATCGATCGGCGCGACGATCCACACATTGCTCGACGGATAGCGCACCCAGAGCCGCGATTTGTTATGGCCGTCGATATCGATCGCGATCTGCGTCCCGGGCGGCAAACGACTGGCGAGCTGCCGCGCGAGATGCCCGTGACGCGTCTTCGCGGGATCGCGCAGCGTCAGCGGCTCCGGCATGTTCCACACCGGCACGATATGCACGCGCGTCTCGCGCATCAGCCGTCCGCCGAGCGCGACATCGTTGTGCGCCGCTTCCAGCACGATCAGCAGCGCGCGCGCGTAACCATCCGCTTCCTTGTGCGGCCCTTGTACGTGGAGAATCGCGAACCATCCGACCTGCAGCGTGACCAGCACGCCGATCGACACGATCGCCATGCGGCCGAACAGCGAATCGATGAAACCGCGCAGCGTCCGCGCGGACTGCCAGAAACCCGAACGCATCGCGGCTACGCCTCGATCCAGCCGGATGCCGAATCGTCCGCATCGGGAACGAAGACATAGCCTTGCCCGCGCACGGTCTGCACATGACGCGGATGCGACGGATCGTCTTCGATCAGACGGCGCAGACGCCAGATCGGCACATCGAGGCCGCGATCGCGGAAAGGCAGATCGTCGCGATGCACGAGATCGTGGATCAGCACGCGCGACAGCACCTTGTACGGATTCTTGATGAAGACCTTCAGCAGCGCGAACTCGCTGTCGCGCAACGCGATGCGCTCGTCGCCGCGCAACAGCGAACGCGACACGAAATCGACTTCGAAGCGCCCGAAGCGTTCGCGCGGCGCGGGTTCGGGCCGGCTCGGCGCGGCCGTGCGCCGCCGCAGCACCGCTTCGATCCGCGCGAGCAATTCATGCGGATCGAACGGCTTGGCGAGATAGTCGTCCGCACCCGATTGCAGGCCGGCGATTTTTTGCGGAACGCTGTCGCAACCAGTCACGAAGATCACCGGAATGTCTTCGCCCGCCGCGCGCAGATCGCGCAGCGCGCGCAAGCCGTCCGTGACCGGCATCATGATGTCGAGCACGACGATGGACGGACGTTCGAGCTCCAGACGCCGACGCAAACCGGCGCCATCGTGCAGCACGGAAACGTCGATGCCTTGCTCTTGAAAGAAGCGGCGCAGCAGGTCGCGCACCGCGGGATCGTCGTCGACGATAAGAACCGATGTAGCCATCCCAAAATTCTATTCGTACACAAATGCCTTACAGCGCGTCTCGCGCGTCGCGCAACGTTACGGATTCTTACCGGACGCGTCTTTCGCGCGATGAAGCCTCGCAGCACGCGCGTTCCATTCCCGCGACAAGCCCCGCGCGTCGGTAAAGCGCCGTCGAAACGCGCGCCGAAACAGGCCGTAACGGAAAGAAATGGAAAGTTCGCAAGCGTCGCGGGGGCCTCGGCGTCGCGCTTAGAATTTGGGCATGACACCACATGTACTGATGGTCGACGACGACCCCGTCGTGCGCGATCACGTCCGCGATTATCTGGAGCAGCACGGCTTCGACGTCTCCGTTCTCGACGACGGGACGGAGTTGCGCCGTCGCGTGCAGGCCGAGCGCCCTTCGATGGTCGTGCTCGACGTGATGATGCCCGGCAAGGACGGCATCAGCGCGCTGCGCGAACTGCGCAATGCGCGCGACGATATCCCCGTGATTCTGCTGACGGCCCGCTCCGACGTGCTCGATCGCGTCATCGGGCTGGAGCTCGGCGCAGACGATTATCTCGGCAAGCCCTTCGATCCGCGCGAGCTTCTGGCGCGCATCCGCTCGATCCTGCGACGCCGCGAGCCCGTGTCGTCCGACACGGCGAGCGCGCCCGAAATTCGCCCGGCCTATCGTTTCGGCCCGTTCGAAATGGACTTCGGCGCGCGCGAGTTGCGCCGCGACGGCGAACGCATCGCGCTGCGCTCCGGCGAATTCGCGCTGCTCAAGACACTCGTGAAGAACGCGATGGTCGTGCTCACGCGCGCGCAGCTCAACGAAAAAATGCGCGGCAACGGCGCGCATCGCGATCGCAGTCTCGATGTTGCGATCTGGCGTCTGCGCCGTCTGCTCGAAATCGATCCGTCCGAACCGCGTTACGTGCAGACGGTGTGGGGCCAGGGCTATATCTTCGTGCCGCACGGCGATCCGACCGCGGCCGGGCGCATCGCGGCGCGCGCGACCCTGTAGCGCGCGCGGCTTCATCGTCAGAAAGTCAGCACGCTCATGAAGAGACGTTGCAGCCAGCCCATCGTCGTTGAATCCGCGAGCATGCCGACGCCCGCCTGCTCGATGCGCGCATTCGCCACCTTGTTCGACGCGACGTAATTGCCTGCCTCGATGTCCTTCGGATTGACGATGCCCGAGAAACGCAGCCGGTCCTGATTGCCGCTCATCGCGATGATCTTGTCGCCCGCGACCACGAGATTGCCGCCCGGCAACGTGCCGATGACCGACACCGCGAGCGTGCCGCTCATCGCCGACAGATTGCTCGTGCTGCCATTGCCCTTGAACGACGTATCCGCCGAACCGACGTTGAAAAGACGCGCAAGCCGCGCCGCCGCGCTGCTGGACTTGTCGGCGGCCTCGGCGCTGATGCTGCTCGCGCGGCTCGCCTTGGCATCGGCGGAATTGCTGCCCTGATACGACTCCGCAAGACGGATCGTCAGCACGTCGCCGACCTTCTGCGCGCGCGAAGTCTCGTACAGCGACACCGACGATCCCGCCTGATAGATCGCGCCCAGCGTGTTGACGTTGACCGGTTGCGCGACGGCCGGCGCATAAGTGGGCATCTCGACGATCGAGTGCGAGCCCGACGATGAGCACGCCGCCAGTGCGAGTGCGAACGCCGAGCAGGGCAATGTCGCGAATTTCATGAACAATCCTCTCCTTTGATTCAGGGCGCGTCGTGCACCGCGGCAAGACGCCACCGGTCGGTCGTGTCGCGCAGCCACGCTTCGTACGCCTTCAGCCGATAAATCACGCGCGCCGAGGCCGCCGCGCCGTTCGCTTCCAGCGTGATCGAGCTGGTCGCGTTCTCCCAGGTGCGCGTCTGATAACCGTTCGCGCGTTCGACGCGGCTTCGGCCGAACTTCGACGACAACCCTTCGGCGAAGTCGTCGGCGACGCGCGCATCGATCACGAACGACATGCGATACAGCCGCGGCGACGGATCGCCCGGCATCGCCAGGAAGCGCAATACGTGATCGCGGGCGAGCGTGCCATCGACAACGGCCGCCGATTCCCTCCAGCCGCCTTGCGTGCGATGCGCCCACTTGCAGGCGATCGACAGGCTGTGCGTATCGCGCAGCACCATGCCGAGCGATGCCGCGTCGATATCCGTGTCGCATACGGCGACGCTGCCGGGCGGCGTCGCGCGCGCGGGCTCGTCGCGCCGGAATGCGTCGAGCGCGATGCCGAGCTGCAGGCCGCGGAAGTCGAAAGGCTTCTGCGCCGCGGCGAATGCCGGCATCGCCATGCAAACGAAAAACGCGCAACGAAGAATCGTTCGCTTCATATCAGTCGATGGCAGTAGCGCAGGCGTCGAAAGGCGTGGACGCGGCATGACCCACGACCGGCACGACCTTCAGCAACGCCGATGTCGCGCGGCACGGCAACGCGGCGAGCGCGCAGCCGTCGAGCACGAACGGGCACGCCGCAAGCGCCGCGCACGCAAGGGCAAGACGAAAAGACCTCCGCATGATTTACGCAGTCGTATCGACGTGATTGCCGAGATGCGCCGGATTGCTCGCGGGCGTCTTCG
The DNA here is from genome assembly GCF_023631165.1 of Caballeronia sp. AZ1_KS37. Classification (NCBI taxonomy): domain Bacteria; kingdom Pseudomonadati; phylum Pseudomonadota; class Betaproteobacteria; order Burkholderiales; family Burkholderiaceae; genus Caballeronia; species Caballeronia sp. AZ1_KS37. The sequence continues at coordinate 76,056 of NZ_JALQDP010000038.1, read as the reverse complement.
CCGCGGGCGTGCCGGTTTCGACGGTCGGCGTTTCGGTGCCGCGCTTGATCGGCAGCGTGTGCGACGTCGCTTGCGTCGTATGTTGAGTGGCAGGGCTGGTGACGTTCATGCTGCTCCTTTTCGGATAAGGGACGTTGCGGATTGCAACGGGAGCAATCTTCGTCGAGCGCGCGAAGCCACGATCACACAAGCAAAACGTCGTTTCCCCGAGTGCTTACGAGCCATTAGCAGCGATTACGCAGGCGTTACCAGTTCTTTCCTCGCGTGCGAATCTGCATGTTGCGGCGCAGCGCGCGGTGCGAGATGGTATGACTGTTTCGGTAGTAAAAGCGGGTTAACGTGAATTAAAACTGGCCGAATACCTTCATATAGTCAATCTATCTCGGCGCCGTTGCCTCGCTCGTCTCAAAACCCAAATACCGGAATGGCATCGGGATGAATAGAACAACGAATTAACAGGTTATTCCATAATCATTCGAACAGGCACGGATACATAGCCAACGGATGGAGGAACCACTGACATGAAACGCCGCACCGTGTTAGTTGCGATGGCCGCCGCGCCACTCGGCGCAACGCTCCCGCTTTCCGCGTTCGCGCAGAAGCCCATCGTCCTCGGGTTCGCGCAGGTGGGCGCCGAAAGCGAATGGCGCACCGCCAACACCGAGTCGATCAAGTCGAGCGCGAAGGAAGCCGGCATCGACCTGAAGTTCTCCGACGCGCAGCAGAAGCAGGAGAATCAGATCAAGGCAATCCGCTCGTACATCGCGCAAAAGGTCGATGTGATCGCGTTCTCGCCCGTCGTGGAGACTGGCTGGGAGACCGTGCTCGTCGAAGCAAAGAACGCGAAGATTCCCGTCGTGCTGACGGACCGCGCGATCAGCAGCAAGGACGACTCGCTCTATGTCACGTTCATCGGCTCGGACTTCACCGAGGAAGGCCGCAAGGCGGGCCGCTGGCTCGTCGAGAAGGAGAAAGGCAATCCGGGGCCGATCAACATCGTCGAATTGCAGGGAACGGTGGGCTCCGCGCCCGCGATCGATCGCAAGAAGGGCTTCGAGGAAATCATCAAATCCGATCCGAAGTTCAAGATCATTCGCTCGCAGACCGGCGACTTCACGCGCGCGAAGGGCAAGGAAGTGATGGAGGCATTTCTCAAGGCCGAAGGCAAGAAGATCAACGTGCTTTACGCACACAACGACGACATGGCGATCGGCGCGATTCAGGCGATCGAGGAAGCGGGCATGAAGCCGGGCAAGGACATCATCATCATTTCCGTCGATGGCGTGAAGGGCGCGTTCGAAGCGATGATGGCGGGCAAGCTCAACGTATCCGTGGAATGCAGCCCGCTGCTCGGGCCGCAGCTGATGTCCGTGGTGAAGGACATCAAGGCGGGCAAGTCGGTGCCCAAGCGGATCGTTACGCAGGAAAGCATCTTCCCGATGGAGGTCGCGGCGAAGGAATTCCCCAACCGCAAATACTGACCGCCGATGACATCGCCAGTACTGGAGTTGCGCGGCATCGACAAGCGCTTCGCCGGCGTTCATGCGCTGCAGGACGTGAACCTTGCGCTCTATCCGGGCGAGGTTCACGCGCTCATGGGGCAGAACGGCGCGGGCAAGTCGACGCTCATAAAAGTGCTGACCGGCGTCGTGAGTCTCGACGCCGGCGAGATCCTGCTCGAGGGCCGCGCGATCCATCCCGATTCGCCGCTCGACGCGCAGAAGCTCGGCATCAGCACGGTCTATCAGGAAGTGAATCTGTGCCCGAACCTGTCGGTGGCGGAGAACATCTTCGCAGGCTATTTTCCGCGGCGCGGCGCGCTGCATGGCTATCGCATCGACTGGGATAAGACGCACGGGCAAGCGCGTGAGCTGCTTGCGCGCATCGGCCTCGATATCGACGTGACGCGTGTGCTGACGAGCTATTCGGTCGCCGTGCAGCAGATGGTCGCGATCGCGCGCGCGCTCAAGCTATCGTCCAAAGTGCTGATTCTCGACGAGCCGACCTCCAGCCTCGACGACGACGAAGTGCGCCGCCTCTTCGATGTACTGCGCCGCTTGCGCGAACAAGGGCTCGCGATTCTCTTCGTCACGCACTTTCTGAATCAGGTCTATGCGATCTCGGATCGCATCACGGTATTGCGCAACAGCCGGCGCGTCGGTGAATGGCCGACGAGCGAACTGGGCGCGCAGGCGCTCATCGCGGCGATGCTCGGCCGTGAGCTTGCCGCCGCGCAGGCGCGTCAGTCGCCGCCCGACGACATCGAAACGGCCACGCAGGAAACGGCGTTGCTCGATGCCACGCGACTCGGCCAGAAAGGCCAGCTTCAACCGCTCGATCTGCGCGTGCGCGCGGGCGAAGTGGTGGGCGTCGCGGGCCTGCTCGGTTCGGGGCGCACCGAACTCGCGAAGCTGCTCTTCGGCCTCGAAAAGCCCGACGAAGGCGAACTGCGCATCGATGGCATGCCGGTCTCCTTCACGACGCCCGCACAGGCGATCCGTCACGGCATCGCGTTCTGTCCGGAAGAGCGCAAAGCGGACGGCATCGTCGCGGAGCTGTCGCTGCGCGAGAACATCGCGCTGGCGTTGCAGGCACGCATGGGCGCGCGGCGCTGCCTCACGCGCGCCGAACAGAACGCGCTCGCGGAACGCTTCGTGCGCGCGCTCGGCATCAAGGCAGCGACGCTCGACATGCCTATCGGTCTCTTGTCCGGCGGCAATCAGCAGAAGGCGCTCATCGCGCGGTGGCTCGCGACCGAGCCGCGCCTTCTGATTCTCGACGAGCCGACGCGCGGCATCGACGTCGCCGCGAAGCAGGAAATCATGGACGAAATACTCCGGCTCGCATCGACGGGCATGGCCGTGCTGTTCATTTCTTCGGAGATATCGGAGGTGGTGCGTATCGCGAATCGCATCGTCGTGTTGCGCGACCGGCGCAAGGTCGGCGAGTTGCCCGCCGGAACCAGCGAAGATACGGTATGCGAAATGATCGGAGCCGAACATGGATGACACCGCGCGCCGCATGACGCTTCGTTCGATGATGGAACATCGGCTCGGCTGGCCGATCGTCACGCTCGTGCTGCTGCTCGCGCTGAACGCTGCGTTCAATCCGGGCTTTCTGCATGTCGAGTGGCGCAACGGTCACGTCTACGGCAGTCTCGTCGATATCCTCAATCGCGCCGCGCCGCTCGCGGTCGTCGCGCTCGGCATGACCATCGTGATCGCCACGCGCGGCATCGATATCTCCGTCGGCGCGGTCGTCGCCATCGCGGGAGCGGTCGCCGCGTGGGCGATCGGCGGATCGGTCGCGGGCAACGTCACGCGCTTCCCGTTGCCTGTCGTGATCGTGGCGGCGCTCGGCGTCGCGTTGCTGTGCGGCTTGTGGAACGGCCTGCTCGTCGCGCGCGCGGGCATGCAGCCGATCATCGCGACGCTCATCCTGATGGTCGCGGGACGCGGCATCGCGCAGCTCATCACGAACGGTCAGATCATCACGATCTACTACACGCCCTACTTCTTCTTCGGCGGCGGCTATCTGCTCGGATTGCCGACATCGATATGGATCGTCGCGCTCGTGTTCGTGCTGCTGTATCTTGCGATCACGCGCACGGCGCTCGGCCTCTTCCTGCAGGCGATCGGCATCAACCCGACCGCCGCGCGCGTCGCGGGCGTGCAGGCGAAACGGCTCACGCTCGGCGCGTATGCATTCAGCGGTTTGTGCGCGGGCGTGGCGGGCATTCTCATCAGCTCGAACGTCAAGAGCGCCGACGGCAACAACGCGGGCCTCTTGCTCGAACTCGATGCGATCCTCGCCGTCACGCTCGGCGGCACCGCGCTCACGGGCGGTCGCTTTACGCTCGCGGGCAGCGTGATCGGCGCGCTCATCATCCAGACGCTCACGTATCTGATCTATTCGCTCGGCGTGCCTCCGGAGGTGAATCTCGTGGTGAAAGCCATCGTCGTGTTCGCGGTGATGATGCTGCAATCGGGCGAGTTCCGCGCGACGGTCGTGAAGTTCGCGCGCCGCCCTGCTATTGGCCGCAGCGAGGTGCGCCGATGAGTTCGCCCTTGCCCAAGCCGCCGGGCGTCACGCTTGCGCATCCTCGCGACGCCGCTGCACCGAAGCGCAGCTTCTCGACGAGCCGCTATCTGCCGCTCGCCGCGACAATCACGCTGTTCATCGCGATCTCGGTACTCGGCTCGGTGATGTACACCGGCTTCTTCTCGCCGCAGGTCTTTCTCAATCTGCTGATCGACAATGCGTTTCTGATCGTCGTCGCGGTAGGCGAGACCTTCGTGATTCTGTCGGGCGGCATCGACCTTTCGGTGGGATCGGTGATTGCGCTGACGACGATGGTATCCGCCGCGCTCGTCGAAAAAGCGGGCTGGCATCCGCTCGTCGTGATCCCGCTCGTGCTCGCGATGGGCACCGCATTCGGCACGCTCATGGGCTGGCTCATCGCGCGCTTTCGCCTGCAGCCGTTCATCGTCACGCTGGCGGGCATGTTCCTCGCGCGCGGGCTTTGCTATCTCATCAGCATCGATTCGATCAGCATCACCGATCCGTGGTATGCGGCCGTATCGCAGATTCGCATACCCGTCATGAGCGGCGCGTCGCTCTCGCTCGGTGCGGTGATCGCGCTAGTCGTGCTCGCGGCCGCCGTGTTCATCGCGCATTACACGCCGTTCGGCCGCACCATTTATGCGGTCGGCGGCAATCCGCATTCGGCGCTTCTGATGGGCTTGCCGGTGAACGCCGCGACCATCGGCGCGTACGCGCTATCGGGCTTCTGCTCCGCGCTCGGCGGCGTGCTGTTCACGTTCTACATGCTCTCGGGATACGGCCTGCACGCGATGGGTCTCGAACTCGATGCGATCGCCTCGGTCGTCATCGGCGGAACGCTCTTGACGGGCGGCGTCGGCTATGTGATCGGCACGCTGTTCGGCGTGCTTCTTCTCGGCATCATTCAGACGCTGATCTCGTTCGACGGCTCGCTCAGTTCATGGTGGACGAAGATCGCGGTCGGCGCATTGCTGCTCGTGTTCTGTCTGTCGCAGCGCGCGTTCGGCGATCGCTCCGCGGCGAAGCGCTGACGACGCCATGGACTATCGTCATCCACAACCTCGCAAGAGCATGCACGCGCGCATCGTGCAGGAGCTCGGCATCGACATCGTGAGCGGCAAGCTCAGTCCCGGCGATCGCCTGCCCGCCGAAGCGAAGCTGTGCGAAGCCTACGGCGTGAGCCGGCCCGTGCTGCGCGAAGCGACGCGCGTGCTGGTCGCGAAAGGGCTCGTGCTGTCGAAGCCGCGTCTTGGCAGCGTCGTGCGTCCGCGCGATGAATGGCACACGCTCGATCCCGATGTCCTCTTCTGGACGATCACCAGCGTGCATGAAGGCGCGTTCTTTCAGTCGCTGCTCGTGGTGCGCAGGATCGTCGAGCCGGCGGCGGCCGCGCTCGCCGCATCGAATGCGACAGAGGAAGATGTCACGCGCATCCGCGATGCGTACGAGCGCATGTCGCATGCGCCGACGCCCGAGGCACTGCTTACGCCCGATCTGGAGTTTCATCGCGCGATCATGACGGCGACGCACAACGACATGCTGATGTATATCGGGCACATGTTATCGCTCGCGCTGTCGGAGTCGATCAAGCTGACGAGCCGTCATCCGGATACGCACGCGCTGTCCTTGCCGCGCCACAAGGCAATACTCACCGCGATCGCGAATCGCGATCCGCTCGGCGCGCGTCATGCGAGTCTCGTGCAACTCGACAATGCGCTCGCCGATGCTCAAAGCGTGTTGACGGCGGTTTATCAGGAGTAAGGCTTCAAGTATTGCGCCGCCACGCGTTGTCCTTCAGCGCGTTCGCGAGCGCATCGACAGACCATGTTTCATCGAGCGCCTGACGCAATAGCGCCTGCTGACTCTTCGGCGCAAGACCGCCGATGGGCGGATCGCGATCGAGGTTCGTCGGGAACGCGTAGCCTTCCGCGCACGCAGCGATGACCGCATCGATCTCCGCATCGCTCATGCTTTCCGTCGACTTGAAATCGAGCAGTACCGGATAGACCGATTCGCACATGCGCGCGCGATCGAGCGTTTCCATCGCGCGTCCATATGCCGATGACACCTGCAGCAGATTCGCCATGCGCTGCACGTCGCGCGTGCGGTTCGCGCCCGCGGCATGAAAGAGCGCGGGGCTGAAGAAAAGTGCATCGCCCTTTTCGAGCGGCAATTGAACGTGATGCGCTTCGAAGTATTCGCGGAAGTCCGCGCGCCGCCACGCGAGATACCCTTGCGCATAGCGCTGCGAAAACGGCAGCAGCTTCGTCGGACCGCTTTCCACAGGCATGTCGCTATGTGCGACCGCGCCTTGCAGCGTGAGATACGGCGAGATCGCGTGAACATGCGCCGGATAGCGCCGCACTTCATCGGTAGTCTGGAAACCGAGGTGATAGTCGCGATGCGCCTGCTGCGCGTCGCCGCCCGGACGCACGACATTGACTTGCGATGTCATCTGAAAACCGGGGCCGAGCCATGCAAGCGCCGCGCATTCGATGAACCGGTTCGCAAAGTAACGCGCGAACACGCGCGGCGCGTGCAGACAGAGCTTTTCCTGCGCATTCCAGATACGATCGTTCGCGCCCGCCTTCGCGAAGTGATCGGCGGCGCTCGCACCGCGTTCGCGCTCTTGCCGGATGATCGATTCGAAGATCGCGGCGGCCTCGTCGATAGGATCGACATCCGCATACGCATGCTTGAGCACGAACACGCCTGCGCCATCGCGCAGGACCGTGGCCCATTCCGCCTGCAACGCCATGCATGTCGATGAATCGTCCAGCGCGGGGGCGAGCGCGCCGCAGTCATATAACGGAATGCCGCGCTGAATGTCCGAGGCGAATGTCAGCTTGGGTCGCGCGTCGCGCTCGAGCAGGCTCGCGAATTCATCGAGTGAGCAATCGCTTTCGGCGTACCAGTTCGTCTGATTCATGTCTCGCTCCGTTTTCGACAAGCATAGCGGCTGATGCTGCCGAATGCGCGGCACGAATGACGGCAGCCTACTTCAGCGGATCGTGGCCCCAGTTCATCAGCGAGTATCGCCAGTGCGAATGCTCGACTTCGTGCGGGCGCTGCGCGAGGTGCCGCTTGATGTAACCGACGACCTTGCGCATGTGCGCGTAGTCGTCTTCGCCGAGATCGGCCTTCTTCTTGCCGAGAATGTCGATGATATGCCGACCCGACTTGTGCCCCACCGATTCGCCGCCGCCGTTCTTCTGGCCGACTTCGCGCGACTCGTCGGTCGCGAGCCACTTTTCGAGTTGAGCGGGCGTCATGTTGACGAGATCCTTGAAGGTGCCGTAAGTCGCGGCGTCGTCATCGTGGTGCTGCGCGGTCATGAGTGGCCTCCGTCGTCGGCGATGTCATGCCCGCGATTCAGCAAGCATCACACCCGCTTCAGATACCGCTCAAGGAACTCGATGAATACGCGCACTTTCGCCGACAAATTCAGCCGCTCGGGATAGATCGCATAGATATCGGCGGGCGGCATCGACCAGTCGGTGAGCACGCGTTCGAGCGCGCCGGAATCGATAAACGACTGCGCGTCCCATTCGGAACGCGTCAGCACGCCGTGACCGTCGAGCGCCCAGCGCAGCGTCGCTTCGCCATCGTTGCTGCTCATCGTGCCGTGGACTTTCACCGTTTCGTGCCGCTTGCCCTTCGTGAAATGCCAGGTGCCGTACGCCGTGTCGTTCTCGCGCAGCACGATGCAGCGATGACCGCGCAGATCGTCCGGCTCCTTCGGCGTGCCATGCGCTTGCAGATACGCCGGCGCTGCGCATACGAAGCGCCGGTTCGCCGCGATCTTTCTGCCGACCACGCGCATGTCCGGCAATTCACCGAAGCGAATGCCGACATCGAACGCGAATTCGGCGAGATTCATCGGACGATCGGTGAGATCGAGCTGCACTTCGACATCCGGATATTGCCGACGAAACTCCGACAGCGCCGGCGCGATATGACGCCGCCCGAAGCCGAACGTCGCGTTCACTTTCAACAGGCCGCGCGGCAGATCGCGGCTGCTCGACACCATGCGTTCCAGTTCCTGCACCTGTTCGAGCAGGCGCGAGCCGGTGCCGAGATAGAGCTCGCCTTCCTGCGTCATCGCGAGCCGCCGCGTCGTGCGGTTCAGCAGCTTCACGCCGAGACGCCGTTCGAGCTGGCTGAGGCGCGCGCTCACGGCGGGCGGTGTCACGCCGAGCTCGCGCGCGAGCGCCGACAAGCTGCCTTGCGTGACGAGCCGCGCGAAAAACTCCAGGTCGGCGATCGAGTCCATTTTTAAATTTAGCTTAACAATGGGTTAAGACAAGCTGCATTTTACGGTCTCCGTTATCGAATTACACTGGCTTCGACTGATCGGAGAAGCAAGAACGGAGACAGCATGGGACAGACGCTTTATCGGAAGATCGTGGACAGCCACACGGTTTTTCACGTCGACGATGAACACGTCGCGCTTTACGCCGACCTGCACATCATGAACGAGTACACGAGCCCGCAAGCATTCGCGGGACTCGCGCAAAAAAACCTGCCGGTGCGTTGCCCGGAAAAGCAGATGGGTGTCGTCGATCATGTGATTCCGACGCATCCCGTCGCGGTCGACAAGCGCACGATCAGGATCGACGCCGCCGCGCAGCAGGCCGCGAACTTCACGCGCAACTGCGCGGAGCACGGCATCCATCTGTTCGATGTGCGCGACCATGCGCAAGGCATCGAGCATGTGGTCGCGCCGGAGATCGGCCTGATTCGCCCCGGCATGGTCGTGCTGTGCGGCGACAGTCACACCACGACGTATGGCGCACTCGGTGCGCTGGGCTTCGGCATCGGCACATCGGAAGTGGAACATGTGCTCGCGACGCAGACGCTCGTCTATCGCGTCGCGAAGGACATGCGCATCGTCGTGGATGGCGCGCTGCCTCGCGGCACGACATCGAAGGATCTCGTGCTCTACATCATCGCGAAGATCGGTGCGCAGGGCGCGCGCGGTTACGTCGTCGAGTATGCGGGCAGCGCGATCGATGCGCTCTCCGCCGAGGCGCGCATGACCTTGTGCAACATGACCGTCGAAGCAGGTGCGCGCGGTGCGTTGATCGCCCCCGACGAGACGACGATTCGCTATGTCGCCGAGCGCATCGGAACCGATGCATTCGTCGCGCAATGGAAGCAGTTCGCGTCCGACGCCGACGCATCGTTCGACATCACGCATCGCTTCGACGCGCGCGATGTCGCGCCGTTCGTCACATGGGGCACGAGCCCGGATCAGGCCATCGCGATCGATGCGCGCATTCCCCGCCTCGCCGATGAACCGGTCGCGCAACGCAATGCATCGAAGGCGCTGGACTACATGGGACTCGATGCCAATCAGGCGATCGAGGGCCTCGCGATCGATCACGTATTCATCGGTTCATGCACGAACGCGCGCATCGAAGACTTGCGCGCCGTCGCCGATATCGTGCGCGGCCGCAAGGTCGCGCCTTCCGTGCGTGCGATGGTCGTGCCCGGTTCCGGCATGGTCCGCGAGCAGGCGGAACGCGAAGGCATCGCCAGCGCGCTGATCGAGGCGGGCTTCGAATGGCGTCAGCCTGGCTGCTCGATGTGCCTCGCGATGAACGACGACATCCTGCAACCCGGCCAGCGCTGCGCGTCCACGACCAACCGCAATTTCGAGGGCCGCCAGGGACGCGGCGCCCGCACCCATCTGATGAGTCCCGCGATGGCTGCCGCCGCCGCGCTCGCGGGCCGTATCGTCGACGTACGCAAGGAGCTGGAGCATGTCTGAACACGCAACATTGACCGGCATCGCCGCGCCGTTGCCGCTGAACAATCTCGACACCGACCAGATCATGCCGAAGCAGTTTCTGTTCGGCATCGACAAGTCCGGTCTCGCGCGCGGCGTTCTGTATGACTTGCGCTTCGATGCATCGGGCAACGCACGCAAAGACTTCGTGCTGAACAGGCCCGACTATGCGGGCGCGCGCATTCTCATCGCGGGCGCGAACTTCGGCTGCGGATCGAGCCGCGAGCACGCCGTATGGGGCTTGCAGCAAGCGGGAATCGATGCCGTTATCGCGCCGAGCTTCGGCGAAATCTTCTACTTCAACGCGCAGAACAATCGCTTGCTGCTCATCGCGCTCGATGAAGCCGTCGTCGCTGCATTGAGCGCGCTCGCGAGCGATGCAAAGACGAATCAGTTGACCATCGACGTCGCGAATCAACGCGTGAGCACGAGCGACGGCACGCACTACGCGTTCGATCTTCCGCAGCGACAGAAGCGCATGTTCATCGAAGGACTGGACATGATCGGCATGACGCTCGCCGACAGCGACGCGATCCGCGCATTCGAAGCGAAGCACGAGGCGCTGCATCCGTGGATGAAGATCGATTTGCCCGCGCTACGCAACAAGCAAGCAGCGTAAGGCGAAAAAGAGACGCACGAGCGTCCATCGCCGCATCACTTCTCAATCAGGAGACACGATATGGAAAGCCCTTCGTTGCGCACGGGCGCGACGCCGCTCGGACTGCGCGCGCGCATTTCGTTGATGACCATCGGCGGCATGCCGGTCGCGATGTTCGTCGCGCTCGCACTGGTCACGATACTCGCCGCCATCACCGGCAAATTGCCGAACGACATGATCGGCGGCTTCGCCGTGCTGATGTTATCGGGCCTGTTGCTCGGCGAAATCGGCAAACGCATTCCGGTGTTCAGGCATATCGGCGGGCCCGCGATTCTCTGTCTCTTCGTGCCTTCGGCGCTGCTCGGCTACAAGCTGATGGACGATGCCGCGCTCAAGGCCATCACCACGACGATGAAGACCGCGAACCTGCAATACCTCTATATCGCGTGTCTCGTCGCGGGCAGCATTCTCGGCATGAATCGCAAGATCCTGATTCAAGGCTTTCTGAAGATGTTCGTGCCATTGCTGGTCGGCACGGTGACGGCGATCGCGGCGGGCGTGCTAGTCGGACTGATGTTCGGCTATGACCCGAAGCACACGTTCTTCTATATCGTCATGCCGATTCTGGGTGGGGGCATCGGCGAAGGCATTCTGCCCTTGTCGATCGGTTATGCGGAAATCACCTACGCGGCGCAAGGTCATCTGATCGCGATGATGGTGCCCGCCGCGCTCATCGGCAACGTCGTCGCGATTCTCGCGAGCGGCTTGCTCAAGCGCTTCGGCGAGAAACATCGCGCATATAGCGGCGACGGCATGCTCGTGAAGAGCGGCGACGATCAGGCGCTGCTGAAGGAACAGAAAGCCGAGGCCGCGCTCGATCTGCGCCTGATGGGTTTCGGGCTGCTGCTCGGCTGCACGCTGTTCATTCTCGGCATGCTGCTCGCGCCCGTCACCGGCATTCCCGGACCCGTGCTGATGATCGTCGCAGCCGCCGTGCTGAAGGTCGTGCGCGCGATTCCCGAACGCATGGAGATCGGCGCGTATCAGATCTACAAGTTCATGTCGACGAATCTCACCTTCGCGATCCTCGTCGGACTGGGCACGCTCTTCGTGTCGTGGGACAAGCTCGTCGGCGCATTCTCGCCCGCGTACTTCGTGATCTGCGCGTCGACGGTCGCGGCGATGGTCGTATCGGGATTCTTCGTCGGCGCGTGGCTGAAGATGTATCCAGTCGAAGCGGCGATCATCACCGCTTGCCATAGCGGTCTCGGCGGCACCGGCGATGTCGCGATTCTGTCGTCGTCGAATCGCATGGGACTCATGCCCTTCGCGCAGATTTCGACGCGCATCGGCGGCGCGGGCATGGTCGTGTTCGCCACGCTGATGATGAAGTGGTTCGGCTGACGTGCATGCGGCGCGCGCGTCGCACGATTAGCGGTTCGGCGCGCGCGGAACGGGCAGGAAATGCAGCAAGGCTTTGAGCGTATAGATGACGATCATGGTCCCGGCAAGATCGCCGATGAACATCGCGAAGAATCGCGCGACGATATGCTCCGTATCGCCCTGAAGATAAAACCAGATGTTATGCAGCAGCGGACCGGCAAGCGCATAAGCGACGGTGAGCATCATCAATCTGCCCGCCGTCAGATTCGATAGCGACGCGTCGAGTCCATAGATCTCGCGCGCGAGTCGATACACGGCATAAGGCGCGACGGTCGCAATGATGCCGCCGACGAAAGATCTCACCGGATCATTTGGAAAGAAATAAAAGAAATCGACGAGCCAGCTTGCGAAAAGCAGCCCGAGTGCGCCGTCCGCGCCCAACAACAGCGTGCTGAGCAGCCGAATGCCGGCCGGAAGATAAATCCAGTTCACGCCTCGCACGAACTCGGAATGAGTAAAGATTTCCTGATTGGCCCAGAGCGAGGTGATAAAGACGAGCGCCGTTCCGACGACGGAACATAAGCGAAGTTGAAGGGAAGACATTGGCGGCGTGCCAGTGAGCGGCGGTAAGGACGCACATCTTATCGCAGCACCGCGCGAATTCATGCGTCGCGCATCGTGCGCGTCTGGCCTTGCGCTCTTCCGCCGTAATTCGCCGACGATTCGAGTTTGGCCGCGATGCGCTCCAGTTCGTTCAGAAGCGATTCGAGCTCCATGCGCTGAAGCGGCGCGATGGCGGGCGCATGCTGCAATTCCTCGATGCGCTCGCGCCAGTACGAAACGGGCCACGCCGCGCTGCGATGCCAGTGGCGCGAGCGGATCATCCTCGCGAGATGTTCGATCTCCTGCTCGATGAAATGCGCCGTGATGTAGTTGTTATCGCGTTCCTGAACCACGCCCCTGCCCTCCCGGGAAATCGCTCGGGCAATAGCGAAACGCGCTCACTCGTCCGCTCTTCGTATTGCTCCCTTGTATTGCGACCTTGCTCGACGCACTATCTTAGCACTTACTTATCAACTTGATAAATAGATCGTCGATTGTGGTTTGCCGTATATCGCAAATGCTATGATCGGTTCGTTCCCTAAAAGCGATTTCTTCATGGCCAAAAAGAGCGTCTTCGATGCCTATTTCCGCTTCCTGAATCTGGCTCAGGCAGTGCAGGCATTGCCTTCGGTGCCGAAGCTCGATGCTGCCGAAGAACGCTTGCTCGAAGCGCTCACGGCGTCGTGGCACGCGGGCCATGCGCTGACGGTCACGGAGACGATGGCGCTGTCTATCGCGGGCGCGCCGGCGACGGTGCATCGCAAGCTGACGAACCTCAGAAAGCAAGGCCTCGTATCCGTCGATGAAAGCAGCGACGATCTGCGCATCAAGACCGTCGTGCCGACGCGAAAAGCACTGGATTACTTCGAGAAGCTCGCGGCGTGCCTCGATGACGCGAAGAAAAGACGCTGAGAATCAGAACCGGTCGATCATGCCAACCTGCACGCCGCGCACCGGCGCGCCGGGATAAGCCGCCGGAATCCCGACTACGTTCACGCCGCGCAGCGTGAAGGTCGCGTCGCCATGATTGCGCAGCATCGCGCCGCTCGCGTAAAGCAGCACCTTCGGCGAGAGATCGTATTCGCACGCAACGCTGAACTGGTCAGCGTCGTTATCGCTGCCCGAGCGATCGCGTGCATACGCATAGCCGAGCGATGCGCGCAGGCGCGGCGTCACCGCGTAGCGCATCGAGACCGAAAGACCGTCGTTGTGATAGCGCGGCGACCCGCCATCGCCGTTGAAGTACGAGAGGAAGGCCGTCGTCTTGCCGAAGCGATACGACACGCCGCCGAGATTCGCACGCAAGCCGGTGTCGCCTTGCGTGTCCTGATGCGCGTACGAAATGCGAAACGGCCCGCTGTGATACGCGAACGTCTCGTAGTTCCCCGATAGCCCGTTGCCGTTGCCGCTATCGCGCAATGCGACCATGAGCGTCGTCGTGAAGCCGTGAAAATCGGGCGACAGATACGTGATGCCGTTATTCGTGTAAGGCGTGATCTTCGACAGATTGTTGAGCCCCGACGCGATCGTGCCCGCACCGAATGCATCGAGTCCGCCCTTGAACGGAATGTAGATCGGCGAATACTGCCGGCCGAAGCGCAACTCGCCCCACGGCGCGCCGAGCCCGATCCACGCCTGTCGATTGAAGATCGTGTTGGCCGTCGCGAAGGTGCCGTCGGCGGAACTGAAGCCGCTTTCCAGATCGAAGAGCAGACGCGTATCGTCGCTCAATTGCTCGTAGCCGCGCAAGCCGAAGCGCGAGCCGCGATACGCGCCCGAGTCCATGCGCGGAGTCCACGACGAGCCCGGGTTCGTCACTTCGATGCTCGTATCGATGCTGCCGTACAAGGTCACGGCGCTCTGCGCATGCGCGGACGTTGCGCCGATGCCGCACAGCATCGATACAGCCAGCAGGCAAATGAAAGTGTTGGTCAGACGCATGAAATCTTCGGTTCGTACGATCAGCGGTTCAATGCATACGCGATGACGTAATCGCCACGATCCGGCGATTGCCGCGCGCCGCCCGCCGAAATCAGCACGTATTGCTTGCCCGTCTTCGGCGACACATAGCTCATCGGACCGCCCTGGCTTCCGACCGGCAAGCGCGCCTTCCACACTTCCTTGCCGGTGGCGCTGTCGAACGCACGCAGATAATAGTCCTGCGTGCCCGCGATGAACACGAGGCCGCCTTGCGTCGCGAGCGTGCCGCCGAGCGTCGGCATGCCGATGGGCATCTTCACGCGCATCTTGATGCCGAACGGACCCGTGTCCTGCACGGTGCCGACGGGCACTTGCCACACGATCTTTTGCGTCTTCAGATCGACCGCGGAGAGCGTGCCGAACGGCGGCTTCTGGCACGGAATGCCGAGCGGCGACATGAAGCGGTTCTTGTTCACGGCATACGGCGTGCCCTTCAGCGGCACCGCGCCCATGCCCGTGTTGACGGCTTCGCCGCCGTTGCTCGCGGGCGCGCTGTCGGTCTTTTGCGGAATCATCTGCACCCAGAGACCGAGGCGCATGTCGTTCACGAAGACGACGTGATGATTCGGATCCGTCGACAGGCTGCCCCAGTTCATGCCGCCGAGCGATCCCGGGAAGCTCAGCGAGACATCGGTGTCGGGGGCGGTGAAGAGGCCGTCATAGCGCATCGACTTGAAGCTGATGCGGCACATCAACTGATCGAACGGCGTCGCGCCCCACATGTCGGATTCCTTCAGCGTGTCCGCGCCGATCGTCGGCATGCCGGCCGAGAACGGCTGCGTCGAAGAGTACTGTTCCTGCGCGATCGTGCCCGTCTTCACCTTGCGTTCTTCGACGCGCGTAAGCGGCTTGCCCGTCATGCGGTCGAGCACGAAGATCTGACCGGATTTCGTGCCGAACACGACCGCGGGCTTCGTCGATCCATCCTTCTCGGGAAAGTCGACGAGGCTCGGCTGCATCGGAACGTCGAAGTCCCACAGATCGTTGTGGACCGTCTGGTACACCCACTTTTCTTTGCCGGTGGTCGCATCGAGCGCGAGGATCGACGTCGCGTACTTGTGATCCAGCGGCGTGCGATTGCCGCCCCACAAGTCCACCGACGAGCTGCCCATCGGGATGAAGACAGTGTTCATCGCGGCGTCGTAGGACATCGGCGCCCACGAATTCGGCGTGCTGCGCGCGTAAGTCTGACCCGGTTGCAGGCGCGCGTTGGGGTCGTCGTGGCCCGGATCGAACGCCCAGCGCATCTCGCCGGTAATGACGTCGAAGCCGCGCAATACGCCGCCCGGCATGTCGGTCTGCACGTTGTCGGCCACGCGTCCGCCCACGACGACGGTCGTGCCCGCGAGCGTCGGCGCCGACGTGAGCTGATACTTCGGATCGTCGGCCGCGCCGAGACCCGCTTTCAGGTTCACGAAGCCGTGTTCGCCGAAGCCTTCGCACAGCGCGCCGGTGTCGGCATCGATGGCGACGAGACGCGCATCGATCGTGTTCATCAGCAAGCGGCGCTGGCAGCTTGCGCCCGCCGCGATGGAAACGGGGGTCACAGGCGTCGAACCGATTATCGTCGGTTGCGCCACAGGTTTCGTCGCATCGAAATACGCGAGGCCGCGACAGCGGTTCCAGACCTGCGCCCGCGCGTTGATCTCGCGCTTCCAGATCTGCTTGCCGCTGTCGGCATCGACGGCGATCACGTTGTTGTGCGGCGTGCACAGGTAGATGCGGTCGCCGATCTGCAGTGGCGTCTCCTGATCTTCCGCGCCGTTGCCGGTCGGGCTTTCGGGGACATCGCCCGTATGGAAGGTCCACGCGACACGCAGATCCTTCACGTTATCGCGCGTGATCTGATCGAGCGCCACGAAGCGGCTGCCGCCGGCCGTGTTGCCGTAGTTGCTCCAGTCCTTCTGCGCGTGCTCCTTCGCGACGGGCACGAGCGGCGTTTCATTGCCATCGGATGCGACGGTCGGATGCGGCTCGAACATCTGCACGAAGGTAACGAGCATGCAAAGCGCGATGACGCCAGCGAACGCATACGCGCGCTTCGACGCGGGCTTGCCGGTCTCATGCGTGCGCAACGATGGCCACGTAAGCAGCGCGAGCATCATGAAGCCGGCGGGCAGCATCAGCCGCGACACGAGCGGCCAGAAATCGAAACCGCCGTCGATGGGCGCCCACACGAGCGTGCCGATAAATACCGCGCCGAAGGCGAGCACAGCCGACGACTTCGCCCGCATGAACTGCACCGCGGATACGACGATAACCGCTCCCGCGATCACGAAATACGCGCTGCCGTGCAGAAGCGCGAGCTTTGCGCCGCCGACGACGAAAATCAGACCAGTGGCCAACAGCGCGAGGCCCAGCACAACACACCCTGCTCTCAGCGCGGCTGAAAGACGGGCTTTACTCGTAGACATCGAAATCTTCTCCAGGAGTCTGCCATGCGATCCGCTTCGGCGACGACAGGAATGCCGCGGCCGTATCGCACCGCGGAATGAAAGCGTTCCGTGAAGTCGATACCGCGACACGCGAGAAGCGGCGACGCATGAACGCGTGCGCCGATGTGCGCGGCTGGATCGCATGTCCCGCGCGATCAGTCAGACCGGCCGGGGCATTAGCGTAAACCCGTGCATTCTAACCAGATAGTTAAATTTCTGCATAGTTCGCACGAATGCAGCGCGGCGCAGGCTCACACGTCGTGCTCGGTCGCGAACGCTTGTCCTTCTTGTTCGAGCCATGCGCGAAACAGCACGATCAGATCGTGCCCCGCTTTCTCATCGGCGACATACGTGCAATAGCTTCGCGACGGCAAACGCGGCCCGTCGAATGGCGCAACGAGACGGCCTGACGCGAGATCGTCGGCGACGAGCGCGGTCGGGCCCATCGCGATGCCCATGCCATCGACAGCGGCCTGCAAGGTCAGATAGAAGTGATCGAAGGTGAGCACCGCCGCTGGCGTGAGCGCCGCGATGCCCGCCTGCGCG
This sequence comes from Caballeronia sp. AZ1_KS37, assembly GCF_023631165.1. Lineage (NCBI taxonomy): Bacteria > Pseudomonadati > Pseudomonadota > Betaproteobacteria > Burkholderiales > Burkholderiaceae > Caballeronia > Caballeronia sp. AZ1_KS37. The sequence continues at coordinate 58,658 of NZ_JALQDP010000038.1, read as the reverse complement.
AGCCAATCCGGCCAGACGCGCGGCAAGCTCGACGTGTGCAGCAGCGTGTGCCGCCGCAAGTCTTCAGGCGTCTGCAAAGGAAGACGTTTGGACAGCGTGGGGCTGCACACCGGCAGACGTTCCTCTTCGAGAAAGCGCCGCATCACGTAACCGTAAAACGTGTCGGGGCCGCCGCGAATCACGATGTCGTATGTGTCCTTCAGGCTTTCTACCGGTTCGTTCGATGTCTCTATCCTGACTTCCACATCGGGATGACGCGCGCGAAATTGTTCGAGCCTCGGCACGAGCCAGCGCAACGTGAAGGTAGCGGGCGCATTCACGGTGAGCGTGCGCGACACGGCCTCGGACACGCCATAGCGCGCCGTGGCCTGCGAGAGCCGATCGAAGAGCGGACCGATTTGCGCGAGATAAACGCGCGCCGCCGGGGTCAACACCACACGCCGGTTATGACGCTCGAACAGGGGCGCGCCGAGCCACGCTTCGAGCAAACGCACTTGCTGGCTGATCGCCCCGTGCGTGACATGCAGCTCGGCTGCGGCTTCCTTGAAGCTACCGAGTCGCCCAGCGGCTTCAAAAGCGCGCAACGCATTGAGTGAAGGCAATGCCGGTCTCATTCGCAAGAGCTTTTCTAACGCGACGATGCAATTTATATGGTTTGTGAGCGGCTCACAAGATAGTTATTCTAGTAACTATCCGTCATATAACCGACATAAGAAAGCATGTTCACCTACACCGGCGGTGTCGTTCTCTTGGCAGCCGTGCTCCACGCAAGCTGGAACGCGATGCTCCATGGCAACCGCGACCGGTTCTTCTCGATGACGTGGATGAGCATCGCGATCGGCGCCGTGTCCGCGATCGTCGTCTTCTATCTGCCGATGCCCGCGAAAGCCGCGTGGCCCTACATCGTCGCGTCGGGGCTCGTGCATATCGTCTACAACGTGAGCCTCGTGCGCTCGTATCGGCGCGGCGATCTCGCGCAGGCTTATCCGATCGCGCGCGGATCGTCGCCGATGCTCGTCACGCTCGGCGCGGCCATCTTCGCGCACGAGGCGATCGGCCTGCTGCATGCGCTCGGGATCGTGCTGATCTCGGGCGGCATCATCGCGCTTGCATTGCAGGGCGGCCGCGTATCGCGCGCGGGGGTGCTCGCCGCGTTGACGACGGGCGTGACCATCGCGATCTACACGGTGATCGACGGCATCGGCGTGCGTCTGTCCGATGGCGAAGCGCTCACCTACACCGCGTGGATGTTCATGTTCTATTGGTTCATGCCGATGATTTTCGTCGCGAAACGCGGGCCCGCGGCGCTATGGACGCCCGTGAAGCGAGCGCCGATGGCCGTGGGTTCGTCGCTCGCGGGCGGCCTCGTGTCGATCGCGGCTTACGGCATCGTGATCTGGGCGATGCAATCCGGCGCGATGGGCACGGTCTCCGCGTTGCGCGAAACGAGCGTCGTGTTCGCGGCGCTCATCGGGCGCGTGTTCCTTCAGGAAGCCGTCAGCGCGAGGCGCTGGCTCGCCTGCGTGGTGGTCGCGGTCGGGGCGGTTTGCCTGGGGCTATGACCGCTCTACGTCATTTCGTCCGTAAGGCACATCTCGCGAACTGAGGGAAAAGCCGGCCTTTGATCGGCGAATCGGGATTGCGGAAGGTTCGATAAATTGCTCATCGTGGCATTGGGCCCGATGGCGAATACCGAATCGAGAAGAACCTTGCAACCCGTACACGAATGGCACACGGCGCCTCTGCCCGCCGACGAAGCGAAGCGGCTCCAGTTGCTGCGCAGTCTCGACCTGCTCGACACGCCACAGGAAGAAGTGTTCGACCGCGTAACGCGCGTCGTCGCCGAGCTGTTGCAGGTGCCGATCGCGCTGGTATCGCTCGTCGATGAACATCGGCAATGGTTCAAGTCGCGTGTCGGACTCGATGTATGCGAAACCGCGCGCGACGTGTCGTTCTGCGCGCACGCGCTTCACTCCGAACGTCTGCTGCTCGTCGAGGACGCTCACGCGGATGCGCGCTTCGCCGGCAATCCGCTCGTCAGGGGCGCGCCACACATCCGCTTCTATGCGGGCGTGCCGTTGCGCTCGTCCAGAGGTCTCGTGCTCGGCACGCTTTGCGCGATCGACACGAAGCCGCGCAAACTCACGGCAAGCACGCAGGCCGCGCTGTGCGATCTCGCGGCGACCGTCGAGCGCGAGATCGTGCAGCGCGAAGCCGCGCACGAAACGCGTGAGATTCAGGAAGCCGACCGCCGCAAGCTGCGCCTGTCCGAGACGCGCTTTCATACGATCTTCGAACAGACGCCGACGGGCAAGGCTATCGTCGATCTGGAGGGCCGCTTCGTCGAAGTGAATCCGAAGCTGTGCGAAATCACCGGTTATAGCGCCGATGAACTCGTCACGATGACCTTTCAGCAGATCACCGACGAAGCGGATCTGTCGGCCGATCTGCAACTCGTCGCGGAACTGCTCGACGGCACGAGCAAGACGTATACGCTGGAAAAACGATATTGCCGCCGTAACGGCGAGCCGGTTTGGGTCGAGCTTTCCGTCGCGCTGATTCGGGACGAACGCGGCGAGCCGCTGCATTTCGTGAGCGTCGCGCACGACATCTCGAGCCGCAAATACAGCGAACAGGTGTTGCGCGATTATCGGCAGGAACTGGAGCGCCGCGTGCTCGAACGCACGCGCGAGCTCACCAGCAATCGCGCCGCGCTGCAGACGATCACGGACAATCTGCCCGTTCTCATCGCACACGTCGATGCTGACCTGCGCTATCGCTTCAACAATCAGGTGTATCGCGAGGTGTTCGGCGTCGAGCCTTCGGCGTTGCGTGGCAAGACTGTGCGCGACACGATAGGCGCGTCGATCTTCGAGCGCTGTCTGCCTTACTTTCGCCGCGTGCTCGCCGGCGAACGCGTGACGCACGAGGACATCGTCTATGAAGGCGCGCCGAGCCGCGTCTGGAACGCGACGTATATTCCCGAGTTTCAGCGCGAGGAAATTGCCGGTTTCTACATCATGTCGCAGGACATTACCGAGACCAAGCGGCGCGAAAATCAGATGCGCTCCGAAGTCATGCTGGACGCGCTCACGGGCCTGCCGAACCGGCGCGCGCTCGCCGAGCAACTCGCGCTTTCCGTCGATGCCGCTCGCGATGACGCCGTGCCTTTCGCGCTCTTCTTCATGGACCTTGACGGCTTCAAGAGCATCAACGATCAGCACGGTCACGACGTCGGCGACGCGCTGTTGATACAGGTGGCCGCGCGCCTGAAGAAGACGACGCGCGCGGGCGATCTCGTCTGCCGCCTCGCCGGCGATGAATTCGTGCTGCTGGCGCGCGGGATTTCGTCATCGAGTGCATGCAGCCGCATCGCGCAGGACATTTGCCGCGCGATCGGACGGCCGTTCGAACTCGGCCGCGTCGAAGCGCATCTCGGCACGAGCGTCGGCATCGCGATGTGCGCGGGCGGCTTCGACACGTCCGCCGAAGCGATGCTCGGCGACGCGGATCGCGCGATGTACGAAGCGAAGCGCAAGGGACGCAACGGCTTTCGCTTCGCATCCGTCGCGGCGGACGTCGCGCCGACGATCAACAACTATCTCGATGCCGATCGCCGCAGCGCCGTGCATCACTGACTTCCACGATATGCAATGAAGGTCCGTTTCACGAAAACGCGCGCTGCATGGCAGCATGCCGCGAGTTGCATATCGGAGAATGGGCTTTCTCATCATGGGAACCCGCAACTAGAGCATTGATTTACTTCGATAATTATTTGCTTCGCGATGTCGCGCATCGTCGCCGGCCGCGTCCCTTTCTTCGCTAACCTCTTATACAAGAGGCGCACGTTCGCCAATGCGAACCGCCCGGTGCTTTCCAATCAAGCTGGAGAAACGCGATGCAGAATGTCTATGTCGAACCGATGCCGAAGGGCCAGTGGGGACCGATCGACGGTTACGCGCTCGAATTCCCTGACGGTACGAGAATGACGCAGCAGAGTTATCGTTCAGAGCGGCTCGCCGTCGATGAAATCAAGCTGCGCGGCTATGCGCCCATGGTCGCGAAGGTACGCGTAACCGACAAGACCGTCGACGAACACTGGGAAGCCGTCGAATAAGATCGTCAGCGCGCTTCGCGTCCCGCGCGAAGCGCTTCCCTTTCCTTTCCGATCCGCGCGGGTTTTCAGTTCTTCTTCTTGCTCGGACGCCAGCTATCGTCGGCGGTCATCGCGGGCTTCACCGCCGGAGCGATGGCCGCGACCTTCTGAAATTCCTTCGTGTCGGTTTTCGCTCGTGCGACGGGCGCAGCAGGCGGCGCCGCGCGCGTCTGACGCTGCTTCGGCTCGGTCCTGGATACGCGGCCTTTCGCTGCTTCAGCGCACGCGCGCTCGGACTTGCGCGAACATGCAGAAGCCGACTTAGATACGGGATTCGCTTTCGACGTCTTGACCGATTGCTTCGCGCCGTGCGTCGACGGTTTTTTTGCGATCGAGCGTTCGGGAATCACGCTCTGCCGCGTGCTGTCCTTGCTCGATGCCGTGACAGGAATCAGTGGCGACGCAGCTTCCGCTGACGGACGCGCGGCGGAGCGCAGCGGGCCGTCCACGATTCTGTCCGCCGAATCGATATTAATGGCGGCGATCGGCGCGGCCTTCGTCTCGATCGGACGGACCGTGCCTGCCACGGCCACAGGCAGCGTTCCCGCGCGCGGTGTCGATCCGTGCTGCTCGAAGTAAGCACGCGCGAGAAAACACGCACCGAGCACGACGGCGGCCATGACGACCGTTGCGAGTATCGAATGCGATGGACGCCCCGTCGCAAGCACGGCAGCGCCATTGGCGATGGAGGCACGCGCAGGCGCGGGTAAACGCGCTTCGTATGTTCTCGAACGCGCCGGCCATCGCACGCGGGCCACTTCGCCCTGTGGCGCAAACTGGCGCGTCACGCCTCGCGCCGCCTCGACTGCCCGCAGAGCTGTCTCCGCGCCCCTCGTCAGCACGGCCCCGTGGCGGTCGGCGCCGCAAAACGGGCACACGCTTTCTTCTACTGATGAAAGGGTTTCACATCGGGGGCAGATGACGAAATAAAGCGAGCCATCGCCTCGCTGTTCCATTGTCACACTCCATCCGAATCATTTCGGAAGGCCGATCGACAATCAGCGATCGTCCGGTCGCAAGTAATACATACGAATTACCGTAGCACACCGGGCATTGTTTCGGAAGCACAAACAACCCCTTTTGAACAGGGTCATTTGTCAGCCGAATAGCGGCTTTCGCTTCGCTACGTCTAATCAATGACTAATCAGCACTCGGAACTTTATTAATGGTTGCTCATGCGCGCGGCAAATGCGGCGCCGTCTGTGCGATCTGGTCGAGTTCATCGCGCACCGCATCGACGACACACGCATCACGCAGAGAAACATCTGCCGCATGAATCGCTTCGAGACGCCGCCGCACGGCGCCGTACTGCGCACCCGCACGGCGATGCAATTCCGCACGCTCGCTATAGCGCAAAAACGTCTGCAACGAGGCGAGCACGGCGGCGCTCAGACTCGTCATCCCGATCAGGACGTGCACATCCGGCGACACCGCCGTCGCTACGAGCGATAAAAACGCGGACGTGCCCGTCGCCGCCGTGATGCCGATGACCGCAAGCCCGAGCCGTCTGCCGCAGCGCGTCAGCCGGTCGGCCATCGTGTAATGACGAATCTGCGATTCGCGCGCGCGCCGGATCCACGCCAGCACGAGCGTCGACATGTCTCGGGGCGGTTGATATGAGGTTTCGGTCATGTTCTAAGCACTCTACGAACAGACTTCATCCTCCCGGCTAATCAGGACATTTACCGTCCCGATGGCGCTTGAATCATCTTCCAGCCATTGCCCGCGGGATCGCGAAAACCGGCATCGACGCTGCCGTAGCGATCGACCGGTTCCTGCGTGAACTCCACGCCGCTCGCCTTCAGCCGCTCGTAAGTCGCGCGGCAGTCCGCGACGGACAGCACGAGCGGCGGCATCGCGCCCTTTGCGACCATCGCGCGCAGCGTTTGCGCGGTCGCATCGTCGTGGATCGGCGCGCCCGGCGCGAACAGGCCGAGCTGAAACGACGGCTGATCCGGATGCTGCACCGTGAGCCATCGATACGTGCCGTTGCGCACGTCGGTATGAACGCGAAAACCGAGCTTGTCGACGTAAAACGCAAGCGCTTCGTCCTGATCGTCGACATAGATGCCCACCACGCCGATGCCCTGATTCATGTGACCTCCTTCGTTGAAGATGGCCGCACTGTACCTTTCGCACCGCGCCGCCGCTTCTCCAAAACTGCGATCGTGAGATCGGGTCGTTGCGCGGCCTTCAGCACGCACGCGGGCACGCGATCGAGCGCGTCGACGCCGGCGCGCGCTTGCACGCGCATCGCGCTCGGACTGTGGCCGGTGATATCGCGAAAGATGCGGCCGAACGTTCCGAGACTTTCCCAGCCGGTGACGAAGGCAATATCCGTGATGGCGAGCTCGGTGTCGCGCAACAGCGTGACGGCCTGCTCGATGCGCCGCGTCAGCAGATAGCGATGCGGCGGAACGCCGAACGCGCGCTTGAACGATCGCGCGAAATGCGCTTCGGAGACCCCGCTGACTTCGGCCAGACGGCTGACCGGCCAGTCCTCGTGCGAACACGCGTCCATGCGATCTTTGGCGCGCAACAGACGCCGCAACAATGCCGGATCTTGCAACGCATCGGCGGTGGCGGGTTTGCGAGTCGGCATGGCGTTCGGGGTGCGGAAAACGAGCGGCTAGTGTAGCCCGGCGCGCACAAAGAAAAACGTCGTGCAGAGGCTATCCGCACGACGCAAAAGTCGCTCATTCCCTGAGAAGAAAGAGCTAGAGGAGATGGAAAGTATCTTAGCCCGCGTCCCCGATGCGCGATGTGCCGGAAAGCGGCCGTTTTGCGGCCCAATTCGCGCAATCGGTCTTGCATCACAACAACGGCAGCGTGAGACGGATGTGTTCCGCGAACGCCGATGTCAACATCGAAGGACGCTCGCGCGCGAACTTCAGCGATATGCCGACGCCCGGCAAGGCCGGCAACCCGGCATCCGCATTCAGCACGCACAGATCGGCGGGCACGGCGGTCTGCGTGATGACCGCGAACGCCTGCCCCGAGCGCACCAGCGCCGTGAGCCCCGCGAGACTGCTGCTCGCGTACGCGATGCGATACGCCCTGCCCGCGCGCTGCAAGGCTTCGCATGCGGCGATGTGATCGAGCGTGTCCGGATCGGAGAGCGCGAGCGGCAACGGATCGTAATGCGCGGAATCCATCCCCGGACAGCCGATCCAGACCAGTTGCTGGCGCCGGATGACCTCGCCGCCGGGTTTGTCTTCGGGAAGCGAGAGCATCGCGAGATCGAGCGCGCGCTTTTTCAGTTGCTCGGCGAGCCGGGGCGTCGGCCCGCACACGACTTCCACCAGCGCGTGCGGATGCTGACTCGAAAATTGCCGCAGCAGGCTCGGCAGGAACACGGCGGCGTAATCGTCCGGACAGCCGAAGCGGATGCTGCCCGACAAGCCTTTTCCGCACAGATCGGCCATCGCCTCGTCGTGCAGACGCAGGATGCGCTGTGCGTGAACCAGCAGGCGCTCGCCGGGATTCGTCAGGACGACGCCGCGTCCGGTGCGCTGAAAAAGCGGCTGATCGACGATATCCTCGAGCCGCTTCATCTGCTGGCTCAGCGCCGATTGCGTCCGTCCGACGCGCTCGGCCGCGCGGCTCAGCGCGCGCACTTCCGCGATGACGGCAAACGAGCGCAACAACTCGATTTCCAGTGACAGGCTCAAGGTATTAGCGCCTCTTCTATCTCGCATTAGAACTATTCGATTCTATAAAACCTGAGCGTTGTCTACACTGCAGATTCCTTCCTATCCCGCCAGGAGAAGCACGGTGTCCCTGAACAACGACGCAACTTTCTGGCGCAACGCCAGACAGCACCTCATCCGCTACGGCGGCACGTTCGAGCCGATGATCATCGAGCGCGCGCAAGGCAGCTTCGTCTACGATGCCGATGGCCGCGCGATCCTCGATTTCACCTCCGGACAAATGAGCGCCGTGCTTGGCCACAGCCATCCCGAGATCGTGTCGGTGATCGGCGAATATGCGGGCAAGCTGGATCATCTCTTCAGCGGGATGCTGTCGCGTCCCGTCGTCGATCTCGCGACGCGTCTCGCCGATATCACGCCCGCCGGTCTCGATCGCGCGCTCTTGCTGAGCACCGGCGCCGAATCGAACGAGGCCGCGATCCGCATGGCGAAGCTCGTCACCGGAAAATACGAAGTCGTCGGCTTTGCGCAGTCGTGGCACGGCATGACGGGTCACGCGGCGTCCGCAACTTACAGCGCGGGGCGCAAGGGCGTCGGTCCCGCGGCGGTCGGGTCATTCGCGATTCCCGCGCCGTTCCCATATCGCGCGCGCTTCGAGCACAACGGCCGATACGACTGGCTCGCGGAACTCGACTACGCATTCGATCTCATCGACCGGCAGTCGAGCGGCAATCTCGCCGCGTTCATCGCGGAACCGATTCTGAGCTCTGGCGGCATCATCGAATTGCCGGAAGGCTACATGGCGGCGCTAAAGCGCAAGTGCGAAGAGCGCGGCATGCTGCTGATTCTCGACGAAGCGCAAACCGGCATCGGCCGGACGGGCACCATGTTCGCGTGCCAGCGCGACGGCGTCACGCCCGACATCCTCACGCTATCGAAGACGCTCGGCGCGGGCTTGCCGCTCGCGGCCGTCGTCACATCGGCGGAAATCGAAGAGAAGGCGCATGCGCTCGGCTATCTGTTCTACACGACGCACGTATCCGATCCGCTGCCCGCCGCCGTCGGCCTGCGCGTGCTGGATGTGGTCGAACGCGATGGCCTCGTCGCGCGCGCGAACGTGATGAGCGCGCGCCTGCAACGCGGCCTGCTCGATCTGATGGAGCGCTTCGACTGCATCGGCGACGTGCGCGGCCGCGGCTTGCTGCTCGGCGTGGAGATCGTCAAGGATCGCCGCACGAAGGAACCCGCCGATGGTCTCGGCGCGAAGATCACGCGCGAATGCATGAATCTCGGCCTGAGCATGAACATCGTGCAATTGCCGGGCATGGGGGGCGTGTTCCGCATCGCGCCGCCGCTGACCGTGAGCGAGGAAGAGATCGACCTCGGGCTCGATCTGCTCGGCAAGGCTATCGAGCGTTCGTTGTAGGCATCGTCAGCGCAGGCCGGCGCGCAGATCGCGCACGCCGCGTCCCAAGCGCTGACGTAAAAGCGTTCGCAAAGTCGCGCCGTCTTCGTAGCCGACTTCGGCGGCGATCGCTTCGAGATCGAGTCCGCTGCCGTGCAGAAGCGATTGCGCGCGTTCGACGCGCAAGTCCTGAAAGTACGCCAGCGGCGATTTGCCGAGCACTTCCTGGCATCGGCGCTGAAGCGAGCGCGTGCTCGTCGCCAGCGCGTTCGCCGCGTGCTGCAGCGAAAATCCTTCCTTCAGATGGTCGCGCGCCCAGCGCTCGAAACGCTGGATCAGCGGATCTGCCTGCGCGAGATGGTTCGGGATGATGTACGGCGCCTGCGACGTGCGGATATCGGCGAGCAGAAAGCGCGACACGAGCGCGGCCAGCTCGGGGCTCGACTTGCGCACGAGCCACAGCGCGAGATCGAGATGCCCCATCGCGGCGCCGGCCGTCACGCCGATATCGGTCGGCACGAGCATCCGCGATTCGTCGAGCAGAACATGCGGATAGCGTTGCCTGAAAAGCGGCGCGAGCGACCACGTCGATGTCGCCTGCCGATGATCGAGCAATCCTGCTTCCGCGAGCAGAAACGTCCCGATGCAGGACGCCCCGATCGATACGCCTTGCGCGCGCCACTTCTGCAATTGCCGCACGGCGTCCTTGACGTCGGCGCGTTCCAGTGCGGGCAGCAGCAGTTCCGGCGTCGTCGCGGCGAGCGCCGGAACGATGACCCAGTCCGGCTTCAAATCGGGCGTGACGGGCTCCACCGGAATCGCGAAGCCGTGACCCGAACGCACGCGCTTGCGCACGCCAACAGTGGATACATCGAAGCGCGGGGATCCGCCCATCGTGCGCGCGGCCAACGCGTTCGCGGCTCTGAGCGTGTCGAGCGTCACGGCGAGGCCGGTATCGAAGAGACCATCGAGAGCGAGTATCGCGATGTGCATGGCGCAAATGACCCAGAAGTTGTCATTTGCGACGATACCGATCTTTCGTCCAGGCGGCTACGTTAAACGAGGAACAAAAAAAATGCGTCGTGCCGACCAGCCTCGGCACGACGCCTTTTGCTTGAGAGCCGTCAACGTCGCATGAGGCCCATTACCAGCGTCACGAGGAAAATCACGAGGAATATGAAGAACAGGATCTTCGCGATGCCCGCCGCGCCCGCCGCGATACCGCCGAATCCGAGCGCGGCAGCGATGATCGCGATGATGAAAAAGACCAACGCGTAATACAACATGATGTTATCTCCCTCTCGTCCGAGTACGCCGCGCGCCCCATGTGCGCGGAGTTCTCTAGCGTAAGCAAGCAGTATTCCTTACCGGATGGAGCATCGTTTTCTGCCGTGCTATCCTTGGCCTCGTCCTGCATACGCCATCAAACCCGCATCACGCTGCGAGCGCGGATCACGCGTTTTTTACATTGCCGTCAAGAAGACCCGTTACCTGCCGTTAATCAAAAAAAAGGGGACGTGTATTTCAAACGGCGTGTCGAACGCTCGTTCGCGCGCTGCTTCGCGTTATCGAATGGTCATGCATTACGGGCACCATTCCAGCGAAGCAATCCCTGCAAACAGGGCCATGCTCGCATGGTTGACGATCTGCGGTTCAAGGTCGATCGCTTCGCCATCTTGAGCATCAAGACATGCGCGCGGGCATCCCACCACCGAAGCACGATAAGAGACACACGTTCGGATGCCATTCCTCCGACGATTGCTTTAGGGCGCCGCGCGTGCGGGCCCATTGGACAGAATTGATGAAACCGGCAAGGAATTCGCTGCGGTCACGCGTTGGCCGATATATCGCTTATGGTGTGATCGCGGCCGCGCTCGTGACGGGCGCGGGCTTTCTGCATTGGCGCCATGAAGTGCGGGCCGCGCAATCGCAGACGGCGGCGCTGACGGGCGTCGCCAATCAGATGCGCAATGACGCATCGCCGTGGACGCATCGCGAGAAAGACGCATCGGAAATGCTGACCGATATTCGCGCGAAGAATGTCGCGACGATCGGCGTGAGTCCCGACGCGATTCTCGTCTCCACGACGAAGGGCGAGAAGTATTACGTGGCCGATCATAACGGCGCGTTCTCCAACGCATTGCTGCTCGGCGATATGAAGCCCGACGCGGCCTCGCCGTATCAACTCGTATGGCTGCCCGACGCCAACGTGCGCACGGGCATTGCGCGCTGGAGCGAGATGTTCGACCGTTCGCGCGACGCGCTGAGTCTCTTGCTGCCGCTCCTGATGATCGGCGGCCTTCTCTGGTTCATGCGCCGCGAAATGCGCGGCGGCGCGCAATTGCTCGGCGAATCGCCGACGCTGCGTTTCGATGACGTCATCGGCGCGGGCGAAGCGAAAGCCGCGCTCAACGACGTGCGCGCGTGGCTCACCGAGCCCGCGCAATTCACCGGCATGGGCGTGCGCGCGCCCTGCGGCATCCTGATGACGGGCGGACCGGGCGTCGGCAAGACGCGGCTCGCGCAGGCGCTCGCGGGCGAATGCGGCGCGAACTTCATCGCGATCACGGGCAGTTATTTCAGCGCGAAGTACTACGGCGTCGGCATTCAGAAGGTGAAGCATCTGTTCGAGCTCGCGCGCAAGAATGCGCCGACCGTCATCTTCATCGACGAAGCCGATGGCCTCGGCAAGCGCACCGATACCGGCGGCGGCCCGGTCGAAGCGGAAAGCAATCGCATCATCAATCAACTGCTCGCGGAGATGGACGGCTTCGCATCGAACGAAGGCGTCATCATCGTCGCGGCGACGAATCATCCCGACAATCTCGATGAAGCGCTGCGTCGTCCCGGCCGTTTCGATCGCACGGTGCAAGTGCGTTTGCCGGGCGTCGAAGATCGCGCGGACATCCTGCGTTTCTACGCGGACAGCTTGAAGACGAAGCGCGACGACATCGACTTCGATCAGCTCGCACGTCTGACGACGGGCCTCTCGCCCGCCACGCTGTCGATGATCGTCAATCAGGCAGGACTCGTCGCGCGCAAGGCGGGCGAACGTGAAGTATCGGCGGCGCATTTCCTCGAAGCGATCAAGATCGCGCGCATCGGCGATGTGAACGGCGCGGAACGCGCGCTATCGGATGACGAACGCACGCGCATCGCGGTGCATGAAGCGGGTCACGGCCTCGTTGCGGCGCTGCTCGGCACCGGCGTGCTCGAAGAAGTGACGATCCTGCCGCGCGGCGGCGCTCTGGGCGTCGCGCTCATCACGAAGATGCAGGACAAGCATCTGTATCGCGAAACCGAATTGCGCAACGAGATTCAGGTGCTGCTCGGCGGGCGCAACGCGGAACTGCTCATGTTCAAGGAAGCATCGAGCGGCGCGGCATCGGATCTTCAGGAGGCGTCGCGCATCAGCCTCGATATGGTGTCGAAGTTCGGCTTCAACGAGGAAGGCAATCTGTTCAGCCTTGCGGCGTTGCCGCAGCAGTATGCGGGCTTGCAGCTCAAGAATTCGATCGGTCATGCGAACGCGTTGCTGCACGATCTGAGCGACGAATGCTTCGCGCTGCTGCAAGCCAACGAGCCGGTGTTGCGCGCGATCGCCGATGAATTGCTCGAATCGGAAACCGTGCCGGGCGAGACGGTTTATCGCCTGATCCGCGAGCATGCGGCGGCTGTCGCGAATGTCGAGGCGGCCAACGAAGTGCTGGCCGCCTGAGCGGTTACTTCTTCACGCGAGCCGTCGCAAATCGAACGGCGTCTCGCGCAGGCGCTTGCCGGTCAGCGTGAACACGGCATTGGCAACGGCCGGCGCAACCGACGGGCTCGACAACTCGCCTACGCCGCCAGGCTTCGCCGGATCGCCCTGCATGATGCGTATGTCGATGTCGGGCATGTCGCTCATACGCATCACGCGATACGCATCGAAATTGGACTGCTGAACCTGGCCGTGCCGAATGTCGATGCGGTCGGCGAGTGCGTGTCCGAGTCCCCACATCAAGCCGCCGTATAGCTGCTCTTCCACACCGCCGGGCGACACCGCGAGCCCGCAGTCGGCCACGCACGTGAGCTTCTCGATCACGATACCGTCATCCTTGCGCGAGACGCGCGCGATCACCGCGACATAACTGCCGTACGCGCGATTCGTCGCAACGCCGAGCGCGGTGCCGCGCGGCAACGGCTTGCCCCAGCCGGCCCGCATCGCGGCCTCGCGCAATACCGCGACATGGCGCGCGTCCTTCATATGCGCGATGCGAAAGTCCACCGCATCGCGATGTCCCTTATGCGCGGCTTCATCCATGAACGATTCGACCGCGAACACGTTCGGGATATAACTCACCGCGCGATACCAGCCCGTTGGCACGCCCGTTTCATGACGCACCCAGCCGATATCCACATTCGGCGCGCCATACGCGAACTCGAACTTGCTGATTGCTTCCGTGGTGCTGTAGTCCATGCGATCGGGACGATCGAAATAGCCCGGCTCCCATTGTTCCGGCGATGCCGGCATCACCGCGCGCAGTTGCAGCGCCGAAAGATTGCCGCGTGCATCGAGCGTGGCCTTTGCGCGATGATGACTCGCCGAGTGATAGAAGAGCGCGCGCATTTCGTCCTCGCGGCTGTTCATCAGCTTGACGGGCTTGCCGGTTTGCAACGCGAGCCATGTGACTTCGAAGAGCCAGTACTTCGATTCGCGCGCACCGAAGCTGCCGCCCGAAACCAGTTCATGCAGCACGACACGATCGGCCGGAATGCCGCCGATGACTTGCGCCGCCTCCTGCGCCGTCGACGGCACTTGCAAGCCGCCCCAATACGCAATGCCGCCGTCCTTCGACCACGCCGTCACGTTGATGGGTTCGAGCGGATTCGCGGCCTTGTACGGCATCGAATAAGACGCCTGAATCACGCGCGCGCCATGCTTGAGAATGGCATCGGCGTCGCCGTTCGTGATGGTCGGCACGACGCGCGCAGCGGGATCGTCGAGCCATGCAGCCTGGCGCGCGGGCATATCGCGGCTATCGAAGTTTTCGAACGGACTGTCTTCCCATTCGACGCGCAATGCGGCTTGTCCCTTGTGCGCGGACCAGTAGTCGTCGGCGAGAATGGCGACGCCCGCCTGATTGCCGCCGAGCACATCGGGACGTCCGGGTATCGGCAGCACTTGCCGCACGCCGGGCACGGCGAGCGCCTCTTTCGCATCGACGCTGCGCACGCGCGCGTCGATGACGGGCGCACGCGTCACGACCGCGACGAGCATGCCGGGCAAACGCACGTCGATGCCATACGCGAACGCGCCGCATACCTTCTGCGCCGCGTCGCGCTTCTTGCTCAGCTTGCCGATGTACCTGAATTGCGATGCGTCTTTCAACGGCACGTCTTTTGGCGCGGGCAAGCTCGCGGCGATGACGGCAAGCGATCCATAGCTGGCACGCGCGCCGCTCGCCTTGTCGATCACGAAGCCGTTATCGGTCGAGCACGTTGACGGCGATACCTTCCATTGTTTCGCGGCGGCTTCGATCAGCATGGCACGCGCAGTCGCGCCCGCGCGCCGCAAGCGATCGTATTCCAGCGAGACGCTCGTGCTTCCGCCCGTGGAAAACACCTTCCACAAGGGATGAATGTAATCGGCATAGAAAGGATTCTCGGGCGTGATGACGTCGATGCGAAACGGATCGACATCCAGCTCTTCGGCGACGAGCGCGGCGAGCGCGGTGCGCGTGCCCGTGCCCGAATCGTGCTTGTGGACGACGAGCTTGATCGTGTCGTCGGGCAGCACGCGCACCCATGCGTTCGGCTCGAATTCGCCGTCACGCGGATGAGCATCGCCGTTCTTCGCCAACGCATCGGGCAATCGAAATCCAACGGATAGGCCCGCTGCCAGCAGCGCCGAACTCTGCTTGATGAAACGACGGCGCGCTGCGTGATGTTCGATACGCATTCAGACCTCCGCCGCCGCGCGCTTGATGGCCTTGCGGATGCGCGCATACGTTCCGCAGCGGCAGATGTTGCCGGACATCGCAGCGGCGATGGCGTCATCGCTCACGGACGGTTTGCCCTTCAGAAACGCCGCTGCCTGCATCAACTGTCCCGACTGACAATAGCCGCATTGCGGCACGTCTTCCGCAACCCACGCGCGCTGCAACGGATGCGTGCCGTCCCTGGAAAGACCTTCGATGGTCGTGATGCGCCTGCCCGCCACGGCCGCTATCGGCAGCAGGCACGAACGCACGGCCTCGCCATCGAGATGCACCGTGCATGCGCCGCAAAAGCCCCCGCCGCAGCCGAATTTCGTGCCCGTCAAACCGATGCGATCGCGCAGCACCCACAACAGCGGCATGTCTTCCGGTACATTGTCGAGCGAGTGCCGCGCGTCATTGACGACGATTTCGATCATGCGCTGTCTCCTGAATGTCGTTCGAGCTTGCGGCCATTATCGGAAGCCGTCATGCAAGAACGCCAGCGACGATTTCTTTGATCACCCGTAAGCCTGGCTAACACCCATGTTGAAGCGCTACCCTTCGATCCAGTCGATGCAGGCCTTCTTGCAGGCGGCGCGCGCCGGCAGCTTTTCGAGCGCGGCGCGTCAGTTGTCGCTCACGCATAGCGCGATCAGCCAGCAGATCCGCACGCTCGAAGAGTTCGTCGGCCAGCCGCTGTTCGTGCGCGAAGGCGCGCGCGTCGTGCTCACCGATGCCGGCGCGCTCTTCGCGAATCAGCTAGGCGATGGCTTCGAGCAGATCGATCGCGCGTTGTCGTCGGTGAAGGAGCGCGCGGTGAAGCAGTCGATTACGCTCGACGTCGATCCGGAGCTTGCGCAAAGCTGGCTGGTCGCGCGCCTGCCCGCGTTGCTCGGCGCATTGACGGGCACGTCGCTGACGATGCTTTCCGCGCCACGTCATGACCGCAGCGCGTTCGAACGCGTCGATCTCGCGCTGCGTTACGGCTATGGCGAATGGGACGGCTTCGAGAACGCGCTCATCTGCGGCGACCGTCTGACGGTCATGGGCTCGCCCGCATTGTTAAGCGCGCGCGGACTCAGCGTGCCGCTCGCGCCGGAACAAGTGCTCGCGCTGCCCTTGCTCGGCTACACGAAGCGCTCGTGGATTCCGTGGCTCGCCGCGGCGGGCCTGCCGGAAGCGGAGCCGCACGCAGTCGCCGTCTTTGACAACGCTGCGGGGCTGATCGCCGCCGCGAGCGCGGGCGTCGGCGTGGGACTTGCGCGCGGCCTGCTCGCCGCCGACGCGCAACGCGACGGCAAGCTCGTCGAACTCACACGCGTCGAGATTCCGACGCACTACAACCTCTACGCCGTGTGGCCGCGCGAGAAGTCGGCACGCGTTGCGCCGCTCGTCGATGCGATACGCGAGCTCGTCGCGCAAACGGTCAACGCACGCGATCCGGACTGACGACTTCGCGCACGGTATCGAGAAACCGCGCCAGCACCGGCGACGGCGTGTCCGCGCGATAACGCGCATGAAGCGAGACTTCGGGCGCGGGCGCTGCGAGCGGCACGAATGCCACGCCGCCGCCCGACAGCTGTTGCGCCGATGCCGGCAGCAGCGCAATGCCGAGCCCTTCGCGCAACAGACATAGCAGCGTATGCAGTTCGACGACTTCCTGCTCGATGCGCGGCGTGAATCCCGCTTCGACGCAACAGTCGCGCAGAAACCGCGCGAGTTGCGATTGCAGCAGACCAAACGACAGAAAGCGCTCGGCTTCGAGATCACGCAGCGCGATATCCGCGCGTGAAGCGAGCGGATGCGCGAGCGGCAATGCGACCACGGCAGACTCGCGCAACACGACTTCGCTGACGATCTCCGGATCTTCGTGCGACACGCGAAAGAAGCACACGTCGAGCCGCCGCTCTTTCAGCGCCTGAATCTGCGCGGCGGGCGTCATCTCGTGAAGCGTCCATCTGACTTGCGGATGCTTGCGCGCGAACTCGCCGAGCGCGCGTGGAATCGGCTCGACCATCGCCGAGCTGATGACGCCGATCTCGAGACTTCCCACTTCGCCACGTCCCGCGCAACGCGTGAGATCGATCGCGCGCTCGAACTGCGCGAAGATCAGCGGCGCCTGTTCTTTCAGTGTTTTCCCTGCCTCGGTGAGTTCGACGCGATGTTGCGAGCGCAAGAAAAGCGCAGTGCCCATCTCCTCTTCAAGGATGCGGATCTGCTGACTCAGGGGCGGCTGCGAAATGTGCAGGCGCGCGGCTGCGCGGCCGAAATGGAGTTCATCGGCGAGCACCGCGAAGTACCGCAAAAGCCGCATGTCCATATCGCTAACGTATCAAGATCGTGGTCAAAAAATATTGTACAGAGCGCGCATAACTTGTGAGACTGCATCGCAAGCAGCAGTGCACGTCAGTGTGACACTCGATGCCGGCGAGGGGAAGGCGCATCAACGCGTCTTGCAAAAGGCCGCATGGGCAAGCTCGCAAGAGCTCTTGTTCCATCGACGCGCCTGCCCGCGATCCGGCGACTGGACACGCCAGTTCCCCTCAAGGAGATCGAGACCCATGATCATCGACACAAGCTGTTATCCGACCAATCTCGTCGACCTCGCCTGGCGCCATGACGGCGAACCCTTTTCGGGCGAGCGTCTGATCGAGGTGATGGACGGCCCGTACATCATCAACGGCAAGCCGCGTCGCATCGACAAGGCATTCATCCAACCGCCGCAAGGCAACACCATCTATACGTGGACCGATGGCGTGAGAAGCGGCCGCGAGTCGATCGACGACTACATGGCGTACACCGTCGAGATGACGCAGAAGTATCCCGACCGCCTGCTCGGCTGCTTCGTCTATAACCCGCGCTGCGGCCCCGAGAACGGCGCCGACGCAATCGAGTTCTACGCGAAGGAACACGGCTTCAGGATGGTGCAGTTGCAGGCCAACATGCACGCGTATCGGCCGGACCGCGCGCTCGACTGGCTGCGTCCCGCGTTGCGCAAATGCGCGGACCTCGGGCTTATCGTCAAGCTGCACACCGGCGACGGACCGTACAGCATTCCGAGCGAATGGTATCCGCTGATCCGCGAGTTTCCGTCGGTGCCGTTCATCATGGCGCACTTCGGCGTGCAGACCGGCGGCGTGTATTGCTTCGAGCCTTATCAGATGGCGCTCGATACGCCGAACGTCTATTGCGAATCGAGCTGGTGCCTGCAATCGCGCATCGTCGAATTCGCGAAGGTATTGCCGACGCACAAGATTCTCTATGGCTCCGACACGCCGCCCAACGAACCGGGCATGTGGCTGCGCCTGCTCGAAGTGCTGTGTCACGAACCGCCGCAAGGCCTCAATCTCGACGAAGACACGCTCGAGGATTATCTCGGCAACAACCTCGCGCGCATGCTCGGCATCGAACCGAGCGCGCCGCCCAAAAGCGTCGAAGAAGCGCAAGCCAATCTCGACCAATACAAAGAAGCTGACTACGCAGGAGCGCGCCGATGATCATCGATACCCATCTGCATCCGACCAATCTCGTCGACGAAGCCTGGCGGCACACGGGCGAGCCGTTCACCGGCGAACGCCTTCTCAAGATGATGGACGGTCCGTACATCATCAACGGCAAGCCGCGCCGCATCGACATGGGTTTCATCCAGCCGCCGCCGGGAAACACCGGCTATCGCGACGGCAACCGGCGCGGGCGCGAAGGCATTCGCGATTACATGTCGTATATCGCGGAGCTGACGCAGAAGTATCCCGATCGTTTCATCGGCAACTTCACGTATAACCCGCGCTGGGGTCCGGAAAACGGCGCGGCGGAACTCGAATTTCACGTCAAGGAATACGGCTTCAAGATGCTCAAGCTGCACGCGAACATGCATGGCTATCGGCCGGATCGCGCGCTCGACTGGCTGCGCCCTGCGATGAAGAAATGCGCCGAGTTGGGCGTCGTCGTGCTGATTCACACAGGCGATGGACCGTACACGATTCCCACGCAGTTCTATCCGATCATCCGCGAATTCCCGATGGTGAATTTCATCATCGGTCACTTCGGGATCCAGACGGGCGGCAATTACTCGTTCGAAGCCTTCTGGATGGCGATGGATACGCCCAACGTGTATTGCGAATCGGGCTGGTGCTATCAGTCGCGCATCGTCGAGTTCGCACGCGAGTTGCCGCGCAACAAGATCGTGTTCGGCACCGATTCGCCGCCGAACGAGCCGGGCATGTGGCTGCGCGAACTGGAGATGCTGTGCGGTCCCGCGCCGCAAGGCATGGACCTCGATGAGGACGGTCTCGAAGACTACATGGGCAATAACATCGCGCGACTGGTGGGCATCGAGCCGACTAAACCGCCGAAGGACCTTGCCGAAGCGGAGAAACGGTTGAAGGCCACGTATGTAAAGAACGACGAAGTCGCGCAGACGGCCTGATGTCATGCGGGCGCGGTCGCTCACGCGCCCTTCCTTCTCTCGATGGAGCTCACGATGGCCGATAACCTCTTTCGCGCCACGCAGGACTTTCATTGCTTTGCGCACGCCTATCGCGAGCAATATCCCCACGATGTGCTGACGCTCACGCAACAGTTGTCCGCCGATCAGGACGTCACCGCGATCGTCGCCGCGCTTGCCGCGCGCGGGCAGCATCCGATGCTCGTATGCGAGCACGTCGAAGGTATCGCAACGCCTTTGGCGACCAACTTCTTCGCATCGCGCGAGCGTATCGCCCGTCTGTTCGATGTCGATGCGCCCGGCCTCTTCGACGCCTATCAGCAACGCGCGAATGCACCGATCGCGCCGCTGCATGTCGCGCGCGGTCCCGTGCTCGATGAAGTCGTCGAAGCCGACGCGGTCGATCTCGCGCATGTGCCGATGATTCGCCACTTCGCCACCGATCGCGGCGCGTACATCACGAACGCGGTAATCGTCGCCGAAGATCCGGTGACCGGCATCGCGAACATGAGCTATCACCGTTCGATGCTTCATGCGAGGAACGCGCTCGCAACGAGCCTGCATTCGCGCGGTCATCTGTGGCGCATGTTGCAGACGGCGAAGGCGCGCGGCGACACGCTCAAGGTTGCGATGGTCATCGGCGCGCATCCGTTGTTCATGCTCGCGGCGGCATCGCGCGTGCCGTTCGGCACAGACGAGCGCGCCATCGCCGGCGGACTGTTCGGCGCACCGCTCGAACTGGTACGCACGCCGCGTTATGGCATTGGCGTGCCGGCGGCCGCGGAGTTCGTGCTCGAAGGCACGATCGATCCCGATGCGCGCGCCGATGAAGGTCCGTTCGGCGAGTTCACCGGCTATTCGTCGGACCGTTCGACCAACAACGTTATGCGCGTCGATACGATGATGCGCCGCCGCGATGCATGGCTCGTCGATGTCGTCGGTGGTCCGTATGCCGAGCATCTCACGCTCGCTCGTCTGCCGCGCGAAGCGGAAATGAGCGAGAAGCTGAAGGCGCGTTTTCCAGCGGTCACTGCGCTGCATTACCCGAACTCCGGCACGCATTTTCATTGCTATGTGGCGCTGAACCAGACGCGCGATGGCGAAGCGCGTCAGATCATGCTCGCGTTGCTGGGCTGGGATCCGTATCTCAAGCATGTCGTCGCCGTCGATGGCGATATCGACATAACCGACGACTCGCAAGTGCTCTGGGCGATCGCGGCACATGCGCAACCGCATGACGATGTGTTCATCGTCGGCGGATTGCCGGGCAGCCCGCTCGATCCTTCGTCGTCCGTCGAAGGCACCACATCGCGCATGGGCATCGACGCGACGCGCGGCTCGCAATTCGACGGCATACGTGCGCGCATCGGCGAAGATGCGATGCAACGTGCAGCCGCCATTCTGAAAGGAGCCGCACGATGAGCAGGCGGCGCATCGCGGTCGGTATCAGCGGCGCATCGGGCTTCACGTACGGCGTGCGCCTTCTGGAATTGCTGCGCGAACTCGACATCGAAACGCATGTGACGATCTCGCGCAGCGCGCTTCTGACGATGCAGCAAGAGACCGAACACAAGCTCGCCGATGTCAACGCGCTCGCGAGCTTCACCTATCGATGCGATGACATGGCCGCCGCCATTTCGAGCGGTTCGTTCAGCACGCTCGGCATGATCGTCGCGCCGTGCTCGATGAAGACGCTCGCCGAAATCGCCGGCGGACTTTCATCGAGCCTCATCTCGCGCGCCGCCGACGTCACGCTCAAGGAGCGACGCCCGCTCGTGCTGCTGGCACGCGAAACGCCGTACACGCTGGCCCATCTGCGCAACATGATCGCCGTCACCGAAATGGGCGGCATCGTCGCGCCGCCGGTGCCCGCGTTCTACGCGCGCCCTGCTTCGCTTGACGAAATGATCGATCACACGCTCGGCCGCGTGCTGGATCTCTTCGGCCTCGATTGCAACGTGGTTCGACGCTGGAAAGAACATAGAGCTGACTGACTCAAAGGAGACAAGCAATGACTCACATCCATACGACTCATAACGCGTTCCAGAAGATTCCGGTCACGGTGCTGACCGGCTTTCTCGGCGCGGGCAAAACCACGCTGCTCAACTACATCCTCCGCGAAAAGCATGGACACAAGATCGCGGTGATCGAGAACGAGTTCGGCGAAGTCGGCATAGACGGCGGGCTCGTGCTCGAATCGACCGAAGAGATCTACGAGATGACGAACGGATGCGTATGCTGCGTCGGCGCAGTGCGCGAAGACCTCGTGCGCATCGTGAGGATGCTGGTGGAGCGGCCCGAGCGGCTCGATCACATCATCGTCGAGACGAGCGGGCTCGCCGATCCGTATCCTGTCGCGCAGACCTTCTTCATCGACGATCCGATTGCGCAACGCGTGACCCTCGATGCCGTCGTGACGATGGTCGATGCAAAGCATATCGCCGCGCATCTGGACGATCTCGTGCTCGACGGCCGCGACAACCAGGCGGTCGATCAGATCGTGTGCGCGGATCGTATCGTCGTCAACAAGGTGGACCTCGTGACGGCGCAGGACATCGCTTCATTGAAAGAGCGGCTGCGCGGCCTCAACGCAACGGCTGAAATCGTCGAATCGAGTTTTGCGCAGATCGATCTGCACACGATTCTCGGCGTGGGCGCGAATGAGTTCGCGCAGCAGCTCGTCGAAGCGGACGACGATCACGATGACCACCACGACGATCATCACCACGACGAAAGCGTGAGCTCGGTAGGCATCGAAGTCGATGCCGATATCGAACTCGACGCGCTGCAAGCGTGGCTCGCCGAACTGCGCGCATCGGATGCGACGAACCTCTTTCGCATGAAGGGCATCTTCGCCGTGAAAGGACAGCCGTATCGCTACGTGCTGCAAGGCGTGCACGACATCATCGAATTGCGCGCGGCGCAGGCGTGGGGCTATGAGCCGCGTTCGAGCCGAATCGTGTTCATCGGACGCGAACTCGACCGCGCCGCGCTGACCGAGCGCTTTCATGCCTGCCTTGCGGTGCCTGTCGCGGCCTGACGAACGCAGCCGCCGATAACGATAATCAGGAGACACGTTGATGAACACCGACCAACATCCCGTCGATCGCATCCTGCCCAAGCGGCAGATGATCACGCTCGGCCTGCAACATATGCTCGTCGCTTACATCGGCGCGATTGCCGTGCCGTTGATCGTCGCATCCGCATTGAAGATGTCGCCCGCTGACACCACCGTGCTCATCAGCACGGCGCTTTTCTGCTCGGGCATCTCGACGGTGCTGCAAACCGTCGGCGTATGGAAGTTCGGCGTGCGTCTGCCTATTCTGCAAGGCGTCGCGTTCAGCAGCGTGGGACCGGTCATCGCGATCGGCCTGAGCCCCGGCGTCGGCTTCGCGGGCGTGTGCGGCGCGGTGATCGGCGCGGGCGTGTTCACGATGTTCGCCGCGCCGCTCGTCGGACGTTTGCGGCGTTTCTTTCCGCCTGTCGTGACCGGCTGCATCGTCACCGTGATCGGACTGCAGCTCTTTCCGGTCGCGTATCAATGGGCGGGCGGCGGTGAGAACGCGCGGCACTTCGGCGCGTTGCCGTTCCTTTGCGTCGCGTTGTTCGTCGCGCTCGTGATTCTCGCCGTCAACCGCTTTGCCAATGCGTTCCTGCGCAATCTGTCGGTGCTGATCGGACTTGTCGCGGGCAGCGTGCTTGCCTGCTCGCTCGGCATGGGCGACTTCGCCAACGTCGCCAACGCGCCGTGGTTCACGATGCCGTTGCCGTTTCACTTCGGCATGCCCGTGTTCTCCGTGGTGCCCGTTCTGACGATGATCGTCGTAATGGTCGTGCAGATGATCGAATCGATGGGTCTCTTCGTCGCGATCGGCGATATCGTCGACAAGAACATCAGCGAGGAAGACGCGGTGCGCGGCATGCGCGCGAATGGTCTCGCGAGCGCGATAGCCGGAATGTTCGCCGCGTTCCCGTTCATCGCATTCATGGAGAACGTGGGACTCGTGATCCTGACAGGCGTGCGCAGCCGATGGGTCGTGGCGGTGAGCGGCGTGCTGATGTGCGTCGTCGCGCTGGTGCCCAAGATCGGCGCGGTCGTCGCATCGACGCCTGCCGCTGCGCTCGGCGGCGCGGGCATCGCGATGTTCGGCGTCGTGGTCGCGGCGGGGGTGCAGACGCTCTCCAAAGTGGACTTCGAGCGCAACCGCTACAACGTGCTGATCGTCGGCTTCACGATCGCGACCGCGCTCATCCCGGTGATGGCGCCGCAAGTGTTCAAGCAGATGCCCGACTGGACGCAGCCCTTCGTGCACAGCGGCGTCGTGCTCGCGTGTCTCGTGTCGGTCGTGCTGAACGCCGTGCTCAACGGCGCACATGAGGAAGACGTCGTACCTGCGCCCAGCATGGTGCGCGAGTAAAACGTGTTGAAAGGACAAGCGTTCATGAACATCTCAAACGAAGCATTACTAATCAAACATCCCGTCGCGGTGATGAGCGGATTGTGTGGCGACGCCGCACGGCTCGGCAACGTCGATATTCGCATCCGCGATGGCGTCATCCGCGCCATCGCGCCGAATCTCGACGCACGCGACGACGAACGCGTCATCGATGCGCGCTCGTGCGTCGCCTATCCAGGCTGGGTGAACACGCATCATCACCTGTTCCAGAACCTGCTGAAAGCGGTGCCTTCAGGCATCAACGCCGATCTGCAGGAATGGCTCGCCGCGGTGCCGTATCCGCGGCTCGCTCGCTTCACGCCGGACCTCGCGCGTGTCGCTGCACGCCTCGGCATGGCCGAGCTGCTTTTGTCGGGCGTGACGACGTGCGCGGATCATCACTATCTCTATCACGCGGAAGGCACCACGGAAACAGGCGATCTGCTCTTCGACGAAGCGGCGTCGTTCGGCCTGCGCTTCGTGTTGTGCCGTGGCGGCGCGTTGCAGGCGGCAGGCGATCATCCGGGCTTCTCGAAGGTCGCGTTAAAGCCCGAGACGCTCGATCAGATGCTTGCCGATATCGAACGCCTGAAGGCGCGCTATCACGATGCCCGCGCGACATCGATGCGCCGCGTCGTCGTTGCGCCGACGACGCCGACCTTCTCTCTGCCGCCCGATCTTCTGCCTGAGATCGCACGCGCGGCACGCGGCATGGGCTTGCGCATGCACACGCATCTTTCGGAGACGCAACGTTATGTCGATTTCTGCCGCGAGCGCTTCGACAAGTTGCCGGTCGAATTCGTCGCCGATCACGAATGGCTCGGACCCGATGTGTGGTTCGCGCATCTCGTGCATCTCGAAGCGAGCGAGATCGCGATGCTCGCGGAGACCGGCAGCGGCTGCTCGCATTGCCCGATGAGCAACGCGCGGCTTGGCAGCGGCATCGCCCCCGCACCGCAAATGTCCGCGGCGGGCGTGCCGATGTCGCTCGGGGTCGATGGCGTCGCGTCGAACGAATCGGGCAGCATGATCAACGAGGCGCATTTCGCGTGGCTCGTGCATCGCGCGGCGCAGGGCGCATCGGCGACGACGATCGAGGAGACGATTCACTGGGGCAGCGCGGGCGGCGCAAGCGTGCTCGGTCTCGATGCAGTGGGCACGCTCGAAGTCGGCAAGGCGGCGGACCTCGTTCTCTATGACATCGACGATCCGCGCTTCTATGGCTATCACGATCTCGCCGTGGCGCCCGTGGCATCGGGCGAGCCGGCGCGCGTTCGCTACAACATCGTGAACGGCCGCGTGGTCGTCGATGACGGCGTGATCCCGGGCCTCGATCTCGACGCCCTGCGACACGAAGCCGCCGAGGGCGTGAAAGTGCTGTTGGCAGATTAGAGGAACATTGCCATGGTTAGGATGCGCTTTCCGCCCGACGTGGATATGCCTGCGCTATCGAGTTGGAGGAAGTCATTCCGGCTGCGCCTGTGAAGCGCGAAACGTGCGATCACACTGCGTCACCGCTCTTCTTTCGAGACCGGTATTCCGTTGGCGACATCAGAAATTGCTTTCTGAATACCTTCGAAAATCTTTCGCCATTGGTCAAACCGGTCCTGCGCGCAATCTTGTCGATCGGCAAGTCGCTCTTAATAAGCAATTCGCAACTCAAATCGAGACGCGCACGCAAAAGATACTGCGAAGGCGTCAGACCGATCTCACGCTTGAACAGCCGCAGAAAGTTGCGCTCGCTCATCGCAACGGTGCGAGCCGCGTCGCCGACGGAGATGGGACGGCCGCAATTGCGCTCCAGCCAGCGCGCGGATTCCTGCGCTTTCTCGGCGAGCGTCGTCGTGCCGATGGTACTCAGCATGATTGGCAGATGCTGATCGTTGGACGAGGCCAGCCGGTCTGCCAAAGCCGTTGCGATGTCATAGCCGAGATCGCGCTTCACCAGCGCCAGCGAGTTGACGAGCGCATCGCCGCGTTCGGTCGACGTCGTGCTTTTCAATGTTCCGCCAGCCCATACGCCGCGTCCCATCGAAGCCCAGTCGCGCCGGGCGACGCCCGCGGCGGCGAGCAGCGCGTCGCCATTGCCGAGCGAACCGACCGCGCCGCTTTGCGAACACGCGATCCTCAATGACTCGAGGAGACTTTCATCCGCAGCTGCGCGCGTCACGCCAGCGCCGCCTGCAATGTATAGCGCGTCGAAGCCCTGAAAGCGCTGGCCACCTAAGCGCTCGGTCCACACACAGACCGACGATGAACAAGCTATCGCGCCACCGCGGGCGGAGACGAGACGAACGCTATAGGTCACGCCATTGCTCAGGATAGCGGATTGCAACTCGTTGGCGATATGAAGCGCCTCGGCAAGCGTTCCAGCGCCCAGAAGAGAAAATCCGTCATACAACATGATTCCTATGAGCTTTGTGCTTCTCTCTTCCGCTGCATGATAGAGACCGCTCGACTCTGCATCGCCGAAGGCTGTAACGTTCGACATGGCGTTATCTTCCTATGTTTCGGTTGCAGGTCTGCGGATCGCAGGCCGTACCGATGCCGTCGATTCCGTACTATTTCGGGAGCGTAGTTTCCTATTGCATCCGTTCTTTCCGCCATGGCGGCGAAAAGCATGGTTTTGGCCGAGATCGGCGCGTTCGGCCGCGATAACAACACGACTGTTCGATCTCTTCGGCTGTTTGAAAATAAGTGCATGAAAGTTATGGAAAGGCGCTTAATACGGAGTTCGAACTATGTCGTTTCGCGGCGCCTAAACAAAAGACCGTGTTGCGGAATGACCTATTCGGATCACCTTCATCCTCCGGGATCGAAGACTCGATGATCTCCGAAACATAACTTCTATTTCCGTCATCGCCTTGTCAAAACCGGCCTCGCGGCCTGCACAGGCGGCCCGGCCAACATCTTGCCGAATTCCGTCACGCATGAAGTCGCGATTCGTGCGAAGGCTACGCTCTGTCTTGAACCGGAACGTCAAGTGAGACTTGTTATCGAGCGGCGCTTCGGTCACCTGGACGAATGCGCCATTGCGCGGACATGCGTTGGGCACCAACTCTAATTCGGAGTGGCTCACATGAGTTTCAGCACGCGATACTCGCAATACTATGATCTTTTCTATCACGAGAAGAACTACAAGGCGGAGGCCGCGTTCGTCACCGACCTGCTCGGTCGATATGGAATAGTCAGCGGCCATCTTATGGATCTCGGTTGCGGGACAGGACGCCACGCGGCGGAGCTTGCGGCCACCGGCTTTTCGGTTTCCGGCATCGACATGAGTTTCGACATGCTCGCACGCGCCGATGCGAGACGGACTTCACTGCCGGGCACGGTGGCGAAGAGACTGAAGTTTCAGCAGGGCGATGCGCGAAGCGTCCGCACCGAAGAGCTATATGACGCGGTCGTCTCGCTGTTTCATGTCGCAAGCTATCAGACGACGAACGCGGATTTCATGGCGATGTGCCACACCGCAGCGACTCATCTGCCGCGCTCAGGACTCTTTCTGTTCGATTGCTGGTACGGTCCCGCCGTGCTGGCCGACCCGCCCAAGGTTCGCATCAAGCGCGCCACGAGCGATGAAACCGCGGTAATCCGCATCGCCGAACCGCTGATGCGTCCTCATGAGAATACCGTCACCGTCAACTACACCATCATGATGACGGACGGAAAGACGCAATGCGTCGAAACCGTTCTCGAGACGCACGTCATGCGTTATATGTTCAAGCCTGAAGTCGAGTTGATGCTGGATCTCAGCGGCTTCGAAGTGCTCGACAGCGTGAGATGGATGGGCGGCGAACTTAGCGCCGCCGATCTGTCGGCGACCTTCGTCGCGAGAAAGAGATGATGCCTGCATCGCGCACGCCGGGCGCGATACTTACGCTTCAGTAAGCGTTGGCCCCGCGCAGACCCTTGAACACCGTCGCGGCAATGATCCGCATATCGAGTGCGAAAGTCCAATTTCCCAAATAGTACAAATCATGGGCCACGCGCGCCTCCATCTTTTCGATCCGGTCCGTTTCCCCACGAAAGCCATTGACCTGCGCCCATCCGGTGATGCCCGGTTTGATGCGGTATCGATGGATATAACCTTGCACGACTTTCTGGTAGAGATCGTCATGTTCGAGCGCATGTGGACGCGGTCCCACGACCGACATGTCGCCGAGCAGGACGTTGAAGAATTGCGGCAGCTCGTCGAGACTCGTGCGCCGGAGAAACGCACCGACACGCGTCACGCGCGGATCATTGCGCGTAGCCTGTTTCAGCATGCCGGACTGTTCGATATGCAGGCGCATCGACCTGAACTTGTAGATGGTGAATTCGCGTCCATCCGCGCCCTTGCGCCGCTGTCTGAAGAATACGGGCCCGGGCGAACTAAGCTTGACCGCGATTGCGATAGCGATCAGAAGCGGCGCGACCGCGATGAGCGCCGCGAGCGCGAACAGCCGGTCGAAAACATCCTTCTGCAATAGCGCTCTTTGCGAAAGCGGAGAAGCGACGAGATTGATCGCCGCCACCCCGAGCAAATCGCTCACGCCGCTTTCGAAGAGGGCCAGGCTGCGCACGTCGGGAATGAATCGCACGTTGACGAGATCGTCGCGAAACTCATTCACGAACCGCAGAATGGCTTTCTCCTGCGATAGCGGCAGTGCAAGCCAGACTTCATGCACATGCTGCTCGCGAGCGTGGCGCACGAAGGTGTCAAAATCTTCGAAGACCGGCACTGTTGAAGTTATCGGCAATTCGGGCGATGCGTTGAATACCGCGACCGTACGAAAACCCGAATGGCTCGCGCGCTCGATTCTTTTCATGATCGACTCGCAATGCCGCCCGCAACCGACGACCGCCACGTCATGAAAGTTCATCCCGGCGTGACGCATGCGCGCGAGCACCGCATGCGTGACGAGACGGCCCACGATCATCAGCGCGCCCGACATCGCAGTCCAGTACGCGAACCAGAGGCGCGAGACATCATCGAGCCGATGCAGCGAGAACATCAGCACGAGGACGCACGCCTGCACCACGAGCCATGAGAGCGACACGCGGCTCGTCAGCACGAGCTTGCTGCGCCCGCGCCACGACTCGTACACGCCGAAGCCCGGAAACAATACGAGCGAAAACGCCGCAGCAAAGGCCACGAACGGCACGTAATAGCCCGGTTCGGCGATGTTGTCGAACCTGATCCGCGATGCAACGGTGGCCCCTCCGACGACCATCGCGACATCGAAGAGCCTTGCCAGCAATCCTTGAATATCGCGCATGTCATGCCCCGCCTTCGTGAGCTTTGTCGATAACATCAGATACGGCCATAGCAGTCATCCAGCCGCACGATATCGTCTTCGCCGAGATACGAACCCGATTGAACTTCGATGATCTCGAGCTGCACCTTGCCCGGATTTTCCAGCCTATGCCGGACGCCGAGCGGAATGTAGGTCGATTCATTTTCCGACAACAGAAACTGATCGTCCCCGCGCGTGACGAGCGCGGTGCCGCGCACGACGACCCAATGCTCCGCACGATGATGGTGCATTTGGAGCGAAAGTCGTGCGCCAGGCGCCACGACGATGCGCTTGACCTGGAAACGCTCGCCATGTTCGATCGAATCGTAAAAGCCCCATGGACGACGAACCTTGCGATGCGTTTCGGCCTCGGGCGCATGCTGTTCGCGGATGCGCGCGACAAGGCGCTTGATGTCCTGCGCGTGCGAGCGATCGGCGACCAGCACGGCATCGTCGGTATCGACGACAACGACGTTCGACGTGCCGACGCACGCGACGAGCCGTCCGCCATCGGAGCGCGCGTAGCTCGACGTCGCGCCTTCGAAGACCACGCGGCCGCTTCCGACATTGCCCAAGCCGTCCTTTTCCATGGCCTCCCATACTGCGTCCCACGATCCCAGGTCTGACCATCCCGCCGACAGCGGCACGACTACGCCGTTGCAAGGCGAGCCAGCGTCGCCGATATGCTCCATCACCGCGTAATCGATCGAATCGGAAGGCACACGGCCGAACTGATTCGGACACGGACGAAAGAAATGGCCATCGGCTTTGCCGTCTTTCAGTGCCGCCGTGCATGTCGCATGCATATCGGCATTGAGATGCGCCAGGGCATCGAGCCACACGCTCGCGCGAACGACAAAGATGCCGCTGTTCCACCAGTATGTTTGTGCAGCGAGGTATTGCGCGGCGAGTTCGGCGGCAGGCTTTTCTACGAAGCGGTCGATAAGATGAGCACCCTTCTCCAGCGCTTCGCCGAGACGAATATAGCCGAAGCCGGTATCGGGACGCGTCGGCGGAACCCCTAACGTCACGATCATTCCGCTATCGGCGTAGTCCGCCGCGATCGATATCGCTTCATGCAGCGCGCCAAGATCGGCGATCGAATGATCGGAAGGCATCGCGACGAGAATCGCGTCTTCGTTTCTTTCGACGGCCGCAAGCGCCGCGAGCGTCAGTGCGGGCGCAGTATCACGACGCGCGGGCTCGACAATGATCCGCGCATCGACGCCGCATAACCGCACTTGTTCCTCGGTCGTGAAACGATGCTCTTCGCCACACACGATGATCGGATGCATATCGACGTCGAAGTCGCCGGAGAATCCGTCCATTCGTAACACCGTAGCCTGAAGCAGCGAGTCACGTCCGACGACGCCAATCAGTTGCTTCGGAAACTGCTCGCGCGACATCGGCCAGAGGCGCGTGCCCGATCCTCCCGCGAGTATGACCGGCACAATGCGACGGCAAGACTGCATATGCGGCGCTAGCGCGTTGGCCATCGACATCGAGTCGGTCGAACGCATTGCATTCTCCATGGCTGCACTCCGTGGTGTTACGACCCATCATCGATGTGACTGATGACGGTCATATGAAGCAGGCAATGTCCGCGAGCATGGCTTGCGGAGTTTCTAGACATACTCGGCCATCATGTTCCGGACCGCGGCCACCGCTTGATCCTGCTGCGCTTCGGTTAGTGCAAGTCCGCTCGGCAAATAGAAACCGCGCCGGCTCATGCGCTCGGCGACCGGATAACTTTCGCCCTCGAATAACCCTTGCTTGCGAAATACAGGCTGCTCGTGCATGGGCCAGAAGAATGGCCGCGCGCTAACGCCGGCATCGGCGAGTATTGCGCATGCTTCGTCCGCGCCGATGGGCAGGCGATCATCCAGCACCACGCCGAACACCCAATAGATGTTCTCGGCATAGGAACACGCAACAGGAGCAAGTTCCAGGCCCCTTACATCATGCAAAAGCGCTTCGTAACGCCGCCCCAGTGCGCGCTTTCTCGCGATGCGTTCATCGAGCTTCTCGAACTGCGCAAGCCCGACCGCAGCCTGAAGACTGCTCATACGATAATTCCAGCCTAGCTCCTCATGCACGAACCGCCTCTCGGGCTTGAAGCAAAGATTTCGCAAACTCTTTGCGCGCGCCGCCAGTGCATCGTCGTCGCAGAGAATCATGCCGCCTTCGCCCGTCGTGATGTGCTTGTTCGCGTAGAAGCTGAAGCAGGAGATATCGCCGAAGCTGCCGCATTGCTTTCCTTCATAGGTGAGCCCGATAGCCTGCGCCGCGTCTTCGATCACAGCCAGGCCGTACTTCTTCGCGAGGTCCAGCACCGGCTTCATGTCGACCGGCAAGCCGAAGGTATGTACGGCCATGATCGCGCGCGTGCGGCTCGTGATGGCCGCTTCGATTTTCGCTACGTCCATGTTCCATGTATCCGCATTCGAATCGACGAGCCGCAGTCGCGCGCCGGTTCGAACGATCGCCGATGCACAGGAGATGATCGTGTGCGTCGGGATGATGACTTCATCGTCCGGCTCGAAACTCAGTGCAGCGGCGGCGACGTCGAGCGCCGCGCTTCCGTTTGCGACGGCGATCGCATGCTTGCGGCCTACATATGCAGCCATTGCGCGTTCGAAGCGCTCGACGAATACGCCGTCCGACGAGATCCAGCCGCTTTCGATGCATTCGTTCAGGTATGTCCTCTCGTTTCCCTCGAGCAGGGGTTCGTTTACTGGAATCATCAGGTCCCTCTCCTGGTGTCAAGATCGATGCTCGATGGCTCGTCTGAGCCGGTCCGTTCAAGGACGAATCGATCCCGTAACGGCCTGCATGCGTTCACGCAGCATAGGATTGGGGAAAGCCGCGCCAGGCGGGGTGGCCGAATCTGCCATGACGTTGGCTGAGGCGGGTCTCGCGGGTAATGAGCCGTCCATGGCGCATAGATGGCGGCCGCGTCATCGATGACGAGAAAGCCCGGTCGCGACAATACCTTGCCAACGTCCGCCACAAGCTGATGATTGACCGAATGCCTCGCTAATCTGGCAATCGCACATCGGGCCTCACGTTCCGATCAACGCACATCAATGGACGATTGAGCACCAACATGAATAAAGGCTCTCGGATATTTATTGCCGGGCATAAGGGCATGGTCGGCTCGGCCCTTCTCCGGCATCTCGCCAGTCGCGGCTATCACCATTTGGTTACCCGTTCCAGACAGGAACTCGACTTGCTCGATCAGCGCGCTGTGGCCGATTTCTTTGCGCACGAGCGCATCGATGTCGTGCTGCTCGCCGCTGCGAAGGTCGGCGGCATACACGCCAACTCCACTCAACCGGCCTCGTTTCTCTATGAGAATCTCGTCATCGAAACGAATGTGATCCACGCGGCCTTCAAGAAGCGCACGCCCGAGCTGGTCTTCTTCGGTTCGTCGTGCATCTACCCGAAGTATTGCCCTCAACCCATCAAGGAAGAATATCTGCTGACGAGCGCCTTCGAGCAGACCAACGAGGCATATGCAATCGCCAAGATTGCGGGGCTCAAGCTGTGTGAGGCATATAACCGCCAGCATGGGATGCGGTATATCTCGGTGATGCCTACGAACTTGTACGGTCCGAACGATAACTATGATCTGCAGAACGGGCACGTTCTGGCCGCGCTGATCCGAAAGGCACACGAAGCGAAGCTGAACGGACTCCAATCGATCTCGGTCTGGGGATCGGGCTCGCCGAAACGGGAATTCCTGCACGTCGACGATCTGGCGTCGGCGGTATTCGCGTTGCTCGACAGCCATAACGCCGAGGGCATGTTCAATATCGGATGTGGACGCGACATAGCAATCGCGGACCTCGCCCGCCTCGTCTGCGACGTCGTAGGCTTTCAGGGCTCACTGGAATTCGATAGCTCGAAACCGGATGGCACGCCGAGGAAATTGCTGGATGTATCCAGGCTATCCGCTTTGGGCTGGACGCCCACGATCTCGCTCAGAGAAGGCATCGCGGCCACTTATGCCGACTTCACGAAGAACGCACAGCGCACCGGGTACGTCGACGCGTGACGCGGGTATTCACGCGAACATAATCAACAGGAATCGAACATGTTTCGCATGGTGGTGGATCAATTGAGGAAACTGCGTCGTAGTGAAACATTCAAGTACTCGCTTGCCGCGCCCAGCCGCGCGATGTTGTTTGCACGGCAGCGGCAGAATCACGGTGTGTTTTCGATCGAGATCAGGGAAAACTGCGGCTTCTTCGCGATCATGCAAATGGTTCTCTTCATCCTTATGCACTGTGAAGAGAACCGCCTGACTCCGCGAATTTCGGCCCGAGGCGGCCTGTACGGCGATGTGAAAGGAACGATCGACTGGTTTTCGGCGCTCTTCGAAAGCGTCCGGCCGGAGAACGGGCACGCCACGTCGCATAAGGTTCGGACATCCACCGTGCGCGATCCGGTTCAACTGGGTTTCCGGCAACGGTATGACGCAGCGCTTCGTCTGCGAAGCGCGAGCGATCTGTTCCGCTCGTATTACCGGCCCGCGGCGCACATCCGCGAAGAAGTCGAATCGACCTGCGCAAGACTCGGGATCAGCGCCTCCACGTTGGGCGTGCACTTCAGAGGCACTGACAAGAAATTTGAAGCGGTGACGCTTCCGTGGGTCGATTTCTGCCGGCTTGTCGATAAGACGCTCATGCTCAACCCGCAATTGACCAACATATTTGTTTCCAGCGACGAGCCGGCTTTCATCGAATTCTTCAGTGCGTGGCCGTTCGAGCGTCCGATCAATGTCGCGCCCGCGAAACTGTTATCCAACGGCGATAAGCCAGTGCACTTCAGCGGTCATCCCGGGCTGGAGATCGGACGAGAAGCGCTGGTATCGAGTCTGCTGCTTTCGAACTGCGGCCATCTTGTGAAGATGCCGTCCTATCTGTCGGCCTGGTCAAAAATATTCAATCCTGACTTGCCAGTGACATTGGCTGCGCCGCCAAAATCCAGAGAGTTCTGGTTTCCCGACAGTCAGATCTGGATTGGGCAAGAGCAGAACATGAGCGGCGTCCCCGCCTGAAGCACTCACCGTTCTCTAAACCGGCGAGAGGTTACTTTCGACGTGCCATACCGCTATAGAGCGGCCTCGCCGTGCGCGGCTCGGCGCGTCTGCTCTCTCGCGATGTGAGGAGCACGGACACGAGTTGAAACGTGACGAGAACGGGCACCACGTAAGCGACCGCGACCATCAATGACCCGCGCAGGACGAACACAACGTAGAACGACAGATAGCATCCCAGCGCTCGCCGAAGCGGTATCGGCGATTCGACCAACGCGTCGGCGCGGCGCGAGAAATAACCCAGCAAGAAACCATAAGCTACGACGCCCGCCCACGAAAAATCGAAATAGCCTTCGGCAGGCAACGGCGCGGAAAGGTTTAGAAACCACATGCTGTAATTTCGCTGCAGATATTCGCCCACCAGAATTGCGGTCGCAAGAGGCTTGTCGGGCCAGACAGTGTGTGGAACGAAAAACAACAGGGAGCCCGCGAGCTGCCTGCCCGCATTGATTCCTTCCCGACTCACCATTTCCACAATGGCTTCCGTATTGGCCCACGCGTCATAGGTCGTGGATGCGAAGTGCTCCTCGAAGAAGCTCTCTATCGTGGCCCAAGAAAGCGGCCACTTATCGATTCTGCTGTTCGTGAACAACTCCGAAAAAGGAAAAAACAGTCCGCTCAAAACGAAGATTGCCCAGAACACTCGGGATGGACTCTTGAGGTGCCGCTGAAACGCCAATGCGAGCAGCGTCAGATAGATGGGACCGAGTGCGTTTCGCTTTTCCGTCAGCGGATTCTGGCAAATGAGTAGCAAGACGAACGCGAAAAGCGCGAGCGCAATCCACACCAGTCCGATTCGACGAGGACGATGCAACACGATAAGAATGAACACGGGCACGATCAGAAAGAAAAGCACCTTCGCGCGAATCATGTCCAAAGGGGTGACGTCGATTCCATCCAGATCGCCGGCCTGCAGTTGGCTGGCAAAATTGAATGCGCTCATCGCAGCCACGACGCAGATCGCCAGAGCCGGAATAAGCGCCGCATAACGGATCGTCAATGGTTCCGAAGCGCGGGCCGTCGACGCTTGAATCGTGCGCGGAAGAAGATGTCGCGCGCCAAGGTAAGTGACAATGAAAACGATAAATATGAGATTCGCATGCAGCGCCGAAGTGTCGTCGAAGGGCATCGTATTCACGAGCACTTGCGCGTCATGCGCCAACTGAAGAGCCGGTGCGAGTATCAGGAAAGTTATCTCGAACACCACGACAGATGCGTCCGCAAACGACGGCTTGCTGTCGAACAAGTGCATGCCGAGGTGAAAGAGGACCACGCCAAGCAAGAGAACGTGAGACACGAGCATCAGCGGGCTATGCCCGGGACTCATCCCCAGGGTATAGAACTCGGCCGCGAACAGGAAGATACCCAATGCAAGATATGAAACCACGTTCGCCGGGCTTTTCATGTGGCCGCCATGTCGTTTGTTGAGCGCGCTACTGGCTGCATACCAGACTTACGGGCGAGCGCGCCGATCCTCCGCCGATGTATAACGGGTCCTGCGCCGCGCCTACCGAGACGATCGATGTGGTCGACGTTACCTGTGCGACTGTGGCTCCATTGCGGATAATGGCGAAGCTCGGTACGCCGGAGACCGCCGGAACACGGAATACGTTCAAGCCCGCCACGCCATTCGACGTGTGGTCCGTTCCGCCGGAGGTTATCCGCAAGACAGCGGGCGCGGTCAGGAAGGCGACCATTTCGATGTCGTTGACGACTGAGCCCACGCCTTCTTCGACCATCGCGGTCTCCGGCGTCGAAGACTGGCCCGGCGTAAAGATCTGCCTGCGATGAAAGTAGAGAATGCTATCCCGAACGATCGGCGGCGGATTTCCGGTCTTGGCCCATTCGATGTAGTAAGCCGCGAGATCATAGAAGGCATACTGCGTACCCACAGAGGGCGAGACGTGAGTCGATTCCGAGTAGTCGTTCCAGGTGACGAGCTGCACGTAGGCTGGATCTCGCGACGTCACCTGAGACCACTGCGCCCGAAAGAGTGCGGAATTCTGCGCTTCCCAGAACACCGAGTCTTTTGGCCGTGAATCCTGAGGCGCGACGGGCGTCATGATATCTGCACCGAACGATTCGAGATTTGTAAGCGCCTGATCTTCCCAACCGCCTTTATCGGTCGATTCCGGCACCGTTCGAACGCCCCAGAACGAAAAGGAATTCGTGATTGTGCGAAAGTCGGCGGATTTGGCGGGATCGAGAAGAATGGGAATCAACGTGACGTTCACGCCTGCAGCCGCAGCTCCGCGAATCACATCCGACCAGAAATTCTGGCTGACGTTCTCCGCGTAGAACGGCGCAATTGCAAGGCTTCCGTCGGCCATTCGATACGCGTTCTTCTGTCCTGCAATGACACGTATGGCCGCGACCATATCCGACACACTGACACCATCGAGCGCCGCCATATCCGGTTCGGCCAGAATCTTGAAGTCGGGCGCGACATGCTGTGCAACGGAATAGACCCGCATCACGTCGTCCCATAGCGAGCCGCTGTTGATTTGCAGAAGGTCTACGCCGAAGCCGTCTATGTCAATCTTCCTCGCGCGCAGTATCTCCACGGCCAGGGCGCGCTGCTTATAGACGTTAGTGGTGTAACGGGCCAAAGGTAAGGGCCGGTCGCGCAGATAGCCGCCAACGCTCGCGTATTTGCTTCCTTCACCGGAGCGATTCAGATACTCCGTGCAATAGTAATCGGAACGTGCCGGAAGGTTATCGATAGAGAGAGGAAATGGAGTGAAGTAATGAGCAAATACAATAGGTCGACGCCCGGTTCCTATGAGCGCAGTGCTTATCGTGAAAGGCAATGCCGATGCCGGTGATTCCGTATCGACGATCGACTGTGCGTTTTTCTGCAAGGCGGTCCATTGGGCGCTGGTAAGATCGGCGGCGCGCGTCGAAGTCGACGCCACGGAGACCACCGAGGCCAGCGCAAAGACCGCTACAGCGCGACGGGATCCGTCATGACACCCGCGGGCTGCGGCGGCCCGGCCGACGCTACACATTTGCAGATCGTTCATGTCTCGTGAAGTCCCGATGGACGAGGCGCGATGCCGTCGCGAATCGCGTCGCGTTGCGTGGTCAGTGAAGCGCCGCCGAAGGCGCTCGGCGAAGCGCGCGAGTTGCCGGCCGTCGAAGACGACTCGGCGCCGACGACGGGGGCGGCTGTCAGCGCGTTATGTTTTCTGCGGCCCAAGGTATTAAGCACGGCCCCGGTTACCCGAACGCCGATCGATTCGAACGCGTCGACGCAAGCTGTCAGATCGGCGATTCTCGATAAATTCGCTCGCGCGACAATGAACACACAACCCGCCTGCCGCGCCATGACGAGCGTCTCGGCCGCGCTGAGCACCGGCGCAGCATCAAGGATGACGAACTGGTAACGCTCGCCAACCGACGTCAGCGATTTTCGTAGTGTATCCCTCGAAAGGCTGGAAGGTACTCCGTCCGTTCGCACTCCGCTCGGCAATAAGTCGAAGTCACCTGCGGAGCCGATCCGAACGACCTCGTCGAACGTGCTGCGTCCGGAGATAACATCCGATAGCCCGGGCGCAGATCCGGCGTTTCGCCTCTTGGATAAGCGTCCCGCGCGCGCGTCGGCATCGATCAAGAGCACGCGCGCGCCGCTCTGAGCAAGTTGAGCCGCGACTTGCTCCGCTACGAATGATGTTCCCGTCCACGCATTGACCCCGCTAAAAACCGCAATGCGAGAACCGGACTCGAGCATCTTATGCTCGAAGATGGCAGAAAATCGACGCAGGCTCTCGATCGACGGCGCTCTGGATGTGGTATTCGCGCCTGCACGAGCAACGTCGATACCTTGGCGATACGATGCGGCCCCTGCTACGTTTCCGAACGCGCCACTCACAAACACAGGCAAACCCGTGCGCCGCTCGATATCATCGGGACCGTCGATTTTGCCCGACCATGCTTTTCTCGCGAGCGCGAGCAGAATTCCCAGAAAAGCGCCGCCAACAATTCCGAGCACAACAATGAGCAATCGCCGTGGCTTTATCGGATCTTCAGGAAGCGTGGCGTCGTCGATCAGTCGTACTTCATTCACCCGGCCGGCCTTGATGAAGCGTAACTGCTGCATGTTCGCCAGCAAGCCTGCGTAGAGTTGATTGTTGACGCTGATATCGCGTGAAAGCCGAAGCGCCTGTTGCTCGAGTTCCGGCAACATTCGCGCTTCGGCTTCCAATTGCGTGGCACGCGCGCTCAGTGTAGTGATTTGCCGATCCACCGCAAGCACCGTGCTGTCGTCTTTCGTGAACCTTCGCAGAAGTTCCTGCCGTTGCACTTGGAGATCCGTCATCTTGGCCTGCACGTCGGCCAGCTGTCTGATGACGACGTTCGCTTGCTCGCTAAGATTGACTGAGCCCGTCTCGTTCTTGAACCGGCTGAACCGGTCCTCCGATTTCTCTATCTGACCCTTCAGTATCGGCAGTTCCGTGCTCAACGCCTCCATCGATTTCTGTGCGTCGGCGCTTCTTCTCGCCTCTTCACTTGCGACATAGGTCGTGCCGATTGCATGAAGTATGTTTCGAATGAAAACCGGATCGGTGCCTTCCAGGGATGCGCTAACGATATTCGATTCTTTCCCTCGCTCCGTGACGCTCAGTCTTTCCTGAAGCTTTTCGACCACTGCCGATCGCGATAACCGCCGAAGATCGAAAACCTGACCGGCACCTCCAGGAAGCGCATCGATCTTCAACGCGATCGCACCGCGCTTCGTCTCGAAGTTTTCCAATGTCGATACGTTGCCCTTAAAAGTCTCTCCGTCGGGAGTTAAAAGACGATAGTGTCCGTTGCCTTCCGACACTACTTCCAGTGCCTTCTTGCGCAGGCCTTCGGGCACTTCTGCAATCGAAGCCAAACCCGGTTGAACGCCGCCTACCTCGGCCTCGCCGGTGATTCTGCGCCACGCGGCGCCAAACTTCGATTGCGCGCGAGTCCAGATATCGCGACGCGGAGTGAGCGAGATGTCCAAATGCATCGGTGCGATAGCTGATTCCAGCACGCTGCGCGACGTGATCTTCTGGACTTCGGCTGCAGCGCGAGGCTTCACCGCGAACAGTGACGACACATCTTCGAGCGAGCTTCTGCCCGACGATTCGGGAGGCTCCTGAACCTGCAGCAATATGCTTGTTTGATAGATCGGCGTTGCGAGGATCGCGTACTCGCACGCGACGCTGCCAACGATTACGGTCGTCCCGACGATAACCTTATAGTTGCGCTTCAGAAACCGTATATACGATTCCGTGACCGTTTCCGCGCTATCGCCACGTGGCAAGGCAACGTCGTCTGCGAAGTCCTTAGTCATCTGTAGCGCTCCGGCAATCGTCAGAAAAGAATGCTCGTATAGCCGATCCAATACTCCACCCGCTCCGACAGCCTTGAATGTAGCCAGCCCGCCGCTGCGCCGGCTTGCTTGACCGAATGTGGCAAGACATTGGCGCGAACGGCATCGTGGTTGAAGACGTTACTGCGCTTTCCTGCCGGTCGTTCGCTTATGCGGAAGTCGCACCTTTGTCGTCGAACACGCTCAGATGCGCGAATATGCGCTTTCTGAACAGGAACAGGTACACGCAGTAGTCAGACACCAGGCTTGCGATCACCGTCGACCACACCACCCAGGCGACTTCATGGAATGTGGACACGAGCCAGAATTTGAGCGACAAGGCGAGCGCACAACTCACACACACCGCGACCAGTTGTGATTTCAGCTCGCCGACGCCGTTTAGAAAGATGCCGAAAGCATTGCCGAACGCATCGACTACCGACATGACCGCAACCGCGCAGAGCAGCGCGACGGGAATACTAAGGTGGTTGCCGACCCACTTGCTCAGAAGCCACGAGGAGGCGGCGAATATCGATCCGCTGGTCACGATGGCGATCGCACCGGTGCCGAGCATCGACAGCTTTAACGTCATCGACAGGAAATTCGTGTCGCCCCTCGCCTTCGCATCGGCATAGAGGCCCCACAGCGGCACCGTCAGCATCGAGATCCCGACAGTAAGGAACTGGAACAGACGCTGTGCGACGGCGAGCTTCGCGACTTCCGTCACGCCCAATAACTTTGCGACGATGAGCGCGTCGAAGCCGCTTGCGCACATGACGCCGACCTGCAGTCCGAAAAACAACGATCCCATGCTGAGGATCTTCTTCGAATCAGTCCACATCGTCGAGTGCGCCCCACCCGAAATCAAGCCGAGCAATCCTTGTCGATTCAATCGCACAACGAGACACGACGACATGCAGATCTGAATGCCATAGGTGACGAACAAGAGCCACGGAATTGATGCTTGACGCAGACAACACCAATACAAGAGCGGCAGCGATATCAGATAACCGATCGAGCTGACGATATGCTGTTCCCAGCCTCTTTGAAGGCCATGACATACACGCTTCACTCCACCGAGAGGAATGTTCAGGCAGGTTAGAACGAGAAAGAGCGTCGCGGCCACCAGCGTTTCATCAGCGGCGTCAGCGCTATGGCCGAAGACGAGGCGCAAGTCGAATATGTGGAGCGCAGCGTACAAACAGATTCCGCAAATCGCGCCGACAGTGCCGAGCAGCCATACCCCATGTGTGATCAGCTCACGAATGCGCCGAGCATCTTCATTCGCTCGCGCCCCTGCAACGAGATTGAGAAGCGCATTGCCTATGCCGAAGTCGAGCATGGCGAGCGTTGCGGCGAGACTCGAGAACGTCATCCATACGCCGAAACGTTGTTGGCCCAGATACGGCAGCGTCCACGAGACGGATGCAATCAGGACAATGAACGCCAGGCCGGAACTGCAGACGTTGCACGCGATCGTAAGCGCAGCTCGCCGATATCGATCCCTGTCGCGTCCTTCCGATCTGCCGACGCCGAATGGCAACATTTCGAACAGACGCGAGGACATCGCGAAGAGGGCACGGCGCGAGGCGGCCAAAGGTGGTGGCATCGCTCAGGCTCTGTCGAGCATCGCAAGCACGCATTCGATCTTCGTCACGTCCATGCCTCTCCCCGGTGGTTTCACGCCCGACGCGATCCTGCGGAAATTGGCTGCTCGCGGCACATGTCGACCCGTGAACCACCTTCGCACGTGCACGAAGCATAGGAGCGCACGTCTGGCCGATGACGGAGTTGACGGAATATGCCATGAGGTTGGCCGAATCGGGTCGATGTGTCGGGAGAGCGCTCACACCTCGCCCTGTCTCGGCCAATTCCTTGCCGACATCCGCCTTGCATCGGTCAATGAGCTGTGCGCGACTAGTATGGCCTGTTGACGATCCACCGCGTGCCGTGTCGGCTTGACACGCGACTTACGACCGGAGAATCAAATGGCAAGCTTGCCTTTCGACGCCGCAGAACCAGGTCTCAATGAAGAGGCGATCGAGCACTCGTCGCCTGACATTTCCGTTCGAGCTGGCTTATCGTGGAGCCAGACGGAGAAGGCGCTCTTCACTCGCGAATTCCTTTCTGTCAATCCCGAACAGGTAGTCGCAGAGCTGAATCAAAAAGGATACTTTGCGTTTCCTTCCGCCCTTGCACCAGCGGCCATCGAACGCATAGAACACGATTCGACTGCAACGAAGCTGGGCCTGAACGTCAACAAGGTCGCCGGTGTATTCTGGGAGAAGCAATACTATCTGACGAACCTGCTCGCCGTGTCGAAGACCTTCTACGACTTCGCGACCTCATCATTTGTTTTCAGGGTCTGCGAAGGATATCTGGGCGACAAGTTCAGACTCAAGGCGCTGAGATACTACGAAACGTACGGCGGGCACCACATGCAGTGGCATACCGACAACAAGACCGACAAAGCCTTCGCTCATATTCCCGGAATCATCTTTATCTTCTATGTCTCCGATGTCGACGACGGCGAGTTCCAGTACATCGAGGGCTCGCATCTCTGGTCCGGAGAAAAGGCGTATAGCGACTACACGGATGAGTTCATCGCTGATATCCTCGCGTCGGACGTCAAGAGCTTCAAGATGCCGCGCGGATCGCTCGTCATTTACAACACCTACGGCATTCATCGAGCGAGACCCGTATCCGACAAGAACTTCGTCAGGAAAAGCGTGTTCTTCCAGGTTGACAGTGAAATACAGAAGTCCGAGCCCATCATCGTGAACACGGAATTTATTTCGGAAGTCAACGAACGAACGTCGATGTTCCTCGGATTCGGACAGCCCTCGGAGTATGACGTCTTTCCAAAGACCTCGATGAACACTGCGCCGCTCGATCGAACGATGATGTCCGTGCTGGGCGAATATCTTTTCTTCCGCTTGACACGCGCGGGATTCGCTAAGCTGCCTCGGGGTCTGCAACCGCTGATCCGCAGGTTAGCCGGAAAATGAACCGACTCTGCGATCAAAGGCCCGCTGGCCGCGAAGCCAGCGGGCCCAGTCGACACTCGCACGTGCGCGCTTATTCGTGATGTTCCAGCGCACGGTATCCGGCTAGGGTGATCAGAGCATCGCGCTTCGCTATCTGATAATCGGACTGCACCATTTCCTTGACGAGCGCTGGAAAAGTCACCGTTGGCGCCCAACCGAGTTTCGCGTGAGCATTCGACGGATCGCCCAGCAGGGTCTCTACTTCCGTCGGCCTGAAGTAGCGAGGATCGACACGCACAATCACGGTCCCTGGCGCGACACGGCATTCCTTGCTGGTGATCCGCTCCACGATCGCGACCTCGTCGACACCGCTGCCCTCGAAGCGCAGAACGATACCGAGCTCCGCGGCAGCAAGTTGCACGAATTCCCTCACACTGTATTGCACGCCGGACGCGATCACGAAGTCCTCCGGCTCGGGCTGTTGCAGCATGAGCCACTGCATCTGAACATAATCGCGTGCGTGTCCCCAGTCGCGCATTGCGCCCAGATTGCCGAGATACAGGCAGTCCTGCGATCCGATTGCGATGCGAGCAATCGCGCGCGTGATCTTACGCGTGACGAACGTCTCTCCACGAACCGGCGATTCGTGGTTGAACAAAATGCCGTTGCACGCATAGATGCCATAAGCCTCGCGATAGTTCACCGTGATCCAGTACGCGTACAGCTTCGCAACGGCATACGGGCTTCGCGGATAAAAAGGCGTGGTTTC
The DNA here is from genome assembly GCF_023631165.1 of Caballeronia sp. AZ1_KS37. NCBI lineage: Bacteria > Pseudomonadati > Pseudomonadota > Betaproteobacteria > Burkholderiales > Burkholderiaceae > Caballeronia > Caballeronia sp. AZ1_KS37. The sequence goes on along the minus strand of NZ_JALQDP010000038.1, from coordinate 15,130 downwards.
CCGCTGGGGTATTTCCCGGACCAGCCCATATAACTCGGATGTCGATGCCTGATAAAAGCGAGCGCTTTTCTCGAGACCCAATATGCGCATCGCTTCCAGTATTCGCAGAGCGCCCAGACCGTCCGCGTTGGCCGTGTATTCGGGTTCCTCGAACGAGACCGCTACGTGACTTTGCGCGGCGAGATTGTAGATCTCGTCCGGTTGAACGCGCTGGATGATACGCAGGATGCTCGAAGAATCGGTGAGATCGCCGTGATGCAAATGAAACCTTCGCTGCGCTACGTGATCATCTTCGTAAAGATGGTCGATACGGTCGGTGTTGAAGAGCGATGAACGGCGTTTGACGCCATGCACCTCATATCCTTTATCGAGCAGGAATTGAGCGAGATAGGAACCATCCTGACCGGTTATTCCGGTAACAAGCGCGACCTTATTCGGCATCGTTTCTTCTCCTCTTATGCCAAGTCACATGCGAACAACAATCTCAGGGTCTTGATGCCGCTTTCTTCAACGCCGTAACTCACGACCGCGGTTCGAATCGAACCTTGTCGTGATCGCCCATGTAAGGCCCTTGTTTCACCTCGATGAAGGCCGCGTCCTCGAGCATTTCGAAGCCGTGACCGCCCGCGGACAGCAATATGACGTCTCCGGGCCCAAGTGTCCGGCTCGTCACATAGTGCAGGTTCGCACCATAAAGATCGACGCGAACGCGTCCTCTTTTGATCAGCAGAACTTCTTGCGTCAGCTTTACTTCACGCGCCATGATGTTATGCACATGCGCGCATATCTTCGTTCCGGCGGCATGCTCCATATGCGCGAGTTGCTGCGAGTATTCGCGCGGCGTGAAAAAATTCACGCCTTCTCTCGAGAAGGAAGCACGGATGATAAGAGCAAGTGTGACGCCTTCGTGAGCGATGATATCGACGCTTTCTTCAACCCCAATGTCCTGCTCGGCCGAAAATACCCTCATGATGTGTCCCGACTGGAGAATGTCCGACATGGACGCGCTTTGAAACGCGTAGCAGAGGCCAGAACGCGCATCGTCCGTAACTGAAGCTTAGCGCCCGTTGTGATTCGTCTCTCGTCAAGTGACGGAATCTGGCAAGGTGTTGACCGATTCGCGTCGCGGCTCCACCCTTTCTCGTCATATAAGTCGCGCATGCGAAGGTCGCGCGCACGAACGCACGTATCTTGCCTCGATCATTAGGCGCGGCCGTCACTCATCAGCGAAATATATTTCCTGGCCGCGCGAGATACATGAAAGCGGTCGTCGAAGCACTGCCTCGCAGCTGATCTCATCGCATCCTTTTCATGCTCCGGCAAGCTCGTCCATTGCATGAGCAACCGAGTGATGCCGGGCAGCGTATCCACATCGACGAGGCCCGCTCGGTCCGCCACGACTTCCTGCCAGATTCCGACCTTGTCGGTCAGTAGCACCGGCACGCCGCATGCGAGCGCCTCGGCCACCACGACGCCGAAGTTCTCCTGATGCGAAGGTAAGACCATGACGTCCGCCGCCCGCAACAAGGACCACTTGTCCGCGCCCGTCACCATATCGATCCAGGTGATTTTCCTGGCAAGCCCGAGTTGCTCGGCTTCACGACGCAGCTTCGCCGCGACGCCGTTGTTGTCAGGCCCCGCAATAACTAGTTGATAGTCGTTCGCGGCGTCTCGCAGATCATGAAAGGCGCGAATCAACAGGTCGCAGCCTTTCTTTTCATGGAGCCGCCCTAGAAACAACATCAACTTCTTGTCATTCGAATGCCCAGACGCGCGCCACTTTATAACCTCTGCCTTTTCGATCAAAGGTGGCGGCACGGTGCCGATCGTCATGGTGTTTTCCTTGGCGCGATATAGCGGGAATGCTTTGCGCGCGAGGGTTCGCTCGCTATCCGTAGTGAAAAGAACGCCTTTCGCGTTGCTCAGGACGTGTCGTTCAACGAATAACCAATAGACAAGCTTCTTCGCGAACTTCAGTGGATGGCCTATGTTGAACCATGGATCCAGCATTCCGTGCGGCATGACGAAGTATGGAATCTTCCGCGGACGCAGCGAAAACACGGCCGCCGCGCTATGAAACTGCCAAATGCCATCCACGACAATCGCATCGTATTGCCTGCCATGCTCGATCAGCCAGCGAACGAGGCGGAAGTTGAACGAGTATTTCCCTGCATGGTGTCCAAGGCGGACCACTTGATCGAACACAGCGTCATCTGACGTGTCGGCATGGGCCGAAGGATCGAGACAGACGATATCGACCGTGTGTCCAAACAGCCGCAGTTCTGCGGCGAGCTTCTTGATTGCCTCCGCCGGGCCGCCACTCCTTGCCTCGATAGACGGAATGATGTGGAGCGTTTTCAAAGACGTTCTCCAGTGAGCCAGGACGCATGCGGGAGCGGCAATGTTCGTCGACACCTTTCGACAGCCTCGTGCAACGCCCCGGAAAGGCATCGTAGCGCCGCGGATGCCCGGCAAGGTCCGTTGGCGGAAATCATCAAGCTTTTGGCCGGGCGTCCGCGTGCTGAGTCCGCGGCGATGGCGGGCGCGGTCTCACTCATCGGTCAGCCAACGTCTTGCCGTCATCCGTCATAACGGGTCGCGCGGATATACGGCAGGCTATCGTTAGACCAGCCCACGATAGACGATCCGATATTGATCGTGTCGCTGTGAACGCAACATGTCCTTTCTTCTGCGGGGAACTCAAGATATGTTGTTCAAGAGAGCCGCTTCGAGCACTACCTATCAAAGTGATCTGGCAGTTCCCCGATTCGCCCATCGCCGCGTTGAAACTCGTGAACATGCGAGCGGCGCGGATGTCACCGGCATCGGCTTTCATGTCCGGCCGATCCGGATGGTGGTCTTTATCGAACTGGACAATTCAGTAGGCGGAGGATTTCAGCAAGCGACGAACGCTGCGCTTCTGGCCAAGCGCCTGCCGCCCGAACTCTGTAACGTGACCTTCATCACGACGCGCAGGTCCGCGATCGAAGAACTGCATCGGAATGGAATCGATGCTCGCTATCTTCGCGTTCACCGCTGGCAAAAGCTGCTTGCGCGTTTCCATGTCATGTGGCGCCTGCTCAATCCGCCTCAACTATTCAGAAAGCACGTGTACTTCAATTGGCTCGACCGGTCTTTACGGGAAATGGGCGCGGACCTCGTCTACTTCACGGGTCCGTCCTATCTGGCTCTCGTGACTGCACAATTCAGCTATCTCTTTACGGTCTGGGATCTGGCGCACCGCGATGAAGTGGACTTTCCTGAAGTTCGCTGTGGCGGCGAGTTCGAGCGCCGCGAGCAGATCTATCAACTTGCGCTGAAGAAAGCGACCGGTGTCGTAGTCGATTCAGAAGCGGGACGCGATAACGTGATCCGACGATATGCCGTCGATGAGGAACGAGTTCATGTGATTCCCTTTTCTCCTGCGATTGGAACGCAGTTGCGCGAGCATGAGCTTGATCATCCGGATCGCTTTATCGACATCAAGGCAAAGTATGGCCTGGATTGCGACTACGTCTACTATCCCGCCCAGTTCTGGCCGCATAAGAACCATGTCTATCTATTGCGGGGATTGCGCAGCCTGGAGGATCGCTTCGGGATCAGGGTCGGCGCCATATTCTCTGGGCGCGACTTCGGCAACCTGGCTCATGTACGCTCAGTGGCCGATGAGCTCAGGCTGGCGGACCGAATCCGCTTTGCAGGCTTCGTGTCCGATATCGAAGTGACCTGCCTCTATCGTCAGGCGGTCGCATTGGTGATGCCCACGTATTTCGGTCCCACGAACCTGCCGCCCTACGAGGCGTTTCAGCTTCGCGTGCCCGTGCTGTATTCCGACCTGAAGAACCTGCGAGACCAGATTGACGACGCGGGGCTTCTCATCGATCTTGTGAACCCGGACAGCATGGCCGATGCACTTCGTGAGCTCATCATCGACCCCGACCTGAGAATGCGGCTGATCCAGCGAGGCAAGCAGCGCATCGAATCCTTGACGGACGACCGCAGGCTGTCGGTGCTTCGTCATGCACTGGAGACGTTTCGAGTGCGCCGTATGTGCTGGCAGCCCTCTCCGAAGATGTCCCGGATTGGCGACAGTTAAGTCGATCTGTCCGCACCGCCAATACCTGAAACGTGCAACGACTGCTGGGAGAGCTTCCAAATGGCGTCAGAACTCCTCACCGACAATGCGGTGTCGAACGCGGAAACCCTTGTCCACGACGTCAAGGACGAGCACCCTGCCAATCGCATCATCGATCTCAGCCGAGCAGGAAAGGGCAACTATGAGAAGGCGCGATCGACGCTCATCGAAGCACTATGGTTTGTTGTCGAAGCCTGCGTCATCAATAACAAGCTCAACCCGTTTTCGAATGTGCGAGTTGCGTTACTCCGTCTCTTCGGCGCGAAGATAGGCGTCGGTTGCCGCTTCCTGCAACAGCTTCGCGTGAAAGCACCGTGGAATCTCGAAGTGGGCGATCACTCATGGTTCGGCGCCGATGTGTGGATCTATAACCAGGCGCCCATCCGCGTCGGATCGCATGTGTGCATTTCACAAGGCACGTTCCTCACAGCCGGCTCGCACGCAATGAGCACGACGATGAATCTGAGCGTTGCACCGATCGTCATTGAAGACGGCGTGTGGATCACGGCGAATTGTGTCGTGCAAATGGGCGTGACCATCGGCCGTTCGGCGGTCGTTACACCGCTTTCCGTCGTACATCGTTCGCTCGAGCCCGAAGGCGTTTATGGCGGCAACCCATGCCGCTTCATTCGCAAGCGCTTCGATTGAAAGTCAGCGCGTTCGGCGCGCCGACTTTTCAGTTTCAACCACATTGGGTGGCTCGATGAAAGTGCTGATGATCTCGCTCAACTACGCCCCGGAAGTAACCGGGGTTGGAAAGTATTCTGCCGAGCTGGCGGAATGGCTTGCATTGCGCGGACATACGGTACGCGTAATCACCGCTTCTCCGTATTATCCCGAGTGGCGCGTTCGCGCCGGCTATAACTCGCACACATACGTGACGGAACAGCTCAACAATGTTTCGGTGATACGCGTGCCCTTCTGGTGCCCGAAACGCCCTTCGGGCTTGAAGCGCATATTGCATCTGATGAGCTTCGCACTCTTCTCCATTCCCGCCGCGGCAGTGCAAATCGCGTGGCGTCCGCAAGCCGTATGGCTCGTCGAGCCGCCCTTGTTCGCGTCGCCCATGGCGCTGTTGGCAGCGCGCATCGCGAGTGCATCGTTCTGGCTTCACGTACAGGACTACGAGGTCGATGCCGCTTTCCGGCTTGGAATCCTGAAGGGCCGTGCGGCGAAGAAGCTCGCATCGTCCGCTGAAAAATGGCTGATGTCGCGCGCCGACGTGGTCTCCACACCTTCAGCCGCGATGACGCGACTGGCGGTGCAAAAAGGCGTCCTATGCGAGAACGCTTTTACATTTCCGAATTGGGTCGACATGCAGCATGCACAATCGGACAGCGCGGATAATTCGTTTCGCGGGCAACTCGCTCTCGGTCGCGGCGTGCAGGTCGTACTCTATTCCGGCAATCTCGGGCTCAAGCAAGGTCTGGAAGTTATCGCGGATGCGGCAAAGCTTCTCGCGTGGCGCGAGGACATCATGTTCGTGATCTGCGGTGCCGGGCCCGCAAGATCGTTCCTGCTCGATAAGGCCCGCGACTTACCCAATGTCAAATTCCTCGATTTGCAGCCTAAAGAGCGCTTCCACGAACTGCTCGCGCTCGCGGACATGCATGTTCTGCCGCAACGCGCCGATGCCGCCGATCTCGTCATGCCATCGAAGCTCGGCGCCATGCTGTCGAGCAATCGGCCGGTTATCGCCACGGCGAATGAAGGCACCGAGCTATGGGACGTCGTGAATTCCGTCGGCCTCGCGGTCGAACCCGAGTCTCCGACTGCATTGACTAAAGCCATACTTCGTCTCGCCAATGACCGCTCGCTTCGTGAGCGTCTTGGTGCGCTCGGCCGACAATACGCGGCATCGAATCTCGCCAAGGAATCGATCCTTCTGCAATTCGAGGCGCGTCTGCGTAGTTCGGTCAAGGCCAAACGAGGTGTCGGCGATCAGGCGCCGACAACCTGAGCGCTTCGCTCTCAGCGCTTATTCCGGCTTCGTGCGCGAAATTCGGTTGGGGACATCGAGAATTCCTTGCGGAATAGCTTCGACAGTCTCTCTCCGTTGCTGAGGCCCGTTCGACGGGCGATCTTGTCGACCGGAAGATCGCTATTTTCGAGCAGCTTGCAAGTGAGATCGAGCCGCGCGCGAAGCAGATATTTCGAAGGCGTGACGCCGATCTCGCGCTTGAACAGACGCAGGAAGTTGCGCTCGCTCATCGAAGACATGCGCGCTGCATCGACGACGGATATCGCCTTTGCGCAGTTCAGCACGAGCCAACGCGCCGCCGCGCGCGCCTTCTCGGCCAGCGTCGTGTCATACATCTCTTCGAACGCCGCCTCGAGCGACAAGCCTCCGCCCGATTCGAGACGGTCCGCGACACGCATAGCCAGATCGGCGCCCAAGTCCTTCTTGACGAATGCAAGCGATGTCATCAATGCCTGATCGCGTTCATGCTCTGATAGGGTTTTGGTCGCCGAACTGGGCGGAATATCCTGCTTCATCGAAGGCCAGTCCCGCGGCGTAACGCCCGCGGCCGACAAGAGCATGTGCGCGTTTCCCATCGCGGTAATGGTGACGCTCTTCCCGCTCGCGCGTCTCAGGAGCTCCATAAGATTGTCGTCCGAGGACGCGCGTGCCACGCCGCTGCCTCCTGCGACGAAAAGGTTATCGAGACTATCGAATTTTCCTCCGGCGAGTTGTTCCGTCCACACGGACATGGAAGAAGAACACGAGACCGTACCCCCGCGCGCCGATACCAGATTCACGCGATATTTCAAAGAATGATTCGCTGCTTCGGATTGCAACTCGTTCGCCACATGCAGCGCTTCGGCGAGGGTGCCTGCGGCCAGCAAAGAGAAACCATCGTATAAAACAATGCCGATGTGCTTGATTACCGTCGAATCATGCATCGCATACGCGCAGTCGCCAGCGACGGACGTAGCTTCGAGGACGTCAGTTGAGGTTGACATCGCGGAGCCTCCAATTCGTTGCGTTAGTGTTATTCCTTCCGAACGAGCGTGTCGACTGTGGGCGTCGTTTAACTTTTGGGAGTCACCAGGCGTTCTCACAGACGCAGGTTACAGGTAAGAAAAAATTGCGTCGAGGCAACGATAAAAATAGACATCCATATGAAAAAACTTCTTAATCGCTCGCGGCGTTGAACGGATACGCACGTTCGTATGGACAGACGGCATAGTCGTGGACGGTACTTTTGCAAACGCCGGCATGATCGCACTCGCAATCGTTTGCTTTCGTAGCGTTTCGCGAAGTTAGGTGAAGAAGCGTATTCGCGCAGTGCCGAGCAATACAAAAGCGGGCGCGAATTCGCGCCCGCCTCTCGCCGGAAGTTCTTTACGGATGCAGCAGAATCAAAAGCTATCCCGCGTTGCGTTCAAATCATATGTTATGACGAGCATGCGTCGATTGATTCGCCAAAGGCTAATGCGACGTTTCGCCATAAGTTCTCCATGAGCAAAGAGCCAATTCGCATCACGCGCGGTCATGCATGCCGGCATTAGCGCGTTTGATTCTTTTCTGCGAATCGGCGGCAGATGGCATCGGCAATGAACTAAAGCGCTGGCGTATTACGGACTACTCCGGCGTGCCACGCGCCTCGCAGGGACTCGGGAACCGTGCGCTCTCCTGCCTGATCCGTTCGCAATGCCTTGACCAATGGACGAGGTTATCCATCGCGTGACTCATCACTTCGATAGTTCCGTGATGTTCTTCGAAGGAGATTGTCAGAGCGACGTGCGAGGCAGATAGCCGCTCGGCTTGCCCTGCAATCTGCGGCTCACCTTGAGCGCGAACAACACAGGCTTCGTGATGTGCGGACGAAGGATGGCATGCTTGCGCACATACTTAGGAACGTACCACTGAGATCGCGTGCCCGCGTAAAACAATGCGGCGTGTCCCGCGCGCAGCGTGCGCGGTTCCTGACCTTCGGCGGTAATGATGACTTCGCCTTCGATCACATAGATGGTCTCGTCTTGCTCGAAGTACCAGTTGAAGCGGCCGGCAGTGCAATCCCAGACCCACGAGGAGGTCGTCGTGTCGAGACTTTGCGACCATCTGCCACTGCGGGCGACAGGATTGCCTTCGAGTATCCATGCGGGGTCGATCGGATCTGGTTCGAGCAACACATCGTCTAGACGTACGGACTCGAAAACGGGAGTTGGCATGAAGTCTCCTTATAGTGCGGCTTGATCGGTCATCGAAAGAGCGGGAGAGAGTCTGCGCTCGCTCATTCAGCAATCTGGCTCCGTCAAGGTTTCGGCGCCTTGCGCATTTACAGACAAAGAGGCAAGGAAAACGTTCATCATCAACATTACAGTCTGTAATGTTTGGCAATCTTATACAGCACGCCGGGATTGCGCAAACGAGAAACCGGTGTTTTGTATGAGCCAACGCACATACATAATTCTTGAATCCTAGCCTCGGTCTAAGGCTGGTTTGATAGCTCGCGCGGGTGAGGTGATCGAACGCGAGAACGGCAGTCGCGGAAGTTATCGAGCGATTGCCGTTCTGCCTTTGATTGACGTGTAGATGCTTCTGATCGCCGCCGATCGATCGACGGAGGGCATCTCGATGATGATCGAAGCAGAACTTTGGCGGGCTTCATAGACACTCCGTTTGAATGTATGGAATCAGCAAACTGCAAGCACATCTTACGAAAGCAGAGTTAGCTGGGAATTATCCAATTCAGCCGAAGTGTCGACGCATGCACAGCCGGAAGTTAGCGATGTCCATGCCGCTTGATGAACTCCATCAAGGCGGCAAAGGCAGGGGGTATGGAAGGATCGGCGGCCTGAAGGTGAAGCGTATCGTCGCCATCGACATGGATCCGATAGGTGCGGCCGTCCGGAACAGGTTTCGTTGCGCGTGGCCTCGATGCGCTTGCCTCGGCACGCGCCGCCACGACGAGATGCGCGAATGCAACGCCATCGTCGGGCGAAAGATCCTTCTCGTCGAGAACGATCGGCCGTGCAAGTCCGGGAAAGGCAGCTAACCCGCCATCGGTCGTCAGCTCCGCGTGCATTGAAGGCTCCCACGACGATTGATGTGAAGCGCAGCCCGCGCACACCAGCGCCGCGCCCGACAACAGGAGCGCGGCGAAGATGCGAGCGCGCGCACGATCACAATACACCGACTTCGTGCCATCCCTTCTTGACCGCCGATGCCTCCGCGCTGCTCGCGCCATATAGCCTGCTCGCCGTAGTTAGCGTCAGCTTCGCGAATGTCTTGAAGGTCGCGGTCGGCTTGAGGTGCGAGTCGGTCAGCGTCTCATACCAGATTCGCCCCGCCTTCTCCCAAGCATATCCGCCGATTTCAAGAGCGATCATGCAGAACGCCTTGTTTGGAATGCCTGAGTTGATATGCACGCCGCCGTTGTCCTGCGTCGTGCGAACGTACTCGCTCATGTCGGCGGGCTGCGGATCCTTTCCGAGCCTCGGATCGTCGTAGGCCGTGCCGGGATTCTTCATCGAGCGAAGCGCGACGCCATTGACGCCCTTCGCGAGCAATCCCTCGCCGATAAGCCAGTCCGCCTTGTCCGCCGTCTGCTTGTGCGCGTATTGCTTGATGAGCGAGCCGAACACATCCGATATCGACTCGTTCAGCGCGCCCGCCTGCGTCATGTAATTCAGGCCGGCGGTATGTTCGGTCACGCCATGCGTCAATTCGTGACCGATGACATCCAGTGCAATGGTGAAGCGGTTGAAGAGCTCGCCGTCGCCATCGCCGAAAACCATCTGCTGCGAGTTCCAGAACGCGTTGTCATAGTCCTTGCCGAAATGGACGGTGCCGATGAGCGGCATGCCCGCATCGTCGATCGAATTGCGATGAAACACCTCCAGATAGAACTCGAAGGTCGCACCGAGACCGTCATAGGCTTCGTTGGCGGCATCGTCTTTTACGGGCTTTGCGCCTTCGGTACGAATGACCGTGCCGGGCAACGTTTCAGTTTCGTCGGCCGTGTAGATCGTGCGATGCGCGGAAGGCGCGGCGGCAGTGGGCATCGGCGCTGCGCGCCGGACTGCGAGCGTGGCCTCCACGGCACGGAAGGACCGCATCGTGTGATCCTTCGACAGCGTGTCGATGGCGATCTCGCGCTCCTTCGCGTCGCCATGCTTCGCGATGTGCTCCAGCATGTGCGGCGGCAGAATGCAATAGATGGAGTGAGGGCGTCCGGGTTTCAGGCGAGTGCACATGATCGTCTCCTTGGCGAATCGAATCGATGGATTGAGCGCGGCCACGACGAAAATCTAGACGATGCCTCCGAATAGTCAATAGATGCCCTTCTACCATTGCCAAGCGCTATGGCGATCCTCGCGAACCGCTTCATTCCGGCTTTCCGTTCATGTAGATCTCCTTAGCTTTTTTTCGTACCAAGAGACGCGAATGTGCGATAGCGAACATTGCATCGACGTCTAGACGACCGGTCTCGTGCATGCATGGCGGTATCCCCATGCATGCGGCAAAACATCACTTTGTTGTCCAGCGCACCGAAGGCCAGAAACGAAAGGAGGTTAAATCTTGCAAAACGTGCAATGAGAACCTCAACAAATGCGCGACCTAAATAAAACATCGAGCGGCCCAGGGATTCAGTGCGTTGCCAATATCGCTTCTTACCGAAGCGAGCGCCTATGCGTCGGTAATTTTGGAAGTGGGGCCGACGCATGACGCCGATCGTCTTCGGAGGCCGCTTCGGGTGGCTTCACGTCGGCCATGGAAGCCACGGCGTCGTGCTATGCAACCCATTCGGGCATGAGGAAGCGTGGGGCCACAAGGCCATGCGCTATCTGGCCGAAGAGCTTTCCCGACGCGGCATTCCGGTCTTGCGCTTCGACTATCTGGCGACCGGCGATTCAGTCGGCATCGATCATGAGAGCGATCGGGTCGATCACTTCATCGCGGATATCGGCGCGGCTATCGAACGTTTGCGACAGGAAACGGGCGTAACGAAAGTCACGCTGTGCGGCTTGCGTCTGGGCGGCACACTGGCTGCGCTGGCATCGCATCATCCGCTGGTGGATTCGCTCGCGCTCCTCGCGCCCGTGGTCAACGGACGCCACTATCTGCGCGAACTCACCGCGCTGCGACAGACGTGGGTCGAAAATCTTCCCGTCGTCGTGAGAGCGGTGCAGGTCGATTCGCCATATCACGTGCTCGGTCAGGTTTATAGCGAAGCGTTTCGCAGCCGCCTGAGCGGGCTCGATCTCGGCAAGGCGATGAGTCATCAGTCCGCTCTGCCCAAGCGCGTGTTCGTGGCCGACTTGCGGCCGGGCGCGAGCCGGTCGCTATGCAACGTATTGCTCGATCGAGGCGTCGACGTGCAGACGGAAGCCTTCGACGACTACTTCGAATTCATGCAGGAGACTGCATCGTCGGTCCTGCCCGAGAAGACGCTCAAGCGCGCGGCGCAATGGATCGAGGAGGGCGTGGCCGAAGGCATGGCCCGCGATCTCAAGCCGGCCCGCACGAGAAAGGCAGCGCGGCCGAGCATGAGCGACGATGCGATCATCGAAACGCCGGAAGCGATCGAGCGCCCGGTGATCTTCGGCGCTGCAGGACTCTTCGGCATCTTGTGCGAGCCGCGCGACGGACTGCCGGGCGGCCCTGTGATCGTCATCACGAATACGGCGGGCAGCGTGCATCAAGGCGACAGCCGGCTGTCCGTCCGCATGGCGCGGGAGATGGCACAACGCGGCATCGCATCGTTGCGCTTCGATGCGCGTGGCATCGGCGACAGTCCCGCACGTTCGCCGGATGGCACGCACGACACCGTTGCGTCGATTCATGCGCAAACCACGATCGAGGATGTCGCGACCGCAGCTGCATGGCTCAAACGCAAGGGCTACGATAACGTCGTTGTGTTCGGCATCTGCTCGGGTGCATATAGCGCGTTGCGCGCTTCGCTGATCGAGCCGGCTATCGGCGCTGTCATCGCCGTGAATCTGCAGCGCTTCCATGTACCTGAGCATCTGACGCTGCAAGAGCTCAGAGCGCAGCGGCGCAACACGATGGCGCGTCTCGGACCCGCGATCCTGAAGCCGCAAAAATGGTGGCTCGTGCTGAGCGGCAAGCGCGGACTCAAGCCGATCCTGAAAGCTTTCGCATCGAATGCGGCGGCGCGGCTGCAATCGCAGATGCCCGGTGTGACGCGCAAGAAGGTCGTTCAGGCGGATCACGGTTCGCTCACGGATCCGCACAGCATCGTCCATGCGCTCGAACGCAAAGGCGTGCGCACGCTGCTCGTGTACGGCGCAGGCGACGAAGGTCTCGATCAACTGAACGCGCATTTCGGCAGGCACGGCAAGAAGCTGTCTCGAACGACGCGCGTCCGGGCCGCCGTGTGCGGCGACGTCGATCACGCGCTCTACGACACGCGCGCGCTCGCCACCGTGATCGCGATGTCCGACACCTTCATCAAGGATCTGAAGCCGGAAAGCGCGCCGGTCATGGAACCCATTGCGCCGCTCGGTGTTTCTCCGCAGCTCTAAGCTGATCTTCATCTCATCGACTCTGATACGGGACGCGGCTCGTCCGCGCACGCGCGTCCCGTATCGTTGACCACGCTGTTCGTCGGAATCCGACAAGTCCCCGCCCTCTGTTTCTCTGCGGCCCACACTTCGGCCTCGCCTATTGCGGATGGTTTCGGCGCGCAAATCGCGCTTCCACCCCGCAATCCCTTTCCTATCAGGCCGGCGAGTTAACCGAACAGGTCCTCTAGTAGCCGCTGGCACAGCCCTCGCATATGTAGCTGCGAGCGCAACGATTGGTGCTCATCCAACCAACCAAGTCAGGAGCTACATCATGTTGAAGATCGACAACCTCGCTGTCAGCAAAGAACTCGGCCGTGCTGAAATGGGCGCCATCGTCGGCGGTTCCAGCATCTTCCAGAACAACGGCATCAACGCCAACGTCAACGGCGGCTTCTCCTTCGCCAGCCCGCAAACGAACGTCGCGCCCGTCACGCAAGTCGATGCCTCGCAACACACCGACGTCGACGTGAAGAACATCACCAAGTCGCTCGCTTCGGTCGGCAGCCTGCTTGGCGGCGTCGCACTCTGATTCCCCATCTCATCGCAATCATCCACGCATCCGGAGAACCATCATGTTGAAGATCGAATCCCTCGCAGTCAGCAAAGAACTCGACCGTGAAGAAATGGGCGCTATCGTCGGCGGCTCCAGCATCTTCCAGAACAACGGCGTCAACGCCAATGTCAACGGCGGCTTCTCGTTCGCCAGCCCGCAGACCAACGTCGCGCCCGTCACGCAAGTCGATGCTTCGCAACATATCGACGTCGACGTGAAGAACATCACGAAGTCGCTCACCACGGTCGGCAGCGAAATTCTCGGCGCGAAGCTGTAAGCATCATCCCTCGAAGGGAGAAGGAACCGACGACGTTTCCTTCTCCTTCTCGTCATTGTTCCGAAGGCCGCACGCGCGCAATGCGCGGATTGACCAGGCCGCTCCTCTTTTGGCTTTTTTCCGCTAAGGCAATCGCCTGCAAGTGGCTTTGTCACCAGCGTTGTACGGTGCGTGCATGTGATATGGGCTGTTTCACTGAGCCCGTCGCATTCGTGTACGCGGACCGTCGGTCGTGCGCCGACATGTTCGGCGATCTGTCATCGCGCAGCCGACGAATCGATGCGCCTCTCGTTCGTGAATGATGCTGTAGATGCCCGGTGAGCCTTGCTATTCAATGGATCGGCCTAACCGGACAACATCCGGACGCTTCTGGCACAGCTCTCGCATATGGAGATGCGAGCGCAACGATTGGTGCTCACCCAACCCAACCCGTCCCAGGAGACACATCATGCTGAAGATCGAAAACCTCGCCGTTAGCAAAGAACTCGGCCGTGCTGAAATGGGCGCCATCGTCGGCGGCGCGAGCATCTTCCAGAACAACGGCATCAACGCCAACTACAACGGCGGCTTCTCGTTCGCCAGCCCGCAGACCAACGTCGCGCCCGTCACGCAAGTCGATGCTTCGACGCACACCAACGTCGACCTGACGAACGTGACGAAGACGCTTGATTCCGTCGGCAGCCTGATCGTGGGCGGAAAGCTGTAAGGCATCGTCTACAAGGGGAGAAGGGACAACGCTGCTTCCTTCTCCTTGCTTCTCTTCGCTGTACTCCCTTCCTGCCGGTTCTTCCTTCCCCAAGTTGCGACCCAACGCTCGATGCGAGCGCTGTTCGTCTTTTTCATCGACACTTCGGATTCCGTAGTTTCGTCTCTCTTCTTGCGGCGTGAAACGTGTCGCGTGTCTTATTACCTTGCGTGTTCGCCGGCTCCAGACATGTTTCGAGTATCTGTCTTTGGACGGCCGACAGCCGGCGACCATTAGCGACCTGGACTGCGCGTAGAGATCTGCTTTGATTACCTCGATTTTGTATGTCGATCAATGACTTGCATTAACCGAACAGATCCTCTAGTAGCCGCTGGCACAGCCCTCGCATATGTAGCTGCGAGCGCAACGATTGGTGCTCATCCAACCAACCAAGTCAGGAGCTACATCATGTTGAAGATCGACAACCTCGCTGTCAGCAAAGAACTCGGCCGTGCTGAAATGGGCGCCATCGTCGGCGGTTCCAGCATCTTCCAGAACAACGGCATCAACGCCAACGTCAACGGCGGCTTCTCCTTCGCCAGCCCGCAAACGAACGTCGCGCCCGTCACGCAAGTCGATGCCTCGCAACACACCGACGTCGACGTGAAGAACATCACCAAGTCGCTCGCTTCGGTCGGCAGCCTGCTTGGCGGCGTCGCACTCTGATTCCCCATCTCATCGCAATCATCCACGCATCCGGAGAACCATCATGTTGAAGATCGAATCCCTCGCAGTCAGCAAAGAACTCGACCGTGAAGAAATGGGCGCTATCGTCGGCGGCTCCAGCATCTTCCAGAACAACGGCGTCAACGCCAATGTCAACGGCGGCTTCTCGTTCGCCAGCCCGCAGACCAACGTCGCGCCCGTCACGCAAGTCGATGC